>CALUKL010000073.1 GCA_944321195.1 uncultured Alistipes sp.
TCGAGGCCGACCGCTTCCGCAACCCCGTGATCCGCGGCTTCCACACCGAGCTGGAGACCATCTACGAGGAGAAGAACATGTCGCTCACGCGCGACAGCCGCAAGGTCTGGGAGACCCTCGACGCCGCGTTGTTCCCCAACCACCCCTACGGCACGCAGACCGTGCTCGGTACGCAGGAGCACCTGAAAAACCCCTCGATCACCAACGTCCGGAACTACCACAAGACCTACTACGTGCCGAACAACATGGCCATCTGCCTCTCGGGTGACCTGAATCCCGACGAGGTGATCGCCACCATCGACAAGTATTTCGGCGACATGCAGCCCAACGAGAACCTGCCGAAACTCGAGTTCAAGCCCGAGGAGCCCATCACCGAACCCGTCGTGCGCGAGGTGTACGGGCTGGAGGCTGCCAACGTGATGATCGGCTGGCGCCTGCCGGGCGGCTCGACCGACCCGAACGACGTCGCGCAGATCGCCAGCGCCATCCTCCACAACGGGCAGGCCGGACTGATCGACCTCGACCTCAACCAGCAGCAGAAGGTCCTCGGCGCTTACGGCGGATTCTCGGGCCAGCCCGACTACAGCACGTTCCTCGCCGGAGGCATCCCCAAGGCCGGGCAGTCGCTCGAAGAGGTCCGCGACCTGCTCCTCGGCGAAGTGGCCAAACTGCGTTCGGGCGATTTCGACGAGAAACTCATCGAGGCCGCAATCAACAACTTCAAGCTCTACATGATGCGGGCCTACGAGGACAACGACTCGCGCGCCGACATGTACGTGCAGTCGTTCATCGCCGGGACCGACTGGGCCGACGAGGTTGCGCAGATCGACCGCATGTCGAAGATCACCAAGCAGGATGTCGTCGACTGGGCCAACCGGCACCTCGGTGAAAACAGCTACGCCATCGTCTACAAGCGTCAGGGCGAGGACAAGAGCGTGCAGAAGATCGCCGCTCCGAAGATCACCCCGATCGTGACGAACCGCGACATGCAGAGCGCCTTCCTGACCGAGATTCAGAGCTCCGAGGTGAAGCCCATCGAGCCCGTCTTCGTCGACTACCGGAAGGAGATGGCGCAGTTCGACCTCCGCGACGGAATCCATGTCCTCTACAAGAAGAACGAACTGAACGACATCTTCACGCTGCGCTATGTCTTCGACAAGGGATTCGAGAGCGATCCGGCCCTCTCGCTGGCCTTCGATTACCTGGGGTATCTCGGAACCGAGGCCATGAGTGCCGAGCAGATCGCCGCCGGGATGTACGACATCGCCTGCTCCTTCTCGATGCGGGCCGGCAGCAACCAGAGTTTCATCACGATCTCGGGCCTGAGCGAGAACATGCCCAAGGCCATGGAGATCGTCGAAGGGCTGATTGCCGGGGCCGTTGCCGATGAGTCCATCCTCGAAAACCTCAAGCAGGACCTGATCAAGTCCCGCGCCGATGCCAAACTCAACCAGGCCAGCAACTTCTCCGCGCTGCAAACCTACCTCATCTACGGCGAGGATTTCATCCGCCGTGCAACGCTGAAAAACGACGAGATCCTGGCACTCCGTTCGGACGAACTCCTGGCCCGCGTGCGCGACCTGATGAGCAAGCAGCATGAGGTGCTCTACTACGGCCCGATGGCGCAGGACGAGGTGAAAGGTCTCCTCGCCGAGAGCCACAAGGCCGCCGAAGTGCTGACCCCGCTCGAAAAGAGCCACCCGAAAATGCAGCCGACAGACAAGAGCAGCGTCGTGCTGGCCCAGTACGATGCCAACCAGCTCTACTACCTGCAGTATTCGAACCGCGGCGAGGCGTTCGACGTGAAGAACGAACCCGAAATCACGCTCTACAACGAATACTTCGGCGGCAGCATGAATTCGATCTGCTTCCAGGAGATGCGCGAGGCCCGCGGTCTGGCATACACGGCCCAGGCCTGGCTCGGAACCCCCTCCTATGCCGACGACAGCTACAGCTACATCGCCTTTATCGCCACGCAGAACGACAAGATGCAGACCGCCATCGAGGCCTTCGACGAGATCATCAACCAGATGCCCGAATCGGATGCGGCCTTCCACATCGCCAAGGAGGCCATCATCTCCCGCCTGCGCACGGACCGCACCACGGGAATCGGCGTCCTGAACTCCTACCTTGCCCTGCGCCGTCTGGGGCTCTCGGAGGATCCCGACCGGCTGGTTTTCGAGCAGGTGCAGACGATGACGCTCGACGACGTGAAGGCCACGCAGCAGAAGTGGGTCAAGGATCGCCCCTACACCTACGGTATTCTGGGCGACATCAAGAACCTCGACCTCAACTTCCTCAAGACGCTCGGACCCATCCGAACCGTCTCGCAGGAGGAGATCTTCGGGTATTGATCGGATCGGGCGTCCCGGCAACCCCGGCACCGACTGCCGACTGCCGACCGCCGACCGCTTGAATGCAAAAGCCCCGGGAGCAAAACTCCCGGGGCTTTTCGCATAAAGGCCCTACCTCAATAGCGGTAATGCTCGGCCTTGTAGGGTCCCTCTTCCGGAACGCCGATATAGTCGGCCTGCTTCTTCGTCAGGAGTGTCAGTTCGACACCCAAGTTGTCCAGGTGCAGCCGCGCCACCTCCTCGTCGAGGTGCTTCGGCAGGCGGTAGACATCCACCTTGAGGTCCTGCTCCCACAGCTCCATCTGCGCCAGGCACTGGTTCGTGAAGGAGTTTGACATCACGAACGACGGGTGGCCCGTCGCACAGCCCAGGTTCACCAGACGCCCCTCGGCCAGAATGAAGATCGAGTGGCCGTCGGGGAAGGTATATTTGTCGACCTGCGGCTTGATCGTCGTCTTCACGGCTGCGGATTTCTCCAGGCGCGCCATCTGGATCTCGTTGTCGAAGTGGCCGATGTTGCAGACGATCGCCTGGTCGCGCATCCGCTCCATGTGCTCCAGCGTGATGATGTCGCAGTTGCCCGTGCAGGTGACATAGATGTTGCCCTCGGCCAGGGCGCTCTCCACGGTCTTCACCTCGAAGCCCTCCATCGCCGCCTGCAGCGCGCAGATCGGGTCGATCTCCGTGACGATCACCCGGGCGCCATAGGAGCGCATCGAACGCGCGCAGCCCTTGCCCACATCGCCGTAACCGCACACGACGACCACCTTCCCGGCGATCATCACGTCCGTCGCGCGCTTGATGCCGTCGGCCAGCGACTCGCGGCACCCGTAGAGGTTGTCGAACTTCGACTTCGTGCAGGAGTCGTTCACGTTGATCGCCGGAACGAGCAGCTCTCCGGCGGCCTGCATCTGGTAGAGGCGGTGCACGCCCGTCGTGGTCTCCTCGCTCACGCCCTTCCATTCGGCCACCGTGCGGTGCCACTTCTGCGGGTCCTCGGCCAGAATCCGCTTCAAGGTGTCGAGGATGACCTCCTCCTCGTAGGACGAGGGGGCGTAGTCGAGCGTCGCGGCGTCGTTCTCGGCCTTGTAGCCCTTGTGGATCAGCAGCGTGGCGTCACCGCCGTCATCGACGATCAGCTGCGGGCCCTTGCCGCCCGGGAACGACATCGCCATCGCCGTGCACCACCAGTATTCGGGCAGCGTCTCGCCCTTCCACGCGAAGACCGGAATCCCGGCCTTCGCAATGGCCGCCGCAGCGTGGTCCTGCGTCGAGAAGATGTTGCACGAGCACCAGCGCACCTCGGCGCCCAGCTCCACGAGCGTCTCGATCAGCACCGCCGTCTGGATCGTCATGTGCAGCGATCCCATGATCCGCACCCCTTTCAGCGGCTTCCGGGGCCCGTATTTACGGCGAACGGCCATCAGGCCCGGCATTTCGTGTTCGGAGATCTCGATCTCCTTGCGTCCCCACTCGGCCAGCGACAGGTCGGCTACCTTGTAGGAAAGCGTGTTGTCCAAAAACATATGTTTTTTCTTTTTTTAGGTAAATCCTCTTTTGCGGGAGCTGCGCGGTTGTGCGGAATGCCCATCCGAAGGCTCCCATTCCGTCATTTCCTCAGGAGATGCAACACCGTCGCCCGGTCCTCGGCGATCTGCGCCTGCAGCTCCTCCAGCGTAGAGAAACGCCGCTCGTCGCGGATCTTTTCCAGCAACTCCACCCGCAGGCGGCTGCCGTAAAGCTCGCCCGCAAAACCGAAAATATGGGTCTCCAGGCGCCGTTTACCGCCCCCTACCGTAGGGTTGCAGCCCAGGTTCGACATGCTGTCGTACCAGCGGCCCCCGACTTCCGCACGCGAACGGTAGACCCCGTCCGAAAGCGGAAAACCTGCAGGAACCGCCAGGTTCGCCGTCGGGAAACCCAGTTCGCGGCCCAAACGCTGCCCATGCTCCACCACTCCTTCGATCACGCGCCTTTCGGGAGCAGTTTCCCGCGTCCCGGCCCCGTGTTTCCCGGCTCCGTGTTTCCCGGCCTCGTGTTTCCCGGCCCCGGCATCTCTTTCCGCCCCCTCGATCACACGCTCCATCGTCAGATTTTTTCCGTCAGTTTGCGCACCAGACTGAACTGCGAGAAGAACTCCTTGGCGAAGACTCGCAGCACCGTATAGGAGGGTATCGCCAACAGCATCCCCACGATCCCGGCCAGCGATCCCGCAATCAGGATCACCAGAAAGACCTCCAGCGGATGGGCCTTGACCCGTTCCGAATAGAGTGTCGGCTGCAGCACGAAATCGTCCAGCCCCTTGATGACCAGCAGCGAGCAGATGATGACCAGCACCGTATGCCCCACGGGCATCCCCTCGATCGGCGTCACAATCCCCACGAAGACCGAGAAGATCCCGCCGATCAGCGGGCCCGCATAGGGTACGACGTTCATGATGCCCATCGTCAGGCCGATGAAGGCGGCATCCACGGTCTTCATCCCGAAGGTCATCATCACCAGCGACACGGCAATCGTCAGCAGCAGGCTCTCCGACAGGATGCCCGTAAAGTAGCGGGCCAGCAGCAGCGTCACCGAATCCAGCGCCCGGGTGATGTTTTCATGGTAGTGCTCCGGGAAAACCGAAGTCACCATCGCATAGAAAAGCCCCTCCTCCTTGAGGAAGAAGAAGGTGATGAACGAAATCGAGAAGATCGCGATCACCGACGAGATCACCAGGTTGACGATCGACGAGAAGATCAGGTTGAGCGAATCGAAGTCGATGATTCCCCGCAGGGCATCGGTCAGCTCCTCGGAGAGCGAAAAGGTGCTTTCGGGCAGGGAGAAAAGGTGCTGCAGGTCGAGTTGCGCACGGGCCAGGGGTTCGCCGATACTCGCCATGACGGCCGCGAAGTCCACATGGGCGAACTGGTTGATCTTGTTGAAGACCAGCGGCACGAAGAGCGAGAAGCAGGCCGCGAAGATCGCCCAGATCACAACCAGCGTCACCAGGGCCGCCAGCCAGCGCGGGATCTGCCAACCGCGGATATGCACCCCCGAGAGGCGTTTCACCAGCGGGCGCCCCATCACGGCCAGCACCGCCGAGACCAGAATATAGACGACGATCGACGAGAAATACCACACCAGAAAGAGCACGGCCGTAGCGATCGCCGCGCCCACGATGAATTTCAGAACCGTCTGAGGCGTCGTTTGCATGGTTTCCGGTTATTGGTTATCCACCACCTTGCGCAGCCGCGCGATCGGCGTCTGCGAGCCCACCGTCGGGTCGCCGATCTCGACCAGCAGCTCGCTATCCTTCGGAATCAGGATGTCGACCCGTGAGCCGAACTTGATGAACCCGCAGACGCTGTTCTGCTCCACGGGATTGCCGACCTTCATGTAGGAGATGATCCGCCGGGCGATCAGACCCGCCACCTGACGGAACAGCACCCGCTGGCCCGTAGGCATCTTCACCACCGTGGTCGTCCGCTCGTTCTCGGTCGATGACTTCGGATGCCAGGCCACCAGGAAACGGCCCGGATGGTATTTGAAATACTCCACGACACCGCCCACCGGAACCCAGTTCATGTGGACGTTCGTGATCGACATGAAGATCGAGATCTGCAGCATCTCCTCCTGGAGGTATTCGGTCTCCTTCACCACCTCGGTCACCACCACGCGGCCGTCGCACGGCGCAAAAACCAGATCGGCATCATGGATCCGCACCCGCCGCGGCTCGCGGAAGAACGCCACGATGAAGAACCAGAACAGCAGCAGGAATATCGTACCGCCCCACAGCAAGGCGACACCCGATTCATTGACCAGCATCCGGTAGAAAAACCACCAGATCAGAAGGCAGACGGCCCCCGAAATGCCGATAATCTTGTATCCTTCCTTGTTGATTCTCATAATAGGTAAGGTTTGCGGTTACATGACGAAAAGCATATAGACGAAGACGAAGGGCGCCGACAGCAGCATGGCGTCGAAACGGTCCAGGACACCTCCGTGCCCCGGAATCAGCGTACCCGAATCCTTGACACCCGCGGCCCGCTTGAACATCGACTCAACCAGGTCGCCCAGCACCCCCGTGACCGAAGCCACGAGGGCCAGACCGGCCCACGCCGCATAGCTGTCCTCCAGCACCCGGGCGGCGAGCAGTCCCATCGCCACGGCCCCGATGACCCCGCCGAAGAAGCCTTCCCACGACTTCTTGGGCGAAAGGCGTTCGCAAAGGCGGTGGCGGCCGACCGACATCCCCACCAGGTAGGCGAAGACGTCGTTCGCCCAGATGATGAAGATGTAGAAGAGCATCACCCAGGGGCTCCAGGTCTCGCTGGCAATGATCGGGAAGTAGCACATCAGCGACAGCGGCATCGCCACGTAAACCAGACCCAGCAGGGTCGTGGCGATATTGCCCGCGGGATCCTCGCCCCGGCGGTAGAGTTCGCAGATGAACATCACGGGCAACAGCAGCAGCAGAAAGGCCATTCCGCAGCCGAAGGCCCGGTTGGCGGAACCCAGGATCTGGATGTCGTCGCTGACAAAGGCGAAATTCAGGGCAAAGAGCACAAGACCCGCCACAAGTCCGACAAACCGCTGCGGGCGGCGACCCCGTTTTCCGGCCAGGGAGTAAAACTCCATCATGCCGCAGACCAGCAGCACCCCCAGCAGGAGTCCGAAACTCCACTGAGACCAGAGGATGGCACCCAGGACCACCACCGCGAGCACCGCACCGCTCAACGTGCGGACCCCCAGGTTCTTCATCTTTTCACTCATCGGTTTTCAAAGGTCTAACAAGTTTCACGCCTTCTGTTTCGAATCGCTCGATGAGACGGATTCCGGGCCTGACGGGTTCTTCACGCCCGCCTGCTCCGGGGTCCCCGCGGCCGAGACGGCAGCATTCTGCGTTCCGGAGCGCTTTTCATCGGCGGACGGCGCCGAAGCCTCCGACGAGGCGCCTTCCGCCCCGGCTTTCGCCGCAGCCTCACGCCGCTCGCGCTCGATATCCTTCTTGCGCTTGCCGAAAATCCGCTCCACATCCTCCGTAAAGACCACCTCGCGCTGCAGAAGCAGTTCCGCCAGCTCCTTCAGACCGTCGCGGTGCTCCTTCAGCACCTTTTCAGCCATCCCGTAGGCCCGGTCGATCACCGCCCGGGCTTCGGCGTCGATCTGCTGCGCCGTCTTCTCGGAGTAGGGCTTCGTAAAGGACATGTCGCTCTGGCCCGTCGAGTCGTAATACGACAGCGTCC
>CALUKL010000074.1 GCA_944321195.1 uncultured Alistipes sp.
CCTTTGTCCGACAACCGGCGGTTTGTCCGACAAAGGTCCTCGCTCTGCGAGGCGGGTGAGGTTCTCCCAAGTCGAACCCCAAATCTTCCATCGAATGACCCGTCAGAGAAAATGCAACACTCAAATCCCGGCCCCGAGTTACAAATACTCTTTCCGGCTCAACGAGGAGCAAAACATCCGCTTCAACGAACTGCTCTCAAAGGCCGGATCGGAGCATAACAGAAGCCGGTTTATCGTCAAACGACTCTTTGCCGAGCGCTTCGAAGTCATCCGCCGTGACCCTTCAAAGGTGGAGTTTCTGACACGACTCAATGACCTTTACTTCCAGTTTCAGCGCGTCGGAAACAACTACAACCAGGTGGTCCGAGCCATCAACAGCCACTTCTCCAATGTCTCGATTCCGCGCCAGATCGCTGCGTTGGAACAGCATACCAGCGAGTTGAAAGCGTTGAGTATAGAGATTCTGAATCTTACCAAACAGGCCGAAGGATGGTTGCGAATATAAGGACGGGAGCGACCGTCGGCGGCGCCATCCGCTACAACGAGGAGAAGGTCAACCGGGGAAAGGCCGTGGTGCTCTTCTGGAATCGGATGCTTGATCCGTTCGATACCACGGGCCGCATGAGCCACGAACGGTGCATGGCCAGTTTCGAACCCTTCCTGCAGGCCAACCGGCGAACGACCAACACGGTTTTCCACGTTTCGCTGAACCCCTCGCCCGAGGACCGTCTGACCGATGAGCAACTGGGCGAGATCGCCCGCGAATACATGGAGCGGATGGGTTACGGCGAGCAGCCCTACATCGTATTCAAGCACCGGGATATTGCGCGCGAGCACCTGCATATCGTGTCGCTTCGTATCGACAGAGAGGGGCGGAAATTGCCTCATGACTTCGAGGCCCGACGTTCCGTAAAGATTACGCGGGACCTCGAGCAAAAATACGGGCTACACTCGAGTATCAAAGGCCAGGAGTTGCAGGATCGGGAGGAATTGCGCAAGGTGGATTATCAGAAGGGCGATGTCAAGCAACAGGTTTCATCCACCGTAAGGTCGTGCCTGCGGCATTACCGCTGCGCCTCCTTCGGAGAGTGGCGGACGCTGCTCGAAACCTTCAATGTCTCGGTCGAGGAGCGAACCGGAACCATCGACGGACGCGATTATGCCGGGATGATTTACGGGGCGCTGACCGACGATGGTCATGGCATCGGAACGCCGTTCAAGTCGAGCCGCATCGGGAAGGATGTCGGATATGAGGCCCTGCAACGCTACTATGAGCGTTCGAAAACGGCCTTGAAGGAGCCCGGAGCTCTTGACGGATTGCGGGAAAAGGTTGTTGATGAAATGGCGCGGTGTTCAAGCCGGGCGGAGTTCTGCGAGCGGCTACGCGACAAGGGAGTCGATGCGGTATTCCGCCTCAATGCTGCGGGACGAATCTACGGCGTAACCTTTATCGACCACAAGCAGGGAATCGTAGCCAACGGGTCCCTGCTGGGCCGTAGTTTCTCGGCCAATGCCTTCGAGCAACAGTTCCATATCGAAACGATAAGTATGGGTGTTTCTCGGAGTACCTCTAAACAACCACAATCTTCCTCAAAAGAACTATATCAGTCGGATCAGTTGATCCATCCGTTGGACGCTGTTCTGGAATTAGCCGATGTGCAAACCTACGAAGAGCAACAACAGCAGATTCGGAAAAGGAAGAAAAGGTCCATGAATCGGCACTGATCCAACCTCATATTTATACTACACAGGCTCAATGAACACCCGTCACTGCCACCCGGTCCAGCAGATAGCCACCCCATGCAAAGATGCCAAAAAAACAGCTCTTGGCCTCGTTTGCACAGGGTATCTTTGCCTCTTTTGTAGTCCGGACTTCCGGGCAGTTTCTAAAATCTACAATATTGTGTCGTTTTAATTCGACTACGCCTTAAACCAATCAATTCAGTTGGTTCAAATATTGCCATAAGAGCCTTTCATTGGTAAGTCAAGATTTCTTTCGCAAAATAGCAAAGCCCTGCCATATAAATAATTTGCATTTTGTCAAGAGCGTTATTCATTCGGAAGTTTGTAAATATCGACGAACTAATTTTTTATCAAATTTATTCATTTCTGCCTTTGGCTCGTTTGTATTCGCTCGGAGAAACCCCGTAGTACTCCTTGAACTGACGGCTGAAATGGTTCGGATTGCAGTACCCCAGTTGGTAGGAGATCTCCGACGAGGTTTTGTCTGTCGTTTGAAGCAGTTTCGCCGCCTCGCGCATCTTGATTTGCAGGATAAATACCGAGGGCGTCTGATCGAACAGACGTTTCATGTTCAGATACAGCTGTGTACGGCTCACGTTCACGTGCTGTGCCAAATTGTTGACCGACAGATTCGGATCGTCCAAGTGGCCGTAAACGTAGTTCGTGACCGAAAGGATGAAGCGTTCGTCGGTGCTGTTCACCTCCCCGGTCGGAACACCCGCGCTCCCCGCCGCCAGGTAGTAGTCACGCAGTACATCTTTCGTACGCAGCAGGTTGTTCAGTTGCAGGAACAGCTCCTGCAAGTTGACCGGCTTCTGGAACATCGCATCGGCTCCGCACTGCAACGCCCGGATCCGGTTCTCGCCCGAGAGCTCGAAACTCTCCAGAATCACCGGAATGTGGCGCGTACGGTTCGACTGCTTGATCATCGCACACAGATCCGCCCCGCTTGTGCCCGACAGCTGCATGTCGCAGATGACCACGTCGATATTCTGGGATTTGAGCAGCAACAGCGCCTCGTCGCCGGTCGCTGCGCTCGATACATGGAAATGTTTCTGCAAACGCTTGGTCAACACCCGTTTGGAGTCAGCATCGTTCTCGACGAGCAGGATCCGGAATTTCCGGTGTCCGTCGGCATCGAGGAAACAGGGTTGCGAAGCCTCCTCGAAACCGATCGTATGGTCCACGATCCGGTCAACAATCCCTGTCGTGGCTTCCGGCTGTTCGGTCACCGCCCCGTCGTCCGGGACGAGCGGGATTTCGATCCGGAACAGGTTGCCCTGCTGCGGGACCGCCTCAACCGAAAGTCGCATGTCGAACAGCTGCGCGATGCTCTTGACCAGAGCCAGCCCGATCCCGCTCTCCGGCAGACCGCCGGCATCATAGGAACGGAAAACGGCCTGACGCTGCTCCTCGCTCATGCAGGGCCCGCTGTGGAAGAGCTCGACCACGGCCCGCTCCCCGTCGACGGCAAGCCGCAGACGGCACTCCCCGCCCGTCGGAACCGACTTGAACGTATAGCCCAGCAGGTTGCCTAGCATCATCTCCATCTTCGCCGCGTCGAACAGCATCGGCAGGTTCCCGACCTCGGAGCGGAACCCATGCACGATCTGCTTGCGGTCGTAAAGGGGCACGAAACTTCGGTAAATGCCATCGAGGAAGGGCACGAAGTCGTATTTGCGGATCGAGAGCGCGATGTTCCGCGATTCGATATTGCGGAAATCCTGCAACTGATCGACCAGGAATCCGAGCCGTTTGATATTGCGCCGGAAGATCTCCGGATCGCTGCCGGGATCTCCGCCCGGAGGCGGGAGCACGGAGTCCTGCAAGGTCGAAAGCACCGACAGCGGAGTCTTGAACTCGTAGGTGATGAAGCTGAAAAAGTCGAGTTTCAGGGCGTTGATCCGCGAACGTGTCTCCTGCTCCCGGCGCGCCTGCTCGACGAGCGAACGCGCGAACCGCTGCCGCCGCAACAGCCGCACGAACTGCCAGACCACAAGGCCCAGCACCACGATGTAAAGACCGATCATCGGGCCGCTCAACAACACCGGCGGGCGAACCCGGACAACAATCCGCCGCTCGTCGAGCAGCGTCCCGTCATCGGCCACGAGACGCACCGAGAGCAGGTAACGACCCGTCGCCAAGCCCGTATAGGAGATCTCCTGCCGGGGCCCCAGTTCATACCAGTTGTCATCGAAATTCTCCAACCGGTAGAGGCATGCATAGGACGACGTAC
>CALUKL010000075.1 GCA_944321195.1 uncultured Alistipes sp.
AGGCAAGCGATGAAAAGATTGGGTAAGCTGATTGCGTATTAAGCGGGTTCGTTTTTCATTCGGGTGCTCAACAGCCCGCAGGCGGCCTGAATATCCTCGCCGCGGGAGGCGCGGATGGTGGTCTGAATGCCGCGGGCGGTGAGTGCGTCGCGGAAGCGGATCATGGCCTCGGCGTCGGGCGAGAAGTAGGGAGACCCGGGAATCTTGTGGAACCGGATCAGGTTGATCCGGCATTTGATTCCGTTCAGCAGCCGCGACAGCTCGCGGATATGGCGGGGCGAATCGTTCAGCCCGCTCATGACGATGTATTCGAAGGATACCCTCCGCTGATGGGTGAAGTCGTATTCGCGCAGGATCTCGACGACCTGGGCGATGGGCCAGGCCTTTTCGACGGGCATGATCTCGGCGCGCTCGTCGGGGAAGGGGTTGTGGAGACTCACGGCCAGATGGACCTTCGATGCGTCGAGGAAGCGCCGGAGCTGTGGCACGACCCCGGCCGTGGAGAGGGTGATGCGGGTCGGGGACCAGGCGAATCCCCACTCGGCGGTGAGGATTTCGAGGGCCCGCAGGACGTTGTCCGCATTGTCGAGGGGCTCTCCCATGCCCATGAATACGAGGTTCGTGAGCCGGTCGCGCTCGGGGAGCGAGACGATCTGGTTGAGGATTTCGGCCGCGGATAGCGACTGCTGGAGTCCCTGCCTCCCGGTGGCACAGAACCGGCATCCCATGCGACATCCGGCCTGCGAGGAGACGCAGAGCGTGGCGCGGTCGCCGTCGGGGATGTAGGCCGACTCAATGAAATGGCCCTGGAGGGTCCGGAAGAGGTATTTTTTGGTTCCGTCAGCGGAGCGGCTTTCGTGTTCCGGAGCGCGGAGTGCGGGAGCGAATCGTTCGGCGAGGCGCTGCCGGTGTGCGGCGGCGATGTCGGTCATGCGCAGGGGATCCTCGACATGGCGGACATAGAGCCATCGGGCGATCTGCCGGGCGGCGAACCGCGGCATTCCCAGTTCGTTGCAGAGTGTGGCGAGTTCCTCGGGATTTTTTCCGTACAGGTATTCCGGATCGGTCATTTTGCAGGTTCGGGGTTTGTTCCCGGAGACAAAAATAGGCAAAAAATAAAGATTTTTGGTGCCGGGCGCACGATTTTGAATTTTTATCCCTATATTTGTGGTGCATAGCGTGTCTGTGTCCGTCTGATGGTGTCGGAACGATCCGGGGGGGGTGGAGGAATGGAGACGGAGGGATGGAGTTGGAAGGATGGAGACGGACCGAAGCGGAGTAAGGAATACGAAACAATTAAAACCAGAAAAATAGATGGAAATCAAAAAAAATCCTAAAGCAGACCTTAAGAACAAACGGGGTCTTTTGTTGGAGATCGGCCTTGTGATATCGCTGCTGCTCGTGATTGTGGCTTTCTCGTATACGCCGGAAGAGAAGCGCATTGAGAAGGTAGACCTTCAGACGGCTATCGTTGAGGAGCAGATTGTCGAGATTACGCGTCAGGACCAGAAGCCGCCCGAGCCCCCCAAGAAGGTGGAGGTGAAAGTGATCGCCGACCTGCTTCAGGTCGTGACCAATGACACGAAGATTACCACGGAGGTCGACTTTACGGAGTTTGACGAGGATGTGGATGTCGTGCAGACGGTCGGTGTCGTCGAGGAGGAGGTTGTCGAAGAAGACCAGCCGTTCCTGATCGCCGAGACGATGCCTTCGTTCCAGGGTGGCGACCTCAATACGTTCCGTGCGTGGGTTCAGCAGAATGTGAAGTTCCCGCAGATTGCCCTGGAGAACGGTATTCAGGGCCGAGTGGTTCTGTCGTTCGTGATTGAGAAGGACGGCCGTCTGACCAACATCCAGGTGCTGCAGACTCCGGACCGTTCGCTGTCGGAGGAGGCCGTCCGCGTGCTGAGCAAGTCGCCGAAGTGGACGCCGGGCAAACAGCGTAACCAGGTTGTACGTGTGAAGTATACGTTGCCGGTGGATTTCCGCGTACAGAACTGATGCGATTTTTCGGATCTTTTATATAGGGTATCCTGCTTCGTGGAGGATACCCTTTTTGTAGCATGAAATTCAGCCGCCGCCGGGATACAGGGCATCTGATCCGGGATCGGGGCGGCACAGAACGAACGGATTTTGGAAGAAAAGAGACAAACGAATAACCCGACGGAGGCATCGCCTGCGGATTTGCAGGAGCGTGCCGTACTGGTTGCCGTCGTCCGGGACAACCAGGATGCCCGTCAGGCCGAGGAGTACCTCGACGAACTGGAGTTCCTGGCCGAGACGGCGGACATCCGGGCGGTGAAACGCTTCACGCAGCGTCTTCCGCAGCCGTCGTCGCGCATCTACGTAGGCCCGGGCAAACTGGAGGAGATCGTGACGTACTGCAAGGAGGAGGAGATCGACGTGGTGATCTTCGACGACGAACTCTCTCCGTCTCAGACGCGCAATATCGAGAAGGAGCTTCCGTGCCGGTTGCTGGACCGTACGCGGCTGATCCTGGACATCTTCCTCTCGCGGGCCCAGACGGCCTATGCGAAGACGCAGGTGCAACTGGCCAACTACGAATACATGCTTCCGCGCCTGTCGGGGCTGTGGACGCACCTCGAACGGCAGCGCGGCGGTACGGGAACGCGTGGCGGTGCGGGAGAACGGGAGATCGAGACCGACCGCCGTATCATCCGCAACCGCATCGCCAAACTGAAGGAGGACCTGAAGAAGATCGACCGTCAGATGGCCGTACAGCGTTCGAACCGCGGGTCGCTGGTGCGTGTGGCGCTGGTGGGCTATACGAACGTGGGGAAATCGACGCTGATGAACCTGATTTCGAAGAGCGACGTCTTTGCGGAGAACAAGCTCTTCGCGACGCTGGACACGACGGTTCGGAAGGTTGTTTTCGACAATCTGCCGTTCCTGCTTTCGGATACGGTAGGTTTCATCCGCAAGTTGCCGACGGAGTTGATCGAGTCGTTCAAGTCGACGCTCGACGAGGTTCGGGAGGCCGATCTGCTGGTGCATGTGGTGGACATTTCGCATCCTCAGTTCGAGGATCAGATTGCGGTGGTCAAGCAGACGCTGCAGGAGATCGGGGCCGGGGACAAGCCGGTTTATCTGGTTTTCAACAAGGTGGATGCCTACACGTGGGTCGAGAAGTCCGAAGACGACCTGACGCCTGCGACGCGGGAGAACCGCTCTCTGGACGATCTGAAGCAGAGTTGGATTGCGCGGGCCAATACGCCGTGCATTTTCCTTTCGGCGCTGCAGAAGATCAACCTGGAAAAATTCCGCTCGGATTTGTATGGAATGGTGCGAGAGATTCATGCCGGGCGTTATCCGTTCAACAATTTTCTCTATTGACCAACCAACAAACCGAAAATATGACACTTCACGTCCTTTCCCAACAGAACACCGTACTGAACAAGTTCATTGCGGAGATCCGCGACCGTGAGATCCAGAAGGATTCGATGCGTTTCCGACGGAATATGGAGCGGATCGGCGAGATCACGGCCTACGAGATTTCGAAGGCGTTGCACTACCGTCCGCAGGTTGTCGAGACTCCGTTAGGCGAGGCGACGGTCCAGGCGATCGACGACCAGTTGGTGATTGCCACGATTCTTCGTGCGGGGCTTCCCTACCACCAGGGTTTCCTGAACTATTTCGACGATGCGCAGAATGCCTTCGTGTCAGCCTACCGCAAGAGCACGAAGGACGGGAAATTCAAGGTGAAGGTGGAGTATATCTCGTGCGGGAGTCTGGAGGGCAAGACGCTGCTGCTGGTGGACCCGATGCTGGCGACGGGTTCGTCGCTGGTTCTGACCTACAATGCGTTGTGCGAGAAGGGCGGGACTCCGGCGCACACGCATGTGGCGGCTGTGATTGCCAGTGAGCAGGGCGTTGACTATGCGATGAAACACATGCCGTATCAGACGACTACGATCTGGACGGCGGTTGTCGACGAGGAGTTGACCTCGCGGTCGTATATCGTTCCGGGTATCGGTGATGCGGGCGATCTGGCCTACGGTGAAAAGATCTGACGGGCGATGAAAAGGAAGATCGGGTTCGTTTTGGCGACGTTTGCCGCCACGGTGGCGGTGATGGCGGTCCAGAAGCCGGTTTTCATGGCGTGGTACGCTTTGGAGGCTTCGGGTGCGGGATTCGGGGGCTGGCTGGCGGTGTTGTGGCACGGGCTGTCGCTGGACCTGACCGTAGCGGGCTATGTGACGGCCCTGCCGCTGCTCATAACGCTTGCCACGCTGTGGGTGCGTCTTCCGGGGCGGCTCTGGCGGGGTATTCTGACGGGTTATTTCGTGCTGGTAGCCATTTTCACGGCGGTGATCTTCTCCGTGGACGTGGCGCTCTACGAACATTGGGGCTTCCGCCTGGACTCCACGATCCTGATCTATCTGGCCGATCCGAAGGAGGCGATGGCGAGTGTGGATTTCTGGCTCGGGGTGCGTCAGACGCTGTTGGCGGCAGCCTATGCGGGTCTGATGATCGTGCTCTACCGCCGGGTGCTGCGGCTTTTCGACGGCGAACCGACGGGCTGGCGCGCGGCAATCCCCGGAAGCCTGGCATTGCTCTTGCTGGCGGGTTTCGACTTTCTGGCCATCCGCGGCGGCACGGGAGCCTCGACGGCCAATGTCTCGAAGGTCTACTTCAGCTCCACGATGTTCCTGAACCATGCGGCGACGAACCCCGTTTTTTCGTTTCTTTCGAGCCTGGGCGACCAGAATACGGACTACGCTTCGGAATATCCCTTCTACGGGGAGGCGGAGCGTGCGGCGCGCTTCGAGGCGCTGCGGGGCAATGCCCCGGGAGCTGTCGGCCCGACGGAACGGCTTCTGAAGAGCGATCGTCCGAACGTGGTGCTGGTGATCCTGGAGAGCTTCGCCCGCACGGTGATGGACGAGACGGTGGAGGGTGAGGCGGTGATGCCGAACATGCAGCGTTGGAAGGAGAAGGGCGTCTGGTTCGAGAACTTCTTTGCCAATTCGTACCGCACGGACCGCGGGGAGGTTGCGATTCTGAGCGGCTTTCCGGCCCAGACGCACCTGTCGATCATGAAGCTCCCGGCGAAGAGCCACAATCTGCCGTCGGTGGCGCGCACGCTGGGTGCGGCGGGTTACGCGACGAGTTTTTCGTACGGCGGGGACCTGAACTTCACGAATCAGGCCTCGTACATGTACGCGACGGGCTGGCAGGAGCTGATCTGGCAAAAGGACCTCCGGTTCGACGCGCGGCCCTCGGACTGGGGTTATGACGACGCGCTGATGTGCGATTGGTTTGCCGATCGGGTGATCTCGCTGGATGCGGCGGGCAAACCCTTCCTGGCGGGTCTGCTGACGTTGAGCAGCCATAAGCCCTTCGACGTTCCCTACTCGAAGTTCGAGGATCCGGTGCTGAACGCCATGGCCTTTTCGGACGACTGCGTGGGGCGGATGCTCGACCGGCTGCAGGCTTCTCCGGCATGGGAGAACCTGCTGGTGGTGCTGGTTGCCGACCACGGCTATCCCTACCCGCGGACGCTGACCTATAACGAGCCGCTGCGGCATCGGATCCCGATGATCTGGACGGGCGGTGCGGTGTCGGAACCCCGGGTGGTGGAGACCTACGCTTCGCAGATCGACCTGGCAGCGACGCTGCTGGGTCAGATGGAGCTTTCGCACGCCGATTTCGATTACAGCAAGGATATTTTTGCCCCGGCGCCACCCCGGAAATTCGCCTACTATACGTTCAACGAGGGTTTTGGCGTGGTCGATTCGCTGGGTGCCGCGGTTTGGGACGCCACGGGCGACCAGGTGGTGACGGCAACGAATCCCGAGCTGCTGGACGTGGGCCGGGCGATGCTGCAGACGACCTATACGGACATCGGGCGGCGTTGAAAATACCGTATTTTAGGTATTGCCGCACAGGGATTGCGGCGTTATATTTACGGCGGACGAAAAAATACCTGTTTTTATGTATAAATCCGGAGGATATGGCGGCGATGACCGCATGTGTGACCTGGTCTGCGATCGCTATGCGGTGCTGCAGGTGATGAGCCGTTTCGGCATTGCGCTGGGCTTCGGGGACAAGACGATCGCGGAGGTCTGTGCGGATAACCAGGTCGATACGGCGACGTTCCTGGCGGTTGTGAATCTGCTGATGAACTTCGGCAACGGCGAGGAGCTGGCCGGAGAGGTCTCGGTGCGTGCGCTGACCGACTACCTGCACAATTCGCACGGCTATTTTCTGGACTTCCGGCTTCCGACGATCCGCCGCAAACTGATCGAGGCGGTGGATTGCTCGCAGAGCGACGTGTCGTTTGCCATCATGCGCTTTTTCGACGAATACGTGGCCGAGGTCCAGCGTCACATGGCCTACGAGGAGCAAACGGTCTTTCCGTATGTGGAGTCGCTGCTTGCGGGGGAGAAGAATACGACCTATTCGATGGATATCTTCCGACGGCAGCACGACCAGGTGGATGCGAAGTTGCGCGAGTTGAAGAACATCATCATCAAATACTACCCTTCGGGGAGCACGAACCAGCTGAACGGCGTGCTGTTCGACATTTTCACGTGCGAACAGGAGCTGGCGTCGCACAACGCCGTGGAGGATGAGATTTTCATTCCTGCGGTGGAGCGGTTGGCGGCAACGGGCCCGCGTCTGGCGAAACCCGAATCGCTGAGCACGCGGGAGAAGGAGATCATCGTCTGCGTGGTGAAGGGGATGACGAACAAGCAGATTGCCGATACGCTGTGCATTTCGGCGCATACGGTCATCACGCACCGGCGGAACATTGCCGCGAAACTGCAGATCCACTCGGCGGCGGGTCTGACGATCTACGCCATTGTGAACAAACTGGTCGAGCTCTCCGAAATCAAGGAGACGTTGCCTGAATCATAAACAAGCCATGACACACGAATCGGAACTTCATTCCCATCACCACCACCATCACCCGGCGGTGTCGTCTCTGAACAAGGCCTTTCTGTGGGGGATTGCCCTGAATGCGGGCTTTGTCGTCGTGGAGTTCGCCGTGGGGCTCTGGTACGGTTCGATGGGGCTGCTCTCCGATGCGGGGCACAACCTCTCGGACGTGGCGAGCCTGCTGATGGCGATGCTGGCCTTCCGGCTGGCGCAGGCGCACGCCACCCCGAAATATACCTATGGCTATAAAAAGAGCACGGTGCTGATTTCGCTGCTCAACTCGGTGATCCTGCTGATTGCCGTGGGGGTAATCATCGCCGAGAGTATCGGCCGGATGCTGCACCCCGAGCCGGTCGTCGGCGGGGCGATTGCCTGGACGGCCGGCATCGGCGTTGTGGTCAACGGCTTTACGGCGTGGCTCTTCCTGAAGGACAAGGAGCGGGATCTGAATGTCAAGGGCGCCTACCTGCACATGGCTGCCGATGCCCTGGTATCGATTGGGGTGCTGGTTTCGGGCGTCGTGATTTCCTGGACGGGCTGGACGCTGATCGACCCGATCGTGGGCCTGGCGGTTGCGGGGGTAATCGTGGCTTCAGTGTGGTCGCTGACGCGCGACAGCCTGCGTTTGTCGCTCGACGGGGTCCCTGCGGGGATCGACGTCGCGGAGCTGGAACGGCGGATGCGAGCCGTCCCGGGCGTGCAGGCGGTCCACCATATCCATGTCTGGGCGCTCAGCACGACCGAAAATGCCCTGACGGCTCATGTTGTTCTGTCGGACTTCTCGGAACTGGAACGGATCAAGCGGGATCTGAAGGCGCTGGCTGCCCATTCCGGCATCTCCCACGCTACGCTGGAGTTCGAGACCGCATCGGAACGCTGTGCCGATCTTTGCGACTGAAATCCTGTCAGAGGATTGCCATCCGCCGGGGCGCGGAGCGATTCCGATCCGAACAGTTGGGGTTGGATTTGTTTTTCTCGGGGGAGGCACCGATCTTTGCACTCATCAGGTGATGAATTCGAATTTGTGGGTGTGACGCAACTTTTCAGGCCGGTCTGTCTTCAGGTCGGCCGTTTTTGTGTCTCTTTTGGCATCATTACCTCTCTTTTCGGACCGGTTTTTCGGGGATTACGGAACGGGATCGTACCCGCTTCCGCCCCAGGGGTGACACTTTGCCAGTCGGCGCAGGGTGAGCCAGAGACCCTTGAGGGGTCCGTATTTGCGCAGGGCTTCGAGTGCATATTGCGAGCAGGTGGGGGTAAAGCGGCACGAAGGCGGCGTGAGGGGCGATATGCAGAGCTGATAGAAGCGCACGAGCAGAATCAGCGGCCAGGCACAGATCCGTTTACAGACTCCCGGCAATCGATTCCAGAATCCGGTGGACGGCATGAGCGATACTTTTTGCGGAGAGGGGCTCCTTGGAAGCGTAGATGAGAGCGAGATCGAGATTCAGGGGACGACCTTCTGTGAGGATCTGCTTTTGCAGACGGTAGGCCTCCTTGGTTCTGCGGCGGAGGAGGTTCCGTTTGTTGGCTCGTTTGTGGAACTTTTTGGGGACCGAGAAGAGCACCTCGACGCTTCGTTCCGTATCGGGTTCTGCGAACCAGACGTATCGGAACGGGAAGATGAAGCCGCTCTCTCCGGCCTCGAAAAGTCTGCGCACTGCACCCAGCGAGCGCAGTCTTTCATTGCGGGGGAGCGAGTGCGTAGCCATTTTCGTGGGGTTTTGCGTCAAGGGCCGGCTCTTCGGGGTTGGGTTTCCGGGTCTTTTACTTTTTGGTTTCCGGGGCCGGGGCGCGGCGAGCCCGGGTTTTTTTGGCGAGTTTATGCTGCTGGGTGCGGATAAACTCCTCTTTGCGGGCGTCGGTCACCAGCTCCACGGGGGCGATCTCCTCTCCATTGCGAACCTTCTGGAGGAAGAGGTCGATGGCCTTCACCATCGAGGGCGCCTCGGGCGTGGGTGCATTGGCCAGGACGGTTATTCCGGCTTCGAGCGCAGCCTTCAGGGTCCCCTCGCCGAAAACGGCGACGGGGGGCAGACCCTCTGTCCCGAACTTTTCGACGAGGGCCTTCACATCCGACGGGGAGTAGAGGGCCAACAGGTCGTACTCCTCCATTTTGAGGGCTTCGAGGTCGCTGGCGACGGTCCGTGCGAGGATGACGGGATCGACGGCGAGTTTGAGTTTTGCGAGCGTTTCGGGGAGTTCGGGTTTGTGGGGTTCGCTCAGGGCGAGGAGGAATTTCTCCTCCTTGTGTTTGATGATGAGTTCGACGAGGGAGGTAAATGATCCGTCGGCGAATGATATTTTACGTTTCCGGTAAACGATGTACTTCTGGAGATAGAGCGCCACGGCTTCGGTCTGGCAGATGTACTTCATGGTTTCGGGCACGGATATGCGGGCCTCTTCGCAGATGTGGAAGAAGCTGTCGACGGTAGTCCGGGATGTGAAGATGACGGCGGAGTGGGACAGGATCTCGACTCTTTGGGCGCGGAATTCCTTCAAGGATACGCCTTCTACCCGGATAAACGGTTTGTATGCCACCTCGACCTGGTATTTCTGGGCCAGTTCGTGGAACGGGGACTTTTCGATGACAGCGGGCCTGGGCTGTGAGACCAATACGCTCTTTACTTTCAACGTTACGGATGTTTAGGGTTGTCTTAAGTGGTGTTCATCTTGCCACAAGGAGCCATAAGAGACTGATTGGGAAGACTTCCACGGTGCAAAGGTACAAAAACCAATGCAAAATCGAAATTTTTTTAGAAATAAAGAGGTTGAGGGATTCTCTAAGGTATAAAACGGCCGTAATGATCAATTCCACGGCCCCGACGAAGAACCAGACATCTCCGGTACCGCGAGGGCACAGGGCGAAGAGGAGGAGTGTCGGGGATGTGATGATGACGGCCAGGGCGAAGTAGCTCCTGCGGAGGAGGGCGAGATGGGAGGTGAAGGGTTGCGAGAGGGTGATGGCTCCGGAGATCCGGATCAGGGAGGACTGGAAGAGCACCACGGCGCACCAGGCCGCCGTAGCGAGGAGACTGAGTGCGAGGACGGCGCCGTGGGAGAGAGCCTGGCCGAACCGGGGTGTCATGAGCGTATCTCCGTACTTGACGGCGATGACCCCCATGAAGAGCATTCCGATTGCCGTTGTGATGTTCAGGAAGCGGGAGAAACTGTTTCCTCCGGGCTCTTCGGAGAGCCGTTCTCCGGAGGTATTGTCGCGGGAGATCCGTTTCAGGAGAGTTTTTACGTCTCCGAGATTCCGGTACAGGAGTGTGGCGTAGGTTGCGGCGAGCAGGAGCACGAAGCCCTGGAATACGGCATTTTCGGTCAGGGACGTCCCGACATGTCGTTCGAAGCGTTTGGGTTGTACGGTACAGGATTCCCGGCCGAAGAGGGCCGTTTCCGTCGTGTCGCGCCAGGGAGAGGGGATGGGAGCCTCCGCATCGGCAAACGCTCCGCCGTCTGCGCCGCAACGCAGCGAATCAACCGATGCGGGGAGGATGGAATCCCCTTCGCAACACAGCGAATCCGCCTCCCCGTATCGGATCGAATCCGCGCCGTTCCGCGCCGAATCCGGCTCCGGTATGACATTCGCCGGGCCGTGTACCGAATCACCTCCGATCCGGGCGTCCGCAACTTCGGGCCGAATATGTTCCTGAGGTTGGATCATCCTGCAAAGGTGCGTTTGAGGGTAATCCGAATGGTGGTACCCTTCCCGATTTCGGAGTCGATGACGGCGATCTTACCCTGGTGATACTCCTCGACGATGCGGCGCGAGAGCGAGAGCCCGAGCCCCCATCCGCGGGTTTTGGTGGTGAATCCCGGTTCGAAGATCCGTTTCCAGTTGCTTTTTGGAATCCCCTTTCCGGTATCCTTGACGTCGATCATGACATGCTTGTCGTCCGAGGAGATGCGCACGTCGATGGCTCCGTGGCCCTGGAGTGCGTCGAGGGAGTTTTTCATGAGGTTTTCGACGACCCATTCGAACAGGGCGGCGTTGATGTTTGCCTGTACGGGAGCGATGGCCAGCCCGTTGTAGTCGAGCGTGACGTTGCGTGGTATCCGCTTGCGGAAGTACATGACCGACTCTCCGACCACCTCGTTGATATTTGCGGGGGTGAGGGGAGTTTCGGATCCGATTTTGGAGAAGCGGTCTGTGATCTTCATCAGATGGGTGAGGTCCTTGTTCATCTCCTCGACGGCCGTCTGGTCGATATTCTGGGAGCGGAGGTACTCGATCCACCCGAGGAGCGACGACGTAGGGGTTCCGAGCTGGTGTGCGGTCTCCTTGGCGAGTCCGATCCAGACGCGGTTCTGCTCGTCGTGTTTCGACGAGCGGAAGGCGATGAATCCCAGGGCGATGAACGCCGTGAAGACGAGGATCTGAACATAGGGGAAGTAGTAGAGCGACTTGAGGAGAGCCGATTTGCCGTAGAAGATCAGGTGGTAATGCTCCGAGGAGAACCGGAACCGCACGGGAATGGGCTGGTTTTCGGCCATGAACTTGTCGATCTGCCTGCGGAGGCGGTCGGGATGGTCGATGATCTTTTCGGGAACGAGGTGAGAATTGACGACTTCGAGATTTTCGTTGGTGATGATGAAGGGGATGTTGTTTCCGTTGGACATGATGTCAGCGACGAGCGGGTCCTGGATGGTCCCCATGATGTCGCGGCTGATACGTTCCATGGCGTGAGCCCAGAGCGCGACGTCATGCTGCTCCTTCTCCTTGAGTTTCCGGGCCATGTCGTTGGTGTAGAGCAGGGAGAGGACTCCGAGCAAGACGCCGATGACGATGACGACGAGCCGGTTCCGGAAAGCGAATTTCTGGGCATGGAATTTCATCTCTGCGAACGTTTTGTTTCCGGTTATTTCCGGGCGGTATCCTGTTCGGTGGTGATCCGTTTATACTCCTGCGGGTTGTTGAGGATGCCGATGGCGCGTTGCACTTCGGTATCTTCGGGGAGCGAGTGTTCGATCACGCCGGCCTGGTATCCGTGGCGCATCACGATGTCGTTGTTGATCGTCTCGATGACCTGTTCGCGGTAGGTTTCGAGATTGGTCCGGGTGTCGTCCTTCAATTCGGCCTCGACTTTTTCGAACTTCTCTTTCAGGTCGGCGAACAGATCCTCGTCGGCCGCTTTTTTCAAGGCTTTGAGGGCGCGTCGGGTATCCGACTCATAGGGAACCTTTTTGTCCTTCATGAACTCCGCGAAGTCGGCGTAGTCCTGGTCGGAGATCGAGAAGGTGCGGATATCGATGGTTTTTCCGGGATTGCGGCGGGTGTATTCGTCTCCGAAATCCTCGATAAAGCCCATGGCGTACAGCGTCATGGCGAAGCGGGAGATGTATTCGGGTTCGGTGCGGATGTCGGGCATGATCCCGCCACCGTCGTAGACTTTTCGTCCGGCGCGGGTCGAGAACTCCGAGATCAGCGAATCGGGGACCGTGCGGATGTCTCCCTCCTGCGAATGGGAGTAGTCGATGGCCTGGATGCAGCGGCCCGAGGGGATGTAGTACTTGGCGGTGGTGAGTTTGAGCATGGTGTTGTAGCCGAGGGGCCGTGTCGTCTGCACGAGGCCCTTTCCGAAGCTGCGCTGTCCGATCAGGACGGCGCGGTCGAGGTCCTGCAGGGCTCCGGCGACGATTTCGGCGGCCGAGGCGGAGCTTCCGTTCACGAGGACGACGAGCGGCAGGTCCGGCAGCACGGGCTCGGTATTGGTTCGGAATACCTGTTTCGAGTCTTCGGAGCGGCCTTTGGTGCTGACGACCTCGGTGCCTTTGGGAACGAACATGCCGAGGATCTTGACGGCCTCCTGCATGATTCCGCCACCGTTCGAACGGTAATCGAGGATGAGTCCCTTCAGTTCGCCCTCCTTCCGGAGGCGTTCGACGGCGGCCCGCATCTCCTCGTAACACCCTTCTGTGAAGTCGTTGTGGCGGATGTATCCGATTCCGTCGGCCACCCATCCGGCATAGGGCACCCCGGGGATAGCGATTCGTTCGCGGCGGATGACGGCGGTCTGTTTCGAGCCGTCGAGGTGTTCGACCTCGACACGGACCTTGCTGCCGGGTTCGCCCTTGAGGCGGGAGGAGACCTCCTCGGTGGTGAAACCCTTGGCATCCTTTCCGTCGATGGCCAGGATCTTGTCTCCGATCCTGAGACCTGCGAGGTCGGCGGGCGAGCCCTGATAGGGCTGTGCGATGCGGACGTAGTCCTCCTTCTGCCGGATGAGGGCTCCGATTCCGCCGTACTTGCCGGTGGTGAGGAGCTCGAAATTCTGCATCCCCTTTTCGGGGATGTATTCGGTGTAGGGGTCGAGGTCGCTGACCATGCCGGCGGCAGCCCCCTCCATCAGTTTGTCGGGATCGACCTCGTCGACGTAGTTGAGCGAGAGTTCACGCATCATGTTGACGGTGATCTCCATGTTCCGGCCGAGCCCGAAGTCGTTCCGGGCGGCGAAGATCGTGATGGCAGCTGCGGCGACAAGGGCTGCGGCGGCCAGCGTGCGATATTTTCTATTCATGGTGTCTGATCATATTGAGATACGAATCGAGCCTGTACTGTACGCGGGCTACGCCGCGCCGGATACCCTCGATCCGGATCCATTGTCCGTATTGTTCGACCTTGATCTCATCCTCCCAGAGCAGCGAGAGTTTTTTGCCCCAGTTGTCGGCCCGGAAGGTCATCACGCCATCGACTTCGCTGCGGAGCGAGAAGCCCTCGGATCGGAAGGCGTTGAGGATCTGTTCGCGGTTTTCGACGACATCACCCTCGACCTGCCGCACGATGAATCCGAATTTGGGGTAGAACGCTGCGAGCAGGAGGATCGCTCCGGGCAGCAGCATCCCTCTCGGGGTGTGGAACATCACGTAGAGGGTCTCCGGGATGGAGAGTCGTGCGGTTCCTGCGAGGCGGTTCAGATACATGATCGCTGCACAAAGAACGCACAGGGCGCAGAAATATTTTAACGAGCGAATGAAGTATTTCATGACAAGTGACGTTTGTTTGTTGTTTTTCAGGTTTTTCGTGCGGCGGCCGTCCGAGCCTGCCGACCTTTGGCTATTTATTGACCGCCTTCGGATATCCGGATCGCGGGCTTGGGACCGTCTATTTTTTTGCATATGCGGCGATTCGGTCCGCGACCTCGCGCATGAGCCATCCGGGCGTGGAGGTTGCGCCGCAAATCCCGACGCTTTCCGCCTCCTCGAACCAGTGGGGTTCGATCTCCGCGGCCTCTTCGACGACATGCGTCCGGGGGTTGGCCCTGCGGCACACTTCGGAGAGCACCTTTCCGTTCGAGGACTTGCGCCCGCAGACGAAGACTACGACGTCGAACCGCCCGGCGAACTGCGTGAGATAGTGCTCGCGGTTGGCAACCTGGCGGCAGATCGTATCGTCGATCCGCACCTGTTCGGGATCCGCGGCCCGTCGTTTCATCTCGGCGCCGAGCGCTTCGAAGAGCGCGATGCTCTGGGTGGTCTGGGAGAGGAAGTGGATCGGGCGGTTGAAATCGATGGTCCGGAGGTCGTCGGTGCTTTCGATCACGATCGTGGGGTCCTGAACCTGCCCGGTGAGTCCTACGACTTCGGCGTGTCCCCGCTTTCCGAGGATGACGACCTGCCCGCCGAGAGGCCTCATCTCCGCATGGGCCTGCATGACGCGGCGCTGGAGCCGGGCCACGACCGGACAGGTGGCGTCGATGACGCGGATTCCCAAATTCCGTGCCTCTTCATAGGTGGTCGGGGGTTCTCCGTGGGCACGGATCAAGAGACGTCCTCCGGCGATTGCGGGCATTCCGGCATGGGTCACGGTCTTCAGCCCGAGGCGTTCGAGGCGCTGGACCTCGATCCTGTTGTGCACGATATCCCCGAGGGAGTATACCGTTCCGCCGTCGGCCAGGGCCTGCTCGGCCTGCGTGATCGCGCGGACCACCCCGAAGCAGAAACCCGATTTATCGTCTATTTCGATGCGCATGTTTTTCGATTTTGCGTTAGTCTCTCCGCCTTCCGTCTCTCCTGTCTCCTGTCTTCCGTCTTCCGGCCCTCTGCCCTCTGCCCTCTGCCCTCTGCCCTCTCGGCCTTACCTTACCCCCCCCCTCGGCTCCAATCTGATCCTCAACGCTCTCCTGGGCCATGTTTCCGCCGCTTGTTACGCCTGCAGCCTCTCCGTTACTTCGGCGAATTTCTTGAGAAACCACGCCATCTGCTCCTCGACGGTCATGTGGCTGTTGTCCAGGACGATGGCATCTTCGGCCTGTCGGAGCGGCGAGACGGCGCGGCTCATGTCGGCCCTGTCACGTTCGCGGACGTTTCGTTCGATCTCTTCGAGCGAGACCGGCATCCCTTTCTCCTGCAGCTCCCTGTATCGGCGCTGTGCCCTTACGGCGGGATCTGCGGTCATGAAAAGTTTCAGTTCGGCATCTGGGAATACGACGGTTCCGATATCCCGGCCGTCCATGACGACGCCTCGGCGTTTTCCCATCTCCTGCTGCATGGCGACGAGTTTCTGCCGCACTTCGGGGATGGCGCTGACCTGGCTTACGCAGTTCGAGACCTCGATGGTCCGGATCTTTCCTTCGACCAGATCTCCGTTTACGTAAATATCGCTGGCCCCGCGTTCCGGGTTGAAGCGGAAGGAGATGGAGATTTCCGGGAGGAGTTTGACGACGGCCTCTTCATCGACGATTCCGGATCGGATTGCCCCGTGAGCGAGGGCATGGAGGGTTACGGCGCGGTACATGGCGCCGGTATCGATAAAGATGTATCCGAGCCGGGCAGCGATAGCCTTTGCGAAGGTGCTTTTCCCGCATGAGGAGAATCCGTCGACGGCGATTATGATTTTACGTTTTTGTTTAGTGTCCGACATTTGGGAATATGTCAAAGAAGGTGGATAATATGGTGTAAATACCGAGTATTCCGATGATCAGCCCTGCGACATGGTTGATTGTGAGCATGTGCCGGGGCCTGAATCTTCGGCGGAACAGGTTGATGACGCAGGCGAGGAAAGTCCACCATGCCGCGGCCCCGCAGAAGAATCCCGCGATGACGAAGACTGCGCGGATGAATCCGCCGACGGTATGGTCTGCCATTTCGCCGCCGGATATTTTGAATACGGCGAAGAATGCGAGGATGTAAGGGACCACCATGATGAAGTTTGCGATGGTGAGTCCGAAAATGGAAACGAAGTCCTGCCAGAGGGATGTTTTTCCGGCGCGGTTTCTTCGGATCTGAGGGACGGGGTTCTGAGCGAAGATGAAAACGCCGACGATAACGACGAATATGCCTCCGATGACGCGCAGGAGAGTATCGTACTGTTCGATCTGGTTTTGGAGCATGGAGTAGAAGAACAGGGCGATCATGGCCATGAATGTATCGGCACAGGCGACGCCGATACCGGAAACGATCCCTGAGCGTCTGTTTTTCGATAGAGTCCGCTGGATGCACAGCACGGCGACGGGGCCGACGGTAATTGAGGCGGCCACGCCGACGCAGATACCCCGGAACAGGGTTTCAAGGATCTCGAATGCCATTTTGTCGGAGTACAGGTTTTTTAGATGACAAAGATACGAAGATTTCATGAATTCGGAGAAAAATCCGGGACAATAATATGGCGGGGGATGCTCTGTTGGATGGAATATCCGTCGTATTGTCCGTCTTGTCCGGAGGGCCCGGACCGTTGCGAGATTGGATTTGCATATGGCTTTTTGTTGTACGATTGAATCATTTTATAAAAGGGGCTGTATGCGGCGGTTTGTACTTTTATTTTTGAATAATCGAAGTCTTTTGTGGTATGAATACGAATTTTATTACATTTACATGTCTGCCGATCCTGTTGGTCTTGTCCGGTTGCGGACATGCGGAAGAGAAAGCGGCTCCGGATCCGGTCCTTCCGCAATCCCCTGTACATGTAGCGAGCATTTCGACGCGGAATCTCCAGCCACATGGAATAAATTCGCATGTGGGGGATCTCGATCGTTCGAATCTTGAGTTGAACTATCGGTCGTATGTAGAGATAAAGCCGGATCTTTTGGGTGCAAGTCAGGTTACCTATCCCCGAGTCAAGCAACTTTCGGACGGTCGTTATATACTGTTTTATCAAGACGGACACATCGGCTGGAACATCTACTACTCCCAGAGCAACGACGGGAAGGTGTGGAGCCGTGGTCGGGAGCTTTTTTCGAGTTATCGGGTCGAAAACAATACGGATGACCGGTGCTTTGCGACATGCGACGCGCTGATTCTGCAGAACGGGGACATTCTGGCCGTGAGCTCGTTCCGGACGAATATGGGATTTTATACGAATCTGGCGGGTAACGGAATCATGATGCGACGGAGCCGAGATAATGGACGGACCTGGGATGCGGAGCAGATCGTTTATCAGGGTTCGAACTGGGAGCCGTATCTGCTGCAATTGCCGGATGGGAAAATCCAGCTCTATTTTACGGATGCCAATACGGCGACATGGAGTTCGGGGACCTCATTGATCGAATCGCAGGACAACGGGCAGACGTGGAGTCCGGCTTTGGGAAGTGCTCCCTATAAAATCATCCGTCAGATCACCAAATACGAGGGCGGTGAGCCTGTCTATACGGATCAGATGCCGTGTGCGATTCTGCTGAATGACGGTCATACCCTTGCGGCGGTGTTGGAGTCGTGCCTGGCGGACGGCTCCTATTGGATAACGATGGCCTATGCGGAGGATGACTGGGTCCATCTTTCCGGGACTGAGGAGGGGCCTGCGGACCGCCAGTCGAATCTATTTGTCGGAGCCGGGGGTTATCTCGTGCAGTTCCCGTCCGGAGAGACAGCCGTTTCGTATAATGATTCGGAATCGCTGTTGAGCATCCGGATGGGAGACGAACAGGCCCGGAATCTTCGGGAGCCCTACCGACCGTTCAAGGGGTATGGCTACTGGGGAACGATGGAGGTTACGGGCGGTCATACGGTGATGGCCTCGATGCACGCTTCGATGGCTTCATCGCAGAATATGATCATGGTGGGCGAATGCGTACTGAACCACGGTGTGGAGGCTCCGTTGCAAAGCATCCGGGTGGATGGCGACAATTCGGATTGGGATGGCGTGGACCAGGCGCTTTTTATCGGCAGCAACTCTCCGGTTCAGGGCCTTTTCCGATTTTCTCACGACCGGGATCATGTCTATGTCTGCGTGGATCTTTTGGATGAATCGGTCTCTGCTTCGGATTATGTCGTTTTGGAACTGGATCGGCTTTCTTCGAGCGAACGGCCGTCGGAGAACGCGCTCCGGGTCCGGCTCAACTCCCGGAACGCACGGACTGTCAGTCGATTTTCGGACGGAGCATGGACCGAATCCGCAGATTTGTCGTTGGAAAGTGCCTGTAGACAGAGCGATGAGCAGGCAACCGCACCCGAAGATCGGGGATGTATCTGGGAGTTGTCCGTTCCGAAAGCAGTTTTGGGCTTGTCGGATGGCGACCGGCTTCTGTTCCACGCGACCTTGTCGGATGCGCAATACGGGATGGATACATTCTCAAATACTTCAGACGTTGCCGCGGATACATGGCTTCCTGTGACCTTAAAATAGGAATTGTGACGGATTACATGTGTACTTGATAGGCCTGTCTCATGCTGAGAATTGAAGATCTGTTTCAAATCAAATAAATATATTTAGCGTGCAGGTATTGGGCTTATTTTTGCCAAAAGGTTAATTTTGGCAATATCTGTGCTGTCAGAAAATATAATCTTTAAATCAATGGCTGAAAGTTGCCGGGCCGGGTGTTTTCTAAATTTGTAAAAAGAGATCATTCGCGGCAATATCCGGAACCGGGCAGGTTCGGGTCTTTTGTTTTTCCGAATGGCGAGTTTCGGAATCGTTCGCATCTCCCGTCGTGAGGCGTTTTGAAAGAGATGATCTCCGGCCTGTTCTGAAGACAGGAAAATATCCGGTTACGGCGAGAAATTAACCTCTTAATAGTATGATTATGAAGACACCTATCCGATCATTTGTTTTCAGGCTGCTGGTATTTGGCCTTGTGTTGTGTGGGGGTGCTCCCGGGATTTATGCATCGTCCCCGACATCCCGGATGTCGTTGCCGGAGGATCTGCTGACGATTGTCGGGGATTCGGCCTTGTTGCGGAAACCGGAGAATCTGACGGTTGCCTGCTACACGTTTCCAAACTACCATCCTTCGGCTTTCCACAATAAACTTTACGCGCCGGGTTGGACGGAATACAACCTCACGCGGAGTGCGCGTCCGTGGTACGAAGGACATGCCCAACCCCGTACACCTCTTCTCGGAGAACTGGACGAGAGCCTTCCGTCGACATGGGAGACCTATAACGAACTTTGCAAGGATAGCGGTATCGACGTTCTGATCTGGGACTGGTACTGGTATGACGGGAAACCGTGTTTGCATGAAGCGTTGGAGAACGGTTTTTTGGAGTCGCGGAATTGCGGGGATGTGAAGTTTGCCTGCATGTGGACGAACCACCCGTGGTATATCCTGTATCCGACCAAGCTGACGAACGGATACAACGCCTATCCGCCCAGTTACGATTCTCCGGATTTTTCGTATGAGGAGGCATTCCGGAGCCTCTCTTATATTATTTCGCGTTATTGCCATTTGGAGAACTACTGGCGGATCGACGATAAACCGGTTATTTGCATCTGGGACCCGAACCGCCTGGAGCAGCGTCTCGGCCTGGAAAATGCGAAGCGGTTGTTCCGGGAACTCGAAGCTTTTGCCCGTTCGTTGGGTCACAAGGGGCTTCATTATCACTCGTCGGGATTCTACACTCCGAATTCCCGGGAGATGGGTTACAGTACGGCGGGTTCGTACAACCCTCTGACGTGGGTTGCCGACTACTATCAGCCTCAGGATGTAGAGTTGCCCGATTACGGGGATGTGGTTGCGGATGTCGTGACCAAGCTCTGGCCGGAACATTACAACAGGTTTGAGATTCCGTATTTGCCGTCACTCTCTCCGGGCTGGGATTCGACACCGCGTTATATCGCTCCGGACGGCAAACGTCCGACGACTCCGGAGCGACGCAAATGGCCTGCGTGCGTGATTTTGGAGAATGAGAATCCGGGGGCTTTCAAGGCGTTGGTTCAGGCGTCGTTCGCCTATCTCAACCAGCATCCGGATGTTCCGCCGATCATTACGATCGCCTGCTTCAACGAGTGGAGTGAGGGACACTATCTGCTGCCCGACAACCGCTTCGGGTATGGGATGCTCGATGCCTTGGGCGAGGCTTTGGGCAAGGAGAATTTGCATCAGAAACGCGGGAAATAAATCCGTATGAACCGACCTAAAACCAAGAGTTATGTCCGGATTTCAAATTCGAAGGGTAATATTTTATTGCGGCATTCTGTGGGTGAGCCTTTTGGTGGGTTTGTCGGCGGTTTCTGCTGCAGACAATGATTTCTGTGCGTCTCCGGTATCCGTGGTGACGGGTAAGGTGACCGATGCCGAAGGGCGCCCACTTACCGGAGCCGTCATTCAATTGAAGGACAAGCAGGGCGGAGTGATTGCCGATGCGGAGGGTTCGTTCCGTATTGAGGCGAGCCCGGAAGACACGCTGATTTTTTCGTTCCTCGGGATGGAGAATGTTTCGATTGTGGTCGGCGCGCAGAGTGTGATCAACGTGGTGATGCAGGAGAAGCCTTCGAGTCTGGAGGAGGTGACGGTTGTAGCCTTTTCCCGGCAGAAGAAGGAGAGCGTCGTGGGTTCGATTACGACGATTAAGCCGGGGGACCTGAAGGTTCCGAGCAGCAATCTGACGACCTCGTTTGCGGGGCGGATGTCTGGAATGATTGCATACCAGCGCAGCGGTGAGCCCGGGAGGGACAATACGGAGTTTTTCATCCGCGGCGTTACGACGTTCGGTTACAAGAAGGATCCGCTCATTCTGGTAGACGGGATGGAGATCGGTTCGGACGATCTGGCGCGTCTTCAGACGGACGACATCGAGAGTTTTTCGATCATGAAGGATGCCATTGCAACTTCGCTTTATGGTGCACGAGGTGCGAACGGCGTTATTCTGGTAACGACGAAGGAGGGGCGGGAAGGTCAAGCTCGGGTATCGGTCCGCGTAGAGAATTCATGGTCGATGCCGACCCAGATGGTGGAGCTTGCCGATCCGATTACGTACATGCGGTTGAACAACGAGGCGGTATTGACCCGCAATCCGATCGGAATACTTCCGTATCCGGAATCCAAGATCGTTGCCACGCAATCTCCGGATCGGAATCCGTATGTTTATCCGGCGGTGGACTGGCTGCAGGAGATGTTCAAGGAGTCGGCGATGAATCAGCGCGTCAACTTCAACATCAGCGGAGGAGGGAAAGTCGCACGCTACTATCTGGCGGCGACCTTTAACCAGGATAACGGTCTGATGCGGAATGAAGGCATGAACAACTTCAATACGAATATCAACTTGAAGCAGTACAACGTGCGTACGAACTTCAACGTGAACGTAACGAAGACAACGGAGGTTGCTTTCAAGTTCCAGGGTAATTTCGATGATTACCGGGGGCCGATTGATGCGGGTAATATTCTGTTCGACTATGCGCTCCATGCTTCGCCGGTGGACTATCCGAAGGTCTACGCTCCGGATGAGGGCCATCGGAATTCGAGCCATCCGCTGTTCGGTAATCTGGAGGGTGCCAATCACATCAATCCCTATGCTTTGATGTCGCGCGGATACAAGGACTACAGCCGGACGCTGGTGTTGGCGCAGGTGGATCTTTCGCAGGATCTGAAATTCATAACTCCGGGCCTGAAGGCCCGTGCCCTGCTGAGCACGACACGCTATTCCTATTTTGATTCGGCGCGGGGTTACAAACCGTTCTACTACCAGATCGGCTATTACAACCCGGAGTTGGATGTTTACAACCTGACGGACCTGAATGCCGATACGGGAAGTGAATACCTGGATTACAGCGGAAGCAAGGATATCAACTCGAAGGTCTACCTTGAAGCGGCGGTCGATTACGCCCGGACGTTCGGCAAACATGCGGTTACGGGACTCCTGGTCTATCAGAATACGCAGCAGGTGATCGGCAATCCGGCTTCGGTTCTCGAATCACTGCCTTATCGGAATCAGGGCTTGTCGGGCCGTTTTACCTATATGTACGACAACCGGTACGGCGTTGAACTGAACTTTGGTTATAATGGTTCGGAACGTTTTGCAAAGCATGAGCGTTACGGATTTTTTCCGGCCGCGGGTGTTACGTGGAACATCTCCAACGAATCGTTCTGGGAGAATTTGCGCCATGTGGTCGACAAACTCAAGTTTAAGGTGACATACGGTCTGGTTGGTAACGACGCCATTTCGGACAGCCGTTTCTTCTACATGTCGGACGTGAACATGAACGACACGAACAAGAGCGTATGGTACGGGACAAACTTTGCGGTGAGCCGTCCGGGCATTACGGTTCTGCGCTATTCGAACAACGACATCACGTGGGAGATTGCGCGTAAGTTGAATATCGGAACGGAGATTCGCCTGTTCGACAAGGTGGAGCTTCAGGTGGATTACTTTACCGAGGATCGTTCGAACATTCTGATGGACCGGACCAATCTTCCGAGTTCGATGGGCCTGGAGGCGACAGTCAAGGCGAATGTCGGGCGTGCGGCCTCCCGGGGAGTGGATGCCTCGCTTGATTACCAGCACTCCTTCTCGAAGGATTTGTGGATTACGGCCCGGGCGAACTTCACCTATGCGACGAGCGAATTTTTGGTTGCCGACGAGCCGGACTATGCGGCTGCGGGGCTGCCGTGGCGGTCGCGGATCGGCTACAGCCTGAGTCAGTCGTGGGGATATATTGCCGAACGTCTGTTTATCGACGAGGCGGACATTGCGAACTCTCCGACGCAGACTTTCGGGCCCTATATGCCGGGAGACATCAAGTACAAGGACATCAACAACGACGGGAAGATCGACGAATCGGACCTGGTTCCGATCGGTTATCCGACGGAACCGGAGACGGTCTATGGTTTTGGAGCCTCGATCGGCTATAAGGGTTTTGACTTTTCGTTCTTCTTCCAGGGCCTGGGGCGCGAGACCTTTTTCATCGATGCGGAGCAGGTTGCGCCGTTCGGGAATCCGCCGGTCGAGACGTCGGGCGTGGGAAGTTACACGCGGAAGACGGCGTTGTTCGATGCATTTGCGAAGAGCCATTGGTCGGAGAGCAATCCGGATATTTATGCGACGTGGCCGCGATTGTCGACGGATTCGTACGACAACAGCAACAATTACCAGCAGAGTACGTGGTGGATGCGCAATGGTTCGTTCCTGCGTCTCAAGTCGGTTGAGATCGGTTATACACTGCCGCGTCATCTGACGAACAAGATCCGGATCGAGGCGCTTCGAATTTATCTCAGCGGCACGAATCTGTTGACGTTCAGTAAATTCAAGATGTGGGATCCGGAGATGGGCGGATGGGGCATCGGCTATCCGCTGCAGAAAGTCTATAATATCGGACTTCAGGTTAACTTTTAATCAGGAGCAATCATGAAAAGGAAATTATATCTATTTCTGTTGGGTTTGGGCCTGTTGTCGGTTCCGTCATGCAATTATCTGGACGTGATGCCGGATAACATCGCCACCATCGAGATTGTTTTCAACAACCGGTCTACGGCCCTCAACTACCTGAGTACGTTGTACTGGTATATTCCGGAGACCGGCAAAATCGGCTCGGATCCGGGTATGGATGTGGGTGACGAGATCTGGTATTACAGCGACAAGTCCACGGATTTTCAGAATACCACGACCTTCTGGCTTGCAATGGGGCGGCAGAATACGGGTAATCCGCTTCTTGATTTCTGGAATGGAACGAATTACGGAAAGCCGCTCTTCAAGGGACTTCGTAACTGCAATATTTTTCTGGAGAATATTGATAATGTGCGGGACATGACGGTTCAGGAGAAGAACCAGTGGAAAGCGGAGGCGAAAGTGATCAAGTCGTATCTTCATTTCTATCTGATGCGTCTGTACGGTCCGATTCCGATCATGAAGGACAACATCCCCATTACAGCTGACGAGTCGGAGGTGATGGTAACGCGGGACGGGATCGATGAGATCGTTGACTACTGCGTGGCGTTGATCGATGAATGTTACGAGGATCTTCCGTTGCGGATTACGAATCCTTCGGCCGATATGGGACGGCTGACGCGCCCTGCGGCTCTTGCCATCAAGGCGAAGATTCTGGCCTATGCCGCGAGTCCGTTCTATAACGGGAATGTGGAGTACGCGGACTTTACGGACGAGGACGGAGTGCCGTATTTCAACCAGACCGAGGATATCGGGAAGTGGCAGAAAGCCGCCGATGCCTGTTTTGCGGCGATTGAATGTGCCGAAGAGGCGGGGCATGAACTTTACGAATTTTTGAACACCACGTCGTTTGACCTGAGCGACCAGACCATTCTGGAGTTAACGAACCGTTGTAAGGTTACTGAACGCTGGACTCAGGAGTTGATTTTTGCGATCGGCGGCAATGGTATCAAGGATCTGCAGATCTACAGCCAGCCGTGGCTTGAGTCGAACTATTCGACCGACGACCGTTATTACCATGCGAAGAACGGTACGGTTGCTCCGACGTTGGCTGTTGCGGAAACTTTTTATACGAAGAACGGAGTTCCCATCGACGAGGACAAGGATTGGGCCTATGCGGAGCGTTACGAGACGCGGCAGGCGACCGAGGCGGAGAAGTTCTACATCAAGCCGGGCTATACGACGGCGAAGCTCCATTTCGACAGGGAGCCGCGTTTCTACGCGACGCTGGGGTTCGACGGATCGAGTTGGTACGGGATCGGGAAGATGGATGACAACGACATGTGGTACCTCCAGGCGAAGGCGAAGCAGACTTCGGGCAAGAAGAGCAACCGGAACTACTCCATTACGGGTTATTTTGCCAAGAAGCTTGTCAGCTACCAGAATTCGATGGTTCCGGCCAGCATCCAGATCGAGACCTATGCGTTTCCGATCATCCGTCTTGCTGATCTTTACCTGCTGTATGCGGAGTGTCTTAACGAGGCGAACCGAAATGCGGGGGCTCCGCCTGCGGACTGCTATACCTATATCGACAAGGTCCGTCGTCGGGCCGGTTTCCCGGATGGGGTTCGGAAGGACTGGGCGGACCATTCGAATAATCCCACGAAACCGGACAGTTACGAAGGTTTCCGGGACATCGTCCGTCAGGAGCGGATGATCGAACTGGCTTTGGAGGGTCAGCGTTTCTGGGATCTGCGGCGCTGGAATCTTGCCGTGGAGTACCTCAACAAACCGATGCGGAGCTGGGATATCGAGCAGGAGAAGACGGAGGACTACTATAAGCTTCGCACGTATTATATTCGGGATTTCTTGAAACGGGACAATTTGTGGCCGTTGAAGACGAACGATCTTATCGTGAATCCCAACTTGAAACAAAATCCAGGATGGTAATCAGACTATGAAAACAATCAGCACATATACGGTTGTCTTGACCGGCATTTTGATGGCACTTGGCACTGCGGGGTGTAAGGAGGAAAACCACCTGCATCCGTGGGGCGAGGGGACGCTTGTCGGCGATTTGGGACAGGTTGTTGTCACGCAGACCGAAGGTATTCCGGGCGGGGCCGTGATCCATTACGAATTGCCTGATAGCAAGGATTTACTTTATGTCAAAGCGCTTTATACGGTGGGGCAGGACACACCGATGGAGGCCCGAGCTTCGCGTTACGACCATTCGGTGACGCTCGAAGGATTCGGAGATACAGCCCCCAGAGAGGTTTCGTTGTATTGTGTGGACAAGATGGAGCATGTCGGGCCGTGCGTGACCACACAGGTGACGCCGCTTACGCCGCCGATCCAGACTGTTTTCAACAGCCTGGATGCAGGGGCGACTTTCGGAGGTATCTACGTGGATTTCAAGAACGAGGACAAGGGTGATATTGCGATCCATGTCCAGACCGAGGATGAACAGCATTTTCTGTACGAACCGATGGTCCATTACACCAGTGCGGAGAGTGGCCGTTTCTTCGTACGGGGTTTCACCGCCGAACCCCGCACATTCGGGATCTATGTCACGGATCGCTGGGGGAACCGGAGCGAGACGTTCAGCGAGAGTTATGTACCCTTTGCCGAGACGCTTCTCGATAAATCGAAGTTTGCGGTTTACAAACTGCCCAACGATATCGACTGTGATGCCTGGGCCGGGAACTTGGCATATGCTTGGAATGACGACTTCACGCCGGAATTGTTCGTTCACAGTCCGGGAGGTGATACCTTCCCGATGTGGTTTACGTTCGACATGGGACAAGTTGCCAAGTTGAGCCGTTATAAGTTTTATCACTTGTTCCGGGAGGATTATGCGTTCCAACGGGGCAATTTGAAGACTTGGGAAGTGTGGGGACGGTCCGATACGCCGCCGTCGGACGGTAGCTGGGATGGTTGGATCAAACTCATGGATTGCTCGTCCCACAAACCTTCGGGCCTGCCCGTTGGTGAAATCACGGGTGAAGACTGGGAGTACCTCAAGGCTGGTGAGGATTTCGAATTTCCGCCCGAGGCTCCGGCCGTGAGATACATCCGTTTCAAGGTTCTGGAGACCTGGGGCGGCGATGATTTCATCCATTTCACGGAGTTCACGTTCTGGGGCAACCCGGAGTAATCCATTAAAACAAAAGATATGAAAAATAGAATCATATTGGTGGTTGTTCTCTCCTTGCTGTTGTGTGGAGGCTGTACGGACATGTTCCACTCCATACAGGGGTATCTGGATGAGGGCGAGCGGCACTATGCGTCGAAGATTGACTCATTGAAGGCGCTGCCGGGGAATGAACGGGTTTTGATCAAGGGGTTGCTGATGTACGGTTACGATACGCGGGAGTGCCTGATTCGTTGGACGCCGGGGGATGGCGAGGCCCTGATTCCGATCGAGCGCACGGAGCCGGTCCAGACTTTTGAATACAGTGTTTCGGATCTTACCGACGGTTACTATACGTTTGAGGTCACGACGTTCGATGGGGACGGAAATCCGTCGCTCGTGCAGACGGTCAATGCACGCTCCTACGGATCGATCTATGCGGAGAGCCTGCGGGCCCGGGGTGTCGAGAGTTCGAAGCAGGAGGATGAACAGGTTGTGATAACTCTGACGGGCGTCCTGCAGGACTCCTATAAGAGCGTGCTGGTGTATCCGGATAAGTCGGGAGCGATGCAACGCCTGGAGGTCGCCGTCACGGATCTGAGCGTGACGCTGGACGACTGGAAGTCGGAAGGTACCTATTGGTTGGAGACCTATTACCTGCCGGCGGAGAATGCCGTCGATACGTTCATGGTCGAGTCGGAGCATTACCGGTTCCCGAAGTATGAAAACATCGCAATGGTGCCGAAGTCCGGCTTTGTGCCGCTTGTTCTGGACAACGATTTGCCGTTGAATCAGTTCGGCGGCAGTCTTTCGAATGCGTTCGACGGACAGATCAACAACGATAATTATGCGCACAGCTGGGGTGGTTGGACCTCGGGTCCTGCGTGGTTCACGTTCGACATGGGCAAGCTTGCCATTCTGCACTCTTTCCGGCTGAACGGCATAGCCCGTTCGGACCGAGCCTTCACTTCGGGCTATATGAAGCAGTGGGAAATTTGGGGCCGTGCCGATGCTCCGTCTCAGGACGGGAGCTGGGACGGCTGGACCAAACTGCTGGACTGCGCATCAGTCAAGCCTTCGGGACTCCCGGACGGGGAGTATACGGACGAGGACCTTGCGAAAGCGGCGGAGGGCGAGACATTCCTCTTCCCGGAAGGGCTTTCCGAGGTCCGTTATATCCGGATCAAGGTCAATGAGGTGTGGAGCGAGTCGGCCGGTCGTTTCCTGACCTTTACGGAATTGACTTTCTGGGAATCCTTGCCTCAGGAGTGATTGTTTTTTTACTGTTTCTGCGGCTCTTCGGATCGGATTTGGACCGGTTCGGAGGGCCGCAGGGCTTTTTGGGAGCGGGTATTGTTGATAAAATATCGAAAACTTTGGCTTCAGACTTGCATATCGGAGCGTCAAAGCGGTTAATTTTGCAAAAAACAATTTACCGAAGGAGATGGCAGAGATGAAACAATTCGGCATCGATCTGGAGTTGGACGATGCGGTGGCCCAGGGTCACTACTCGAATCTGGCGATCATATCGCACTCGACCTCGGAATTCATCATCGATTTTGCGACGGTGCTTCCGGGGGTGCAGAAGGCGCGGGTCAAGAGTCGCATCATCCTGACGCCGGAACATGCCAAACGGTTGTTGCGTTCGCTGCAGGACAACATCGTCCGTTACGAGAGCAACGTGGGCAAGATCGAGATTCCGACCCCGGCTCCGATTCCGGATACGGGTCCCAAGATGGGCCAGGCCTGACGCAAAGGGGGCTGTCTAAAACTTGTTAGACAGCCCCCTTTAGCATATGAAAAATCCTAATTTTTCCGAACCGATTTGAATGTCACCAAAACGCCCTTGTGATCCGTGGGCCATACACCGAGCGGTTCGATGAACGTATCGTTGCCGGCGTCCTGCACCCGTTCGTTTCGCACGATCGATGACGACGGTCCTACGAGCACTGCATCTTTTGGAGCAAACGCTCCGTCTGACATGTAATAGACGAAATCAATACGCTCCCGCTCATCTGCTTCGGGAGCCCATGTCAAGTCTTTGATCTCTTTTTCCGGATTATCGGACGGATAGGTAAAGCCCGGGTACATCGTCGGATCGGGATGAATAACTCTGTATGCATCGCGAAACCCGGCCTCGTAGAGCTGCATGGAGCAATCCCAGGGTACGACACATCCGTTGTGATCCCATTTCTCGCGTGTTGCCTCATTCCAATCCAAATGCGACGGTTCATTGAAATCCCCGGCCAGCAGAATCAGATCGGCCTGCTCGCAGGAAACCTCTTCAAGAAACACAGCGATAGCCTCGTCGCGCGTAGATTCCCGATTCATCTTCAGCACGGTAGCAGGTTCGGTTTCCGAATCCGAAAGTCGCTGCCATGTAATGCCGTCATAGCCTCGCGGCAGATAACAGGCATAATGCGTATAATCCAGATGGGCCGGATAAAGCAGTACGTCATATCCTTCGACATCGATGCGCACTTTCATGTCGACGCCCCCCATGACCGTGGATAATCCCGTTGTAATCTCCTCGATCGGATATTTCGACAACACACAGACATCGGTTCCCTGAATCCCGTCACAGCGTCCCGAGGCGCCATGCCACGTCTGCCCGCGCCGTTTCAGCGCTTCAACCAACCGTTCGGAAGTCACGCCGTCACGGTTGTTGACTTCGCACAGGGCGACGATATGCACATCGAGACGTGCGATTTCGTCGACCAGGGCCTCGAAAGCTCCCGGGACAACCGTGGCATCACACCAAATATTGAGTTGAAGAATCCGTAATTCACGGATTTTTCCGTCATTGCATCCCAGACAGGAAAGGACAACCAATAGGAAAACAATTATATTGCGATACATATTTTATGCTTGTTTTCGTAATTACAGTATCCGGAAAATCAAGGATATTTCTTTATAGCCGGCGCGAACCGTCGGAGATCACCACGTCGTAAACTTTGGGCTCGTGGCCGTACTTGGCGTTGAACTTCTCTTTGGCCGCAGCGATGGAGTTGTCGCAAAGGCCGGTCTTCACCTTGTTGATACGATCCGGAGAAGTGAAGAGGATGGCTCTGGAGCCGTAAAGCCCTCCGAACTTCTTGCGGACTTGTATTTTCATAATCGAGTTGTTTAAAAATTTATCGCATTTCAACTTTATTTCGTAATTCCGGGCCACTCGTCGGTCCGGAACGGCGAGGCCAGCAGCCCCGATCCATCCGTCAGGTCGTCATCATAAGGGTTGTTCGCCCAACCGTAACGGACGGCTACCGGTTCCGATACCTCGTCGCTGAAAACCACAACCGTTTTTTCGTCTCTGACATATGCCTTGGCCCATACGAATTTCCGGTCGGCACCGGAAATCGTAAAGCCATGCAGATAACCGTAACGATTGCCGTCAACCGGTCTCAGGGCGTCCGTGGCGTCGAACGTCAGCACGATACGATTGCCGTCACGTTTCATCGATCTGTAAATCGGTCCTCCTGCCGCGATGTCGGTACGGCCATAGGCTACGTTCAGTGCCGCGCGGCTCAGACGATAGCCCACGTCGCG
>CALUKL010000076.1 GCA_944321195.1 uncultured Alistipes sp.
GAGTACGGGAACTACAACGGAGCGAACTGCTACTGGAACAAGGCGGCGTCGCAATGTCTGAAGGCCGAGATCTACCTCTGGGGAGCAAAGGTGAAGCCCATCGGGGGCACGGGAGTTCTGTCGCCCGATCCGGCCGGAGACCTGCAGGCGGCAAAGACGGCACTCGAAGAGGTCGAGCCGCACTACAGCTACAATGCGAAGTTTGCCGACGCCTTCTCGCCGAAGGACAAGGACGCCAATCCGGAGACGATCTTCGCAGCCCGCTACATGCTCAACGAGAGTACGAACTACTTCGTGAACTTCACCTACAACATCGCCATCTTCACGAAATATTTCGATGCCGAGGGGAACAAGCTCGGGAACGTGCTCAACATCGGCAGCGGCTACATGCGCTACGAATATTCGCAGGCCTTCTACGACTCGTTCGAGGAGGGTGACACGCGCCGCGACGCCACCTTCCTGCAGTTCTACCTCAAAAACACGGACAACGAACTCTACCCGGCGGGCCGGAGCCTGCGGAAGTTCCTCGGCGACGTGAGCAACGGAAAGGTGCAGTACACGAACGACGTACCGGTCTACCGCTACATGGACGTGGTGCTGATGCTGGCCGAGATCTGCAACGAGCTCGACGAACCGGGTGACACGAAGAAATGGATCGACATCGTGCGCAAGCGCGCCTTCGGCAAGGACCAGCCCTTCATCTACACAAGCAAGGATGCTGCCGAGGAGGCGATTCTTCAGGAGCGGAGCGCGGAGTTCGTCGCCGAGAGCAAACGCTGGTACGACGTACGACGGATGTGCGGCGGGAAATATGCCCTGGAGCTGGTCGGCGGCGACGAACGGCGACTGCTGTGGCCGATCGACTCGGGCGTTCTCTCGAAAGATCCGCTCGTCGAGCAGAACGAAGCCTACAAGTAACGGTCTGAAAAACAAACAGCCGTGAAACGCTTCATTCTCTCATTTGCATTGCTGTACATCGGGTTGGCCGTCACGGCCGGGAACCGGGTAGAGATCTTCACCCCCGGGATCCCGGTCGTGACCGGCCGCGGGTACGGTATCGTCACGGAGATCTGCATCGAATCGGACGGGCGGGCGGATACGCTCGAAAGGATCGACCTGGCGGTAGCGGATCTCGACCCCGCGCTGCTCCGCTCCGCACGCCTCGTCTACACGGGCACCCTGTCAGCCATCCGGTCGCGGACAACCTCCTATGTGCTCAGGGACCAGGGAAAGCGTCTGGGCGGCGGGCAGACGCTCTACGCCGACAAAGGGTTCGGAATCGTGCAGAGCATCCTCCATCCGACGGAACCGGCCTTCGGATTTCCGGTCGGCAAGGCGCTCGTGAAGGGGCGCAACTACTTCCACGTCAGCCTCGAAATCACACCCCGCACCACCGGGGAACTCGCCCGGCCCTTCACGCTGGAGGTCGAGCGGGTGGTCGTGAACGGGAGCGAACGCCCCCTCGAGAGGCGAGGTGCCGCCGACTCGCGGCTGGGCGTGAGCGTCCGCCAGCACGGCGACGACGGAGTCTGGGCCTACCGGATTCCGGGTCTGGTGACGACAAACGCCGGGACCCTGATCGGGGTCTACGACGTGCGCCATACATCGAGCCTCGACCTGCAGAACGACATCGACGTCGGGGTCAGCCGCAGCACCGACGGCGGTGTAAGCTGGGAACCGATGCGCATCGCCCTCGACATGGGCGAATGGGGCGGTCTGCCCGAAGCGCAGAACGGGGTCGGGGACCCGGCCGTCCTGGTGGACACGCAGAGCGGCGAGATCTTCATTCTGGCGGTCTGGACCCACGGCTGCGGAGGTGACCGGGCCTGGACGTCCGTCGGCGACGGGCTCGCCCCGGAAGAGACGGCGCAGCTGATGCTCACCTCCAGCCGGGACGACGGCCGGAGCTGGTCCGCACCGCGGAACATCACCCGGCAGATCAAGCACCCGGAGTGGTTCCTGACGCTTCAGGGCCCGGGGCGCGGCATCTGCATGAAGGACGGCACGCTGGTCTTCCCGATCCAGTTCATCGGAGCCGACCGTATCCCCTGTGCCGGAATCATCTACAGCAAGGATTACGGCCAGACGTGGCACTTCCACACCCCGGCCCGAAGCAATACGACCGAATCGCAGGTTGCCGAACTGCCCGACAGGTCGCTGATGCTCAACATGCGGGACAACCGCAAGACGGGCCGTGCGGTGAGCGTAACGCGCGATCTGGGGCGCACGTGGCAGGAGCATCCGTCGTCGGGCGGGCTGATCGAGCCGGTCTGCATGGCGAGCCTGCTGAGCATTCCGGCCGAGCGGAACGTGCTCGGGCGCGACCTGCTGCTCTTCTCAAACCCCGCGACGGCCAAAGGTCGGCACAGCATGACAATCCGCGTCAGCCTCGACGGCGGATACACCTGGCTGCCGGAACACTCGCTGCTGCTGGATGCCGAGGAGAACTGGGGCTATTCGTGTCTGACACAGATCGACGCCGGGCACATCGGCATTCTCTACGAAAGCAGCGTCTCGCAAATGCTCTTCCAGGCGGTCCGGCTGACGGACCTCGTCCGGGAGGAGCCCACGGAGCGGATCCGTTTCGCAGCCATGCCGGAGATCCCCGCCACCGCGAAGGGTTACGCCGACGGGGTCTCGGCCGCCTGCTGCGGGGTTGCGAACGGGCGGCTGATCGTGGCCGGAGGAGCCAATTTCCCCGGCGACCCGCTGGCCGCGGATGCGAAAAAACACTTTTACAACGACATCTGGATGGTGGATCCCGACGCCGCAACGCCGGTCTGGCGCCACGCCGGGACGCTGCCCGACGAGGTGGCCTATGCGGCAAGCTACGTCTGCGGCGACCGGGTGATTGTGGCCGGAGGCGCGGGACCCGACGGATGTTCGGACCGGGTATACGCCCTTACGGTCAAGCGGAACCGGGTCGTCGTCTCATCACTGCCGTCGCTCCCCTTCCCGGTGGAGCAGGCTGCGGCGGCACAGGTCGGAAACCGGCTCTATCTGGCCGGGGGACTGACCGCTGACGGCGTGAACGAGAAACTCCTGGTCTGCGACCTCGATGCCGGAGCGCGTTGGCAGGTGCTGACCGAGCTTCCGGAGCGCATGGTACAGCCCCTTGCCGCCGCGACGCACGGCGCCCTCTACCTCTGGGGCGGTTTCGATCCGGTGACGAAACGGTGCTCGGAGAAGGGGTATCGGCTGGACTTCGCCACGGGAAACT
>CALUKL010000077.1 GCA_944321195.1 uncultured Alistipes sp.
GCCTCCGCTTCGTTTGGACGGTTTTCCGCAATTTCCACCGGGCCGTATCCCCCGGATTCCTTGCCCGAGGGAGCGGGCGGTGCGGTCACTCCTGTTGCTGCGGGGGAATTCCGGTGCCGATCTCGGCGCGGGAGGTCGAAGCCGGGAGGACGTCCCGGTGGACGAGGTTCGCCCGCGTGAAGGGCGCCCAGGCGTAGCGGACATGGACGGGGCGGCGGTGCGGCGTGGCGTGGTGATTTCGAGGGGCAGCCCCTCGGCCGCCTCCATCGGATCGAGACGCACGCTCCAGTGCCCCGTGGCTGAAGCTGCGGCCTTGCGCCGCTGGCCGTTGAAGCGCATGCTCACCGTCTCGCGGGCATCCGCCATGCCGTGAATCTCCGGCGGGACGCCCCGTTCGGCCATGCGCATCCATCTCCGGTACCAGATCCTCAATCAGGAGCGTAATCTCGCAGCCCTGAAGAGAGTGCAGGCGTAACCTTGCCCCGGCACCGGAGTGCTGCGTTTTTTGTAAAAATACGGTGAAAAATCCCGCGTGACAGCCCCTGGGAGCGCTCCTGCCGCCCTTGCCGCCCACGAAAAATCCCGCTCCGGAGACCGGGCGGGATTCTTCATACATGTAAGGTTCCGGTACGGAGCCGGGAATCCTATTTCGAGATGAGGTTGCTGCGTTCGATGTCCTTGAAGTAGCGGTAGGTCGCCACGCGGAGCTCTTCGGCGGCCGGGTCGTCGCAGACCAGAATGCCGTTCGGATGAACCTGCAGGGCCGAAATCGTCCACTGGTGGTTGTACGAACCCTCCACGCCGTGACGCACGGCACGGGCCTTCTTGTGACCCGTGGCCAGGATCAGCACCCGCTTGGCCGAGAGCACCGTTCCGACACCCACCGTGAGGGCCGTTTTCGGGACCAGCGTGATGTCGCCGCCGAAGAAGCGGGCATTCACCTGAATCGTATCCTGCGTCAGCGTCTTGAGGCGCGTGCGGGAGTTCAGCGACGAGAACGGCTCGTTGAAGGCGATGTGTCCGTCTTCGCCCACGCCGCCCATGAAGAGATCGATGCCGCCGGCCTCGACGATCCGGGCCTCATAGTCGGCGCACTCCTTCGCCAGATCCTCGGCATTGCCGTCCAGGATGTTCACATTTTCGGGTTTGATGTCGATGTGTTTGAAGAAGTTGTTCCACATGAACGAATGGTAGCTTTCGGGATGCTCCTCCGGGAGTCCCACATACTCGTCCATGTTGAACGTGATGACGTTCTTGAACGACACTTCGCCCGTCTTGTGACGGCGGATCAGTTCCTTGTAAGTCTCCAGCGGCGTGGAGCCCGTCGGGAGTCCCAGTACGAAGGGCGATTTGGTCACCTGCTCCTTGGCCTTGATCTGCTGGATGATGTAGTTGGCGGCCCATTGTGCCACCTGCTGCGGGGTATTTTCGATAATTAAGCGCATAAGCCTGTTGTTTTTTGATTTTCGGTTTTGTCAATATCCGGTCGGGGGAGGGTAGCGCCGCCCTCCCCCGGCCGGAATCGGATTTAGAACATGCGGACGAAGACCTCGATGGCCTGGTATTCGGCCATGCCGAGCTGGTCGTAGAGTTTGGCGGTATTCTGCGTCCGCTCCTCGGCGCGCTGCCAGAACTCGCGCGGGTCATCGCCCGGGAAGGGCATGATATCCTTCTGCGAGAGGTGGCGGTAGATGGCGTGGCGCTTCATGATCAGCTCGTCGGGAGACAGGGGCACGGCCATGTCCACCATGCCGAGATCCCACTCCATCCATGCCCCGCGGTAGAGCCACAGGTGGCAATCCTTCATCCAGTCGTCCGCCTTGACCACCTCCAGGGCATTCAGCACGGCCTCCATGCAGGTGCGGTGCGTTCCGTGGGGGTCGGCCAGGTCTCCGGCGGCGTAGATCTGTTGGGGTTTGATCTCCCGGAGCAGGTTCACGATGATTTCGGTATCCTTCTCGGAGAGCTGGCCCTTCTTGATTCCGCCGGTTTCGTAGAACGGAAGGTTCAGGAAGTGGGCGTTCGTGTCGGGATTCAGCCCGAACGACCGAACGGCGGCACGCGCCTCGGCACGGCGGATCGAACCCTTGATGTCGAGCAGCGCCCGCGGTTCGGGTTCTCCCTTCTTCTTGCCGGCGATGATCTTTTCGACTTCGGCATAGTGGTCGCCGTATCCGAGCTGGCGGGCCGTGTCGATGTTCTGCAGCACAACGTCGTCGTGGACGGCCACGTTGCCCGAGGTTTCGTAGGCCACGTGTACGTCATGCCCCTGCTGGACGAGACGGATGAACGTACCGCCCATCGAGATCACGTCGTCATCGGGGTGGGGCGAGAAGATCACCACGCGCTTCGGGAAGGGTGTCGACGGTACCGGACGTGTCGAGTCGTCGGCATTGGGTTTGCCGCCCGGCCAGCCCGAAATGGTGTGCTGCAGGTCGTTGAAGACGTCGATGTTGATCTGGTCGAAGGTGCGGCCCTGTTCGAGCAGTTCGCCGAGCGAATTTTCGATATAGTCCTTGTAGGTGAGTTTCAGGATCGGCTTCTTCACCACGCCGCAGAGCCATACCACGGCCTTGCGGACGAATTTCGGCGTCCACTCGCAGGGCCCGACCATCCACGGCGTCTGCTCGCGGGTGAGCAGTTGTGCGGCATTTTCGTCGATCACCACCTCGATATTGGCGTGGGCTTGCAGGTAGGAGGCCGGCACCAGGTCGGAGATCTCTCCTTCGACGACCTTCTGAATGATCCGGGCTTTCTCCTCGCCCCAGGCCATGAGGATGATCCGGTCGGCACGCATGATCGTGTCGATACCCATCGTAATGGCCATCTTGGGGGTGTTCTCCAGCCCGTAGAAGGCGCCGGACTGTACTTTCCGCGTGTTGTAGGTGAGCTGTACGAGCCGGGTCCGCGACCGTACGTAGGAGCCCGGTTCATTGAACCCGATCTGTCCATCCTCACCCACGCCGATGATCATCAGGTCGATGTGGCGGATGGCGTGGTCGTAGGAGGCGCAATACTCCGAGATGCGGCTTTCGGGGACCGTCCCGTCGGGAATGTGGACATTCTCCGGCTGGATGTCGATGTGGTTGAGGAACTCCTCGTGGATGCGGAAGTTGCGGCTCTGCTGTTCGGTCGACTTGATCGGGTAGAACTCGTCGAGGCTGTAGACGGCCACGTTGCGGAAACTGATCTGCCCCTCCTTGTGACGCTTGACCAGTTCACGATAGAGACCCAGGGGGGTGCGGCCGGTGGTCAGGCCCAGTACGAAGGGTTGGGCCTCCTCGTAGACTTCGTTCGAGGAGTGGATTTCGTTGTACGTGCGGATGGCCTTCACGATCGTGTCGGCGACATACAGCACTCCGTTGTATTCGTTTTCGTAGACCCGGGTATGGATCTTCTCGTAACGATGGATGATGTCGCGCGGTGCCGATTCAGCGATCAGCCCGCCGTCTTTCGGTAAAGAATACTTGTTGTTCATCTCTTTTATGGATTACGTTTTCCGATTACATTTCGAAGTGTACGGGTTCGAAGAATTCCGGCCGGTGGAAATCGGGCTTCTCGGTCTGAATGGGCCTCCACGAGAGGAAGTGCGGATGCGAGAGGTTGTCGCCGCATTTGTAGAGATTCATGCGGGCCTCCACGCCGCTCCAGTCCTTGATCTCGTGCCGGAACAGCGCTTCGGGCGGTATGGCCAGGGTCAGCGACCAGCGGTTGTCACCCTCACGCTCCTCGAAGGGCTCGCCGAAGGGCAGCGTCGTGGTTCGTTTTACCGAGTCCATCACCTCCGGTGCGGCGTGTACGGCATCGGCGTGCGTATGTCGGAATCCGAGGAGCATCCGTCCGATGCAGGTTGTTTCGAAATTGTAGTACCCGCTTTCGTCGCCCACGGCCAGGAAGAACTCCACGCACGAATCGGTCCAGACCTCCCCGTTGTCCTCCGTGACACGTGCGGCGGTGTAGTTCTCCGCGACGTCGAAGCGCAGCAGGAGCCTGTTGCCGGTATGGAACATCCGGAACCTCACTTCCGGGGCATAGGGATAACCGTCCGGCCAGTTGCAGCAGGCGATCGGCCGGGATTCGACCTGTGCGAACGCCGCGTCGACAGCCTCCGGATTCTCGAAATCGATACCTGAAAATTTGCGGATTTCCATTGTCTTGCGCTTATTTTTTGTATTTGGCGACCGTGTCGCGCACGATCCGGCACATCGTCGGATATTGCTCCTCCATGCTTTGCAGCAGCTTGTACTGGGCATGGGTTCGCACGAGGTTGTGCTCCGGGTACTTGATCTTGTAGTAGAGGTCGCCGTCGATGTAGTCCATCAGGAAGCGCAGCACCTGTTCGTAGGTGATGTAGCGGGCCGAGAAGGCCAGGTAATCGATTTCCGGCTGGGAGAGTTGGCTGGCACGCTGCGACAGGTATCCCTCGGTGTAGGCTTGGAACATCTCGATCGACATGCTGACGCGCGACAGGTCGCGGTCATCCTCGTCTCCCGTGTTGGTGTAGGAGCGGATGGCGTCTCCGAAGTCGTTGAGCGACGTGGAGTTCATCACCGTGTCGAGGTCGATGGCGCAGAGCACCTCGCCCTCCTTGTTGAAGAGGATGTTGTTGATCTTCGTGTCGTTGTGGGTCACGCGCGTAGGGATCGTACCCTCTTCGACCAGCTTCCAGAAATCGAGCATTTCGGCGCGGCGCGACTCGATCCATCCGATCTCCGTCTGGAGATCCTTCACGCGGCCTGCGGCATCGCGTTTGAGGGCCTCGTCCCACTGCACGAAGCGGTGGCGGATGTTGTGGAATCCCTTGATCGTCTCGGCGAGGGGTTCGGTGAAGTCGGCCAGCTGGGCCTGGAACTTTCCGATTCCCTCACCGCCCTTGCGGGCGAGTTCCAGGGAATCGGCCTTGTTGTAGGCAACGGTGTCGGCGATGAAGACCGTGACGGCCCAGTAATCGCCCTGCGAGTCGATGTGGTAGAGTTTTCCGTCGCAGGTCGGGACGACCGTCATGGCCTCACGCATCGGGTCTCCGCCCTCGGCGATGACCCGGCGGCGGATATGTTCGGTGACCTTGCGGATATTCTCCATCATGCCCGGTATGTCGGGGAAGATATTCCTGTTCTTGCGTTGGAGGATGTAGTCCGGCGCATCTCCGGCCGTGCGGATGATGAACGTATCGTTGATGAAACCGTCGCCGAGCGAGTTGATCGCGGCGATGTCGCCTTCCAGCGCGAAGTGCGAAGCTATTTTCTGGAGCTCTGCCTGTAATTCTGCATTCATAGGTTGGTATCCGTTTCGGTTTTAGGTTTATGCACTTTCAAAGATATTGAAAATTGTGTAGAATTGCAACCTGAATTCGTGAAAAAAGCCTGCTTTTTCGTCTGTAAAAAAGCAGGCTTTCGCTCTTCATGATGCGTTTATTCGATCGGGTCGACGATCGTAACTTTCATTTCGTAGGTCTGGATTCCCGATTCACCCTGGTAGTTTCCGTTGCCTGCGAGGAACGTGACGGTGTAGGTTCCCGGCTCGGTGTAGGTGTAGGAGTAGCTCTTCACGTCGTCGGCCACGCCCTTGATGCTCTGGCCCGTATCGGGCGAGATGCCGTTGAGGTTGATCGGGCGCATGAAGACCCACTGGTCACAGACATAGGGGTGATTGGCCCAGTTGTATCCCTGGTAGACGATTTCGCCCGCGTTGTTCGACCCGGTTTCACCCTGGAGTTTGACCCAACCGTCTCCGGAGACGTTGTGCTCATACGGATTATCGGCATCTTCCGGGATGGTGGAGTAGGTGACGAACGAGAGGTCCTCGTAATCGTAGACCTGAGGATTGTAACCGTTGAACTGCACCTCGATCTGGATTTCATTGAAGGCGAACGAACGCATGTTCTGGTTCTCCCCGTGGTGGAAATGCAGGGCGAACCCGAAATTCTCGGCATACTTCGTAATGTCGTAGCTGTAGGGCACTTTGGCCACGTTGACGAGGGAGACCCGATTGCTCAGGTTTTCATACTCCAGTTCTGTCCAGCCCGTGTACTGGTCGTCGATGGCGGCCACCAGGGCTCCGTCGGCCTCGGCATCCGCCCCGTTGAGACCTTCAAACTGATCCGTTACAAGAATGTTGCAGTAGCGCGTATCGGTATCCGTCTGGCCGTAGGCCTGGGCCAGTCCGAACGAAAGTTTGCACGAGATGATGTCCTCGAAAGCCACGCTCGTGCGGTCCCGGTATCTGTATTCGTGCCCCGTATCGCCGTTCCAGACGGTGATGTAGTCGGCATTGCCGCTGAAATTGAATACCACGGGGTCGCCCGTCTTGTAGGTATTCGTCGGGGCCAACTGCACCGAGAACTCCAGCGGTTCGTAGATTTCGTCGTGCTCGCACGAACTTCCCGCCGCCATGAGCGCGAGGGCCGTTGCGAGATATGTAATGCGTTTTGTCTTCATGGTCTGCTTTGCTGTTGTGCGTTTTACCATAAGGGGTTCTGAGTGAGTGCGTGGTTCACGGCCAGCTCCTTGGTCGGGATCGGCAGATAAATGTGCCGTTCGCTGACGTTGGCGTAGGTCGTGGCGGCGAAGTCCGTAATGGTCTTGTTCCGGAATTTGTTGTCATTGGGAACGTTGGTCCCGGCCTGGTGCATTCGTGTCTCGAAGATGCCCCAGCGGATCAGGTCGTACTTGCGCAGCCCCTCGAAAGCCAGTTCGCGGCCGCGTTCGTTGCGAACCAGTTCGCGGAATAGCTGAGGATCGTTCAGCTGGCTCTCGTTGGTCTGGATTCCGGCCCGCGTACGGACGGCCTTGACCGCCTCCTTGGCGATGTCATCCGGAGCTCCGGCATACTCGTTGATTGCCTCGGCATACATCAGCAGGATGTCCGAGTAGCGCAGGATCGGGAAGTTGATCGTCGTATAGAGGTTCTTGGCCGACATCTGGTTTTCGTAGATGGTCTCGCGGCGCCACTTGCCCGCATTGCGCACGGCACCCATGACATCCGGGTCGTAGACCATGTCTGCCGTATCGAATGCGTTCTCGATCGTCTGGTCGAGACCTTCGACGGTCCGCATGGCGAAGTTGTTGTTGTAGGTCCACGGCGTGCGGTGCATGCTCTGATCCTGACTGAGGTAGGCTGTGATGCTTTCGTCGCCTTTCTTGTACGTGACTTTCTGGTTGTTATACCCGCGGAAGTTGTAGCCCGGGAGGTTCCAGATGCGGCGCTTGTCGATCACCAGCTTGCCCTCGATGTTGTCCTCGTCATCCGCGGCACTCAGGTCGGTTTCCACGCGGTCGGTCTCCGAGTAGAGTTGCCAGAGGGTGTACGAACCGTTGTAGAAGCCGTAGGAGTAGTTGCAGGCCCATTCCGAGTAGTTGGTGACTCCCGACTGCGACTTCAGGCCGATCAGGTCGCCGATACGGCCGTTGGTCCACTTGTCGGCACTCGTGCGGTCGCCGAGGAACTCGGCCTCCCACATCGACTCGTGATACTCCGTGTCGTATTTGTCCTGGATCATGTTGATGAAGACCTGCTCGTAGCTCGGATTCAGCACGTAGCCTCTTTCGGCAATGACCTTGTTTGCCCAGTCGGCGGCCTTCTTGTACATCTCCTGCTTCGAGAGCCCCTCGACATCGGCTACGCTCTCACCGGCCATGAAGAGGTAGATGCGGGCGAGAATACCCTCGGCCACCTCCTGGGTGACACGCGAGGGGTTCAAGTTGACGTCCGTGCTGAGATCGCCGACGATCGCCTCCATTTCGTCGACGCACCATTTGAGTACATCTTCCTGCGGCGTAGCGGCCAACTGCACGTCTTCGGGGTTGGGGGATGTCGTCGAGACCACGCGCAACGGCACATCGCCCCACGCCTGGGCCAGCAGGAAGTGGTAGTAGGCCCGGAGGAACCTTGCTTCGGCCAGATAGGTCTCCTTGCCGACCGACAGATCTTCGGGGTCGATCTCCGAGGCCTCGACACCCTGGATGTATTCGTTGGCATTCTTGATGCCCTGATAGAGTTTCAGCCACGTTTCGTAGATGACGGCCGTTCCGGCGGCATGGTTGTAACGGTCCGGGCGCGTGTCGGTGCTGTTGTAGTTGTTGAAGTAGCAGAGGTCGTCGGCGTTGCTGATCTGCAGCGAGTAGTAGTTTCCGTAGAGGGCCTCGCTGCTCAGGACGCCGTAGACTCCGGCAAGTCCGTATTGCAGTTTTGTCTCGGAGGAGTAGTAGCTGTCGCTGGGGATGATCTGCGGGTCGGTGTCGAGGAACGTACATGCCGAGAGTGCCGTTCCCAGCAGCGCCAGGCTACCCAATTTGTATATGTTCTTTATTTTCATGGCGATATAGTGCTTTTGGGCGTTAGAACGTGATGTTTACGCCGGCCGTGAAGCCGTAGGCGCGGGGGTATGCCGACCAGTCGAAACCGGGGGTCAGCACCGAGTTGCGGGTCGAGACCTCGGGGTCCGGACCGCTGTAATCGGTCAGCGTCCAGATGTTGTCGGCCGAGACGTAGATGCGCATGGAGCTGATACCTGCCTTGCGGAGCTGGCGGCTCGGGATCGTGTATCCCAGGGATACGTTCTTCAGACGCAGGTAGGAGCCGTCCTCAATGACGCGCGACGAATACTCCTCGCTGCCCGTGGCGCTCGAACGGGGGATATTCGATGTGGGGTTGTCCGGGGTCCAGCGGTTGGCGAACGACGCGAACTGGTTGGTCTGGGCCTTCCATCCCGATTCGAAGACCAGCCGGTTGGCGTTGAGAATGTCGTTCCCGTAACTCCACGAGAAGAAGATGTTCAGGTCGAAGTTCTTCCAGTTGAAGCTGTTGTTGAAACCGCCCGTGTGCAGGGGTTGTCCGCAGCCGATGATCGTGCGGTCGTAATCATCGATCTTGCCGTCGCCGTTCATGTCGCGGTACTTGATATCGCCGGGTTGCATCGTGTTGCCCTTGTAGGCGGGGATTCCGTCACGCAGGCTGCCGTCCTCATTGAAGTCCTCGGGTTTGTAGGTTCCTTCGTAGATGAAGCCGTACATCATGCCCGTGGGCTTGCCCACCTGAGAGATGTAGGGGAACTGCGAGTTGAATTTCGTCTCCCACGAGACGGAGGTTTGCAGTGAGCTCTGGTTGTCGACCAGTCCGAGGATCCTGTTTCGGTTGAAGGCGATGTTGAACGAGGTCGACCACTGGAAGTTCCGGGTTTTGATGTTCACGGTTTCGAGCGTGAACTCGAATCCGCGGTTGCGGATGCTTCCGATGTTGAGCATTCCCTGTTCGTAGCCGGCCGAGGCGGGCAGCAGGGCATAGAGCAGCAGGTCGCGCGTCACCTTGTCGTACCAGTCGGCCGTCACCTTGAGCCGGTCGTCGAAGAAGCCCAGGTCGATACCGACGTTGTACTGTTCGGTGGTCTCCCACTTGAGTTTTTCGTTGGCCATGTTCGAGATGTAGTAACCCGGCACGCGCTCGCCGTTGAATACGTAGTCGAACGAGTCGCCCGAGCCCGGCGTGACGGTGATCTGCGAGTAGAAGTCATAGGGCGTCTGGGTGCGGTTGTTACCCGTCAGACCCCACGAGAAGCGGAGTTTTCCGTTGTTGAGCCACTCGGAATTCTTGAAGAGGTTTTCGCGGTTGAAGTTCCACGAGGCGCCCACCGAGGGGAAGTAGCCCCAGCGGTTGTCGGCGGGGAACTTCGACGAACCGTCGGCACGGAACGAGAAGGTCAGGTAATACTTGTAGCGGAAGTTGTAGTTCGCACGCAGGAACATCGACATCATGCGCCAGTCGAAATAGTTGCTGGCCACGCTCTGGTAGTTACCGGTGTAGATGCCCGCGATGCCCAGCTCTTCGGAGGTGATCTGTGTGGCCGAGACTCCTTCGTAGGTGTTTTTCTGTCCCTGGAACGAGAGACCCACCATCATGTCGACGTTGTGGCTGCGGCCGAAGCGGCGCTTGTAGTTGAGCGTGTTTTCGTTCGACCAGTTTGCCTGATCGGTCCAGTAGATGGCGCCGTTGACGCCCTTTCCGCTCGGCGAGCCCGGATAACCCGTATAGGTTTCGGTGCCGTTGAACTCTTCGCGCCGCCGTTTGTTCATCACGTAGCCGCCCGTGGTCTTGAACGTCAGTTCGGGGGTGATCTTCCACGTCAGGGCGATGTTGGCGTTGAGGTAGTCGACCAGCGTTTTGCGATACTCGTTCTTGGCTGTCTTCACGGGGTTGAAACGGTAGTCGTTCGATCCGTCGATCGAAGCGTCGAGGATCGAGTCGAGAATATCCTGCCCGGGGGCCGTCACGGGACGGTAGCCCCAGACCGAGTACATCAGCCAGCCCGACGACGAGGAGGTCGTTTCGGCCGTCGTGGGGTTCACGCCGTTGGTTGCCGTGCGCGAGTAGTTGGCATTGGCGTTGAGGGTGAGTTTCTTGTTGATCGGCAGCGTGAAGTTCGCCTTGCCCTGGTAGCGCTGGAAGTTCGAGCGGATGATGATACCGTCCTGGTCCAGGGCCGAGAATCCGACGTTGTAGCGCAGGCCCTCCTTGTTGCCGCCCGAGAGCGAGACGTTGTAGTTCTGCTGGAAGGCCGTACGGTAGAGTTCATCCTGCCAGTCGATGCCGGGGATGTTGCGGTAGTCTTCGAGTGTGAGGTTGCGGCCGTACTCCTCGCTGTAACCGTAGTAGGAGTTGGCCATCGACGACTCGGTGATGAGTTCCTCCTGCAGTCGGACGAATTCGTAGGAATCCATCAGGTCGACCTTGTTGGCGATATGGCTCAGCGAGAACGAGGCGCTGAAGTTGACGGTGGGTTTGCCTTCGGTACCGCGTTTGGTGTTGATGACGATGACGCCGTTGGCGCCGCGGGCACCGTAGATGGCCGTTGCCGAGGCATCCTTCAGCACGTCGATCGACTCGATGTCCGCGGGGTTGATCGACGTGGCGAACGACCCTTCGGAGGGGAATCCGTCGATGATGTAGAGCGGGGCGTTGCTCTGGGTGAGGGAGTTGTTGCCTCGGATGGTGATGTTGGCCTCGGCACCCAGCGAACCGTCGCCCGTGGTGACGACCTCGCCGGCGATACGGCCGTTCAGAGCCTGGTCGAAGTTCGTGACGTTGGCCTTCATCATGGTCCCCAGGTCAGCCTTGGCGACCGAACCGGTCAGGTCGCGGCGCGTCGTGGTGCCGTAACCGATGTTGACGATCTCCACGGCACCCAGCTGGGTGGCTTCCTCCGCCATTTTTACGTTGATGGTGGTTCGTTTGCCGACGACCTCCTCGACGGTCGTATAACCCAGATAGGAGAAGACCAGGGTCTGGGTCTCTCCGACTTTGATGGAGTAGTTGCCGTCGATGCCGGTAGTCGTACCCGTGGTCGTACCCTTGACCACGACGTTGACGCCGATCAACGGGACGTTGTTGGTGTCAACCACACGTCCGACTACGGTGGTTTGTGCAAAGGCCTCACCCGTCAGGAATACCGACAGGGTCAGCAGCACGACCGCGGTCATTCGTTTCAGTGCTTTTTTCATAAATTAGAGGTTGTGGGGTAAATAGGTTTACTTTTTCTTGAGCCGGAACTCCACGGGTTGTCCGTGTCGGCAGGTGACTTTCAGGATGGTTTCCGCGTCGGCCTGGGTGAGTTTCACGTTTGTGGCGGGATTAACGAGTTCCCAGGCGCCGCCGAGGCGAACCTCCTTTTCGATGGGCTGGCTCTCCTGGCGGGTGGTGTATGTCTTTTCGGTGAGGCCCAGGTCGGGGGTGCAGACGCTCATGACGATCTGCCCGTCGGCATCGGTGCGCTCCATGACGATCGTCTCTTCGGTCACGCCGCGCACGAGACCGTCGCTCTTGTACTCCTGGAAGCAGACGTATCCCGTGATTCCGGTTGGGATGTCCTTCACCACGTGGGCCATGTTGTCCTTGCGCACCACCTCGTATTCATCCTTCTTGAGCAGGCGGTTGATCTCCTTGTTCGAGGGCTGGATGTAGACGACGTATTCGTATCCGGCCTGTTTCGGGGCGCGGCCGTGGTCGATGTATGCTGTTGCGAAGTCGCCGGTCTGCATGGCATGGGTCTTGTCGTTGGGCGATGTCTGTTCCTGCTTGAGGATGTTCAGGGCCGCGGCATTCTTCACCACGTAGAAGTTGCCCTTGGTGTCCGAGATGGCCAGGCGTTCGCCGCTCTTCGAGAGTTGGAGCGGGAAGGTGTCGTAGATTTCGCCGTCGACCTCCATCGCTTCGCTGCGGTCGGCCAGTTGAAGCTGGAAGAGCGTCGTTTCGGTGGGGTAGGTCGTGTTGTTGTTGTCGATGCCGCTTCCGAGGAATACCAGGCGGTTGTCGAAGCAGAAGACCGTCTTGTAGGCCGTGGCGCCGGGGGTGAAGTTCTTGCGGCTGCCCTCGACGAAGTGGAGGGCCAGGATGCCGTTGCGCCCTTCGAGCGACGAGGCGCCGGAGAAGCGTTCGGGGTTGCGCTCCATGAGGGTTCCGGGGAGCGGGTTGTTAAGCTCGGCCCAGGGCAGGTGAATGGTCGTGGCGCCGGGGACCCGGTTCCAGTCCCATCCGTTCTGGACGAATCCGCTGGCGGCGGCCGTGACGGGGTTGCCCGACCCGATGATCGGGGCCGAACCGTAGCTCTGGTAGCGTCCGTAACGGTTGTCCCGGGTGTAGATTTCCGAGCCCCAGACATCCGTATTGAAGGCCTTGAGGGTTACCATCCAGTCGTCGCGGCGGTGGATTCCCAGGGCGCCGTAGTTGTAGACGAAGAAGCCCGAGGGGGTGGGGCCTGCGGCGATGCCCTCCTTTCTGAAGAGGTTGTTGAGTTCCCGGTCGGTACCCTTGAGCCGGAGGTAGGCTCCGGCCAGGTCGGGATCGACGTTCTTGCCGCTGCCGGTCAGGTCGCCCAGGGCGGCCAGGTGCCCGAATGCGTTGACGTCGGCGTCGGGGATCCGGCCGTTCTTGTTCAGGGGGTGGCGTCCGGCGATGCCGAGGCCCCAGTCGCGCAGGTTGGTGTAGTTGGCCATGGTCAGCAGGGCCAGCTTGAAGTGTTTGCGGGCCTCTTCCGTGAGGTTGAAGCCGGTGCTTCGGACCGCCTTGCAGTAGTATCCGATCGTGGCGAAGGCGCCGGTCGAGTAGGCGGGGTAGAGGCCTCCGTGGTGGAAGGTCGTACCGTCGACCTTGATGCCGCCGATGGTGCCGGGCGTGAAGTCCAGACTCCCGGACATCCACCGCGAAAGGCCCTTCATGGCGCGGTACTGTTCGGCTTCGGTGGGGAGCATCAGGGCGCTGATGAGTTTGGGCATCAGGAGCGTGTGCCACGAGTCGAGCAGTTCGTCACGTCCGTAGACATAGGGTTTGCGCGTCTCGGAGAGGCCGCTCCAGTAGGCCAGCACGCGGACATACTCGTCGGTTTTGCCGCGCTGTGCGATCTTGTCGCGCATGAGCCACATGGCGTCGTAGATCTTGCGCACGTTGTAGCCGTAGTGGTGGTTGGTTCCGTTTCCGTGGCCGAAGGCGAAGCCCTGGTCGATGGCGTGGTCCATGACCAGGAAGAAGTCATCGTCGTATTTCGGGTCGCCGTTGACGTAGCTGTTCAGCGCGAAGGCATTGAGCATGTTCTCGATGTCGTCGAGACGGAGTTCGCCCTTCGGGCGGTTGCACTCGTCGTTCGAGAGCAGCGGGGCGCCGATGATGCCGCCGTCTTCGGTGCGGCGGATTTTGGCGTTCTGGAAGGTTTTCAGCGCCCGCGGGATGATCGTTCCGTTGATGTAGTTTCCGCTCGACATGTTGGCCTCGACGATGGCGTTGATGCGGGACTTCACCAGGTCGAGTTGTTTTTTCTCGTCGGCCGTGATTTCCCGCAGGGGTTCGTCGTATTCGTACTGCTCCCACTCCCAGAGCCGGGCCCAGTGCCAGAGCGAGCGTTTGAGGTTGCAGTTGTTGTTGGGGATCTGCTGGTCGGGGGTGATCTGGTCGTGCAGGCGGGTCTCGGCGAAGGTCAGGCGGTCGATGAAGAGTTCTCCGCTCTGGACGCCCTCCGGGGTGGAGATCACCAGTCGCGAGATCTGTTGCGAGGCGTGGTCTCCGGGCATGTCGTTGTACTTGATCCAGCAGGCTCGCCAGCCCGTGAAGTCGAGGTGGAAATCGAAATGGTAGGGAGTTTCGCCCGTGGGGGTTTCGAAGGCGAAGTGGAGGTCGGCGTTGACGGCCCTGGGGTTGTAGATCCAGAGCATGACACCGGCCTGTTTGACGCGGAACGAGCGGATGAGCTGCCCGAAATCGTTGTATTGGAGGGTCGAGGGTGCGCTCCAGCTCCAGAGCAGCGACTGCTGTCCGTCCTTGTAGTGTTTTTGGCTCAGTTCGATACGGCTGTTATCCCCGCAGGAGAAACCCTTCGGGATTTCGGTTTCGAAGTTGATTTTTGCGTCGATCGCAGCATGTACGGGCAGGCTCCACAGCGTGGCGAAAAGCCCTAAAACGGCTGATGTACCGTATAATAAGAATTTTTTCATATTATTCAATTTGTTCAAAATTAATGAAAGAAATCGGACCGCCAAAATTTATAACGCAGAAAATCGTAAAAATTTACATCCGGTTAGAAAAAATTGTTAAAAAATAGCGGAAGTCCGGAAATTATTTTATCTTTGTACGCAAAGTGCGGTCCCGTTCGTGAAAAAAATCGATAACGGGAAGGGCTGTTCGGCCTGATTCGCATACATGTATGTGTTTTTAGGGTGTAACTCATGTAACTCAAAATTGAATTTATGACTGTTTTAACCAAGTGTGCGGTTGCCCTGCTTTTGGCGGGAGGAGCCGTAGCCTGCTCGCAGGCGCCGAAAAAAGTTTCGATCATCGACGAAAATATTGCTGTCGCCAAGCAGCAGTTGGCGATGCTGGCCGATTCGAGCGAAATGACCGGTGCGATCCGCATTCCCTCGACCTACAAGAACGGTCGTATCGACTATGTCCCGACCGACGACTGGGTGAGCGGCTTCTTCGCCGGGAGCCTCTGGTACATGTATGAACTGACGGGAGACGAGGCCTGGGCGGAGCGTGCACGCAAACATACCGAGATTCTCGACTCGATCCAGTATCTGCAGTGGCACCACGACGTCGGGTTCATGATCTACGACAGCTACGGCAACGGCCTGCGCCTGAAGAACATTCCGGGTTACAAGGAGGTGATCGTACAGACCGCGAAGTCGTTGTCGACACGTTTCCGCGAGGTGCCGGGCGTCATCCAGTCGTGGGATGCCGACCGCGGCTGGCAGGGTGAGCGCGGGTGGCAGTGCCCGGTGATCATCGACAACATGATGAACCTCGAACTGATGTTCAAGGCCACGGAGTTCTCGGGCGACAGCACCTTCTACAAGATTGCGGTGAGCCATGCCGACCGGACGATGCAGGAGCACTTCCGTGACGATTACAGCTGCTACCATGTCGTGGACTACGACCTGAAGGACGGCCATGTCCGGGGCCGCTGCACGGCGCAGGGTTATGCCGACGAGTCGGCATGGGCCCGCGGACAGGCGTGGGCCGTCTACGGCTATACGGCCTGCTACCGCTATACGGGCGACAAGCGTTACCTGGACCATGCGGAGAAGGTGGCCGATTTCATGCTCAACGACGCGAACATGCCCGAGGACCTGGTGCCTTACTGGGACTACGACGCTCCGAACATCCCCGACGAGCCGCGCGACGTCTCGACGGCCGCCGTGCTGGCTTCGGCCCTTTACGAAATGTATACCTACACGAACAACGAACTCTACAAGCAGAAGGCCGACAAGATGGTCGAATCGCTCTCGTCGCCGGCTTACCGGGCTCCGGTGGGCGAGAACGGCGGGTTCCTGCTGATGCACTCCGTGGGGAGCATCCCGCACGGCAGCAACATCGACGTGCCGCTGAATTATGCCGACTACTACTTCCTCGAAGCGCTGATCCGCAAGGGCCACATCGAGAAGGGGGAACCGTTGTTCTAAACCGGAAAGGAACAGATGCGTAAACTGATTTTTCTGGCCGCGGCGGCGGTGTGGGTCTGGACTGCATCGGCGCAGCCTCTGAAGGAGGTTGCCGATGAGCGGATCCTCTCGTTCGAGGAGTCCGCGGCGCCTTTTGAGGCTTCGCGCGGTTCGTCGCTGCAGATCTCCGGCGACCACTACAAGCACGGCAGCCATTCGGTCCGCTGGCACTGGTCGCGGCCGGATGCGCAGTTGCGTATCGCGGCTCCGGTGGGCTACCTGGCGAAGAATCCCAATCCGCGGGAGACCTCGGTTTCGACCTTCGTCTTCTGGGTCTACGCCCCGAAGGCGCTGGAGGGGTCGTTGCGCTTCGAGTTCCGCAAGGAGGGCCGGACGTGCGCGTGGTTCGACTACGGGCTGGATTTCACTGGCTGGCGCGGGGCGTGGGTGGCCTTCGACCGCGACATGCAGGGCCACCCCGAAGAGGGAATGGACGAAGTAGTCGTCCGGGTCGAGGGGGTCCGCAAGGGCGAGCTCTTCTTCGACCACTGGATCCTCTCGTCATTCCAGGACGTGCGGCACCACACGGCGGATTTCCAGGCGCCGTTCATCAACGCCGGGACGACGAGCCACTGGCTCGTGCTGTTGCAGTCGTGGCGCCATCCGATTCCCGAGGCTCCGGCGTTGATCGACGAGACAACGCGGCGCGACATGAAGACCGTGGAGAGCCGTCTTCGCGAACTGCTCCTCGAAGGGAAGAAGCCCCTGCCGATGGAGACCTTGCGCAAGCGTTTCGCGTCGTACGGCATTACGGAGAATGCGGACGGGACGCTGCGCGGGAAACCGATCTGGTTCGTGCGCTACGCCGAGACCTATATTAATCTCGGGCATCCGGCGGTGGCGAAGCTCTTCGCCGCGAACGGACAGCTGCTGCGGGGCTATAACGACTTCCTGTTCCAGATTGCCGTGGCGCACGACGCCGCGCAGGACCCCGCCGAACGTGCGGAACTGGAACGTATGTACATCCTGCTGACGCGGCACCTGCTGGACCAGGGCTTTGCAGCGGGCAGCGCATTGGGGACCCTGCACCATCTGGGTTACAGCATGCGCAACTTCTATACGGCTCCGGTCATCATGCGCGAGGTGCTGCGCGGGGCCGGGCTGGAACACGACGTGCAGCAGGCCATGGAGTGGTTTTCGGGCGTGGGGGAGGTGAAGCTCCCGCCCTCGGTGCCCGGGATGGACATCGACGCCTTCAACACCTCGCTGATCGGTCGGCTGGCAAGTATCGTGATGCTGCCGGATACGCCGGAGAAGGCGGCCTACCTGACGGCCTTCTCGCGGTGGGTCGACAACGGGTACAAGGTGACCGAGGGGACGGGTCCCTGCTTCAAGAGCGACGGCACGGTCTTCCACCACCGCCACCACTATCCGGCCTATGCCGTCGACGGGTTGAGCGGTGGCGGTGTGAATGCTGTGTGGCTGCTGTCGAAGACGCGCTTTGCGGTGAGCGAGGAGAGCCACTCGATTCTGAAACGGGCGCTGCTCGAAATGCGTTTCTACTGCAACCTGCGGTCGTTCCCGCTGGCCCTGTCGGGTCGTCATCCCGACGGGAAGGGTGCCTTGATCCCGTGGCATTACGCGCGGCTGGCCGTAGCCGGATCCCCGGACGGACGGCAGGAGATCGACCCGGAGCTGGCGGCCGCCTACCTGCGGCTCTGCGACGGCGAGGACCGCTATACGCGCCTCTTCGCGGAGCAGGGGATCGCTGCGGAGCCTTCGCCCGAAGGGACCCGCGTCTACGGCTACAACGCCTCGCTGGCGCACCGGCGCGGCGACTGGCTCGTCACGGCGGCCGGACACAGCCGTTACCTCTGGGCTGCGGAGATCTACCAGGGCTGCAACCACTACGGACGCTACCTGACGAACGGCAGCCTGCAACTGTTGGGCGACGGCGATCCGGTGAGCGCCTTCGGCAGCGGGTTCCGGCAGGAGGGCTGGGACTGGTGCCACATCCCCGGCACGACGGCCCTTGCCATCCCGATGGAGCAGATGAAGGCCGACATCCGCAACGTGGACACCTTCTCGGGGTACGAGGAGATGCTGTTGTCGGACGAGGCGTTCGTCGGGGGTGTGAGCCACGAGGGGCGCAACGGACTCTTCGCCATGAAACTCCACGACCACGACAAATACAACGGTACGCTGCGGGCCCGGAAGTCG
>CALUKL010000078.1 GCA_944321195.1 uncultured Alistipes sp.
GTCGAGTCGTTTTTCGAATCTTTCATGTTCGTATCTTCTATAAGATGAATTTGCGCGGCAAAGGTAATCCATTTTTCCGGATTCCAGCACATTGTGTGCCCGAAATCGAGAAAAAGCCGCCGCGGACCGAAAATTCGCCGCTTTTGCCTTATCTTTGCATCCGTTATGCAGCGAATGAACCGCGAAATACTGCGCCTGACGCTCCCGAACATCGTCTCGAACATCACCGTCCCGCTCATGGGCATCGTCTCGACGGCCATTGCCGGACACTGGGGCGAGGACTCCGCCGCGACGATCGGAGCCCTGGCCATCGGCGTGTCGATCTTCAACTTCATCTACTGGAACTGCTCCTTCGTGCGCATGGGGACCAGCGGCCTCACGGCCCAGGCCTTCGGCGCCGGGAACTACCGCGAATGCACCAACATGCTGGCCCGGGCCCTGTCCGTAGCGGGGGTCATGGGCTGTGTGATGCTCCTGCTCCAGTACCCGCTGGGCGAACTGGCTCTCTGGGCCATGAACGGCGGTGAGATGACCCGCGAATACTTCTACACCCGCATCTGGGCTGTGCCGGCCGGTATCCTCCTCTTCGGTTTCAACGGCTGGTTCACCGGCATGCAGAACGCCCTCTTCCCGATGATCACGGCCGTCACGGTCAACCTGATCCACCTCACGTGCAGCCTCGCCTTCGCCTTCGGGCTCGACCTCGGGATCGTCGGCATCGCCTGGGCCTCGGTCGTGGCACAATGGTGCGGCGTGGGGCTGGCCACGCTGCTGCTCGTCGTAAAGTACCGGTCGCTGCTGACCTCGATCCGCTGGTCGGAAGTCCTGGACCTGCAGCCCCTGCGGCGCTTCTTCGTGATCAACCGCGACATCATCCTGCGCACGCTCTGCATCGTGGCCGTCTATACCTTCTTCACCGGCGCCTCGGCCCGCATGGAGGACCACACGCTGCTCGCCGTGAACGCCCTGCTGCTGGAGCTCTTCACGCTCTTCTCCTACATGAACGACGGCTTCGCCTACGCCGCCGAGGCCCTCACCGGACGCTTCATCGGGGCCCGCGACCGGGTGTCGCTCGGCGCCTGCCTGCACCGCTGCCTGCTCTGGGGCACACTCGTATCGGTGGTGTTCGTAGGGATCTACCTCGGGTGGTGGCGCGACCTGGTAGGGCTCTTCGTCGACCACTCGGCGCCGAACGCCGCGCAGATCGTCGAGTTGGCCGGGCACTATATCGTCTGGATCATCCTGATCCCCATCGCCTCGGCCATGCCCTTCATCATGGACGGCATCATGGTCGGCGCCACCGAGACGCGCGTCATGCGCAACTCGATGTTCGGAGCCACGGCCGCCTATTTCGCCATCTTCTACGCCCTGCGGCCGTGGATCGGCAACAACGCCCTCTGGCTGGCCTTTACCTTGTACATGCTCCTGCGGGGCGTCCTGCAATACGTCATGACCCGCGGCCTACGTACCATCCGCGAAAAGGCGTAGACGCCTGCCTCCCGGACACAAACGACCGGTCCCCCGCAGTTCGGAAGGACCGGCCCTTTTTCCGGCATCTCCGGCCAACAGTCATTGCTGCACCCTGGCACCCCGGCCCTTCTCCGAAAACGGCGCCACAGGGAGCCAGTCATTGCGGAACGCCTCCGAGCCGGTCTTCCGGGCGAAGATCTGCTCCGGCGTATAGGCCGCAGCTTCGTCGCCGGTCAACTCCCGCGACCACGCCACACGTCCCGAACGGTCGGCCCCCGGCCCCGTACAGCCATACTCGGCGTAATAGACATCGCCCTTGCGGGCCGAATCGTGCCAGTCGCGCCACCCTTCGGGGCGGATCGCCGCCGGCAGATCGCAGCGGATCCAGACCGTCCGGGCGGTCGATTTCCAGGGACGCCCCAGATAGAGCCGCGTCACTGCCGGATCGGCCGTTACCCGGCAATCCCGGAAAACATAGCCGTACAGGTTTCGCTCGGTAGTCGACGCGGCGGTCAGAAAACTGTCGGCCTTGGCGTGGATCCGGCAGCGGTCGAAGAGGACGATCGAAGGCCCGAAGATGAAATCGGTCGTCCCCTCGATCCAGGAATCCGTGACGTAGATGCGCGAGACATACCCCTTCGTGAAGAAGGTGTCCTGATCGCCGACCAAACGGCAGCCGTCGATCCAGATGCGGTCGCCGCGGGTTTCGAGCGCCACGGCCTGCCCCACCCTTCCGGCATCGTTCTCGACGGTGACGCCCTCCAGCACCACATCGTCGGCCTGCAGCGACATCGTCCAGGTATCGTAAGTGGTCATCTCATAGCCGTCGACGACCTTTCCGGAGTAGTCGTTCCAGACAATGCGGACCCGTTCGGCACCACCCACGCCGACGATCCGCACGCGATCCTTGTAAACGTCCAACGTCACCTTTTCGCGGTACGTACCGGGCAGGATGCGGACGGTGCGCCAGCCATCGGGTTTCGAGGGCAGGGCGTCGAAGCACTCCTGCACGGTGCGGAAGTCACCCCCGCCGTTGCAGTCGACCGTATAGACGGGCTCCCCGGCAAAGGCCCGGACCGCGAAAAGAGAACAAAAAACAAAAAGAGTCAGCAATTTCATATTACGCATCTGTCTTGTTTCACACCTTCTGTCCAAAACCGCAAGCCCCCTCCGAGGAGGGGGTTGGGGGAAGGTCAGGCCTGCAAACGACGCCGCAGGCGGCGGGCAACAACCGGGAAGGGCCCGATAACGGCCGGTCCCGAATTCCGGTCTCTTACAACGTCACGCCCGACTTGAAGATGGCGATCTCCTTGAAGCCCGTACGCTCGTGCTTGAGGTGTTCGCCGTCGGCCGTCGCGAGAATCTTCCCGATCAGCCGCTCCAGCACGGCGTGCGGCTCCTCGTCCTCGACGAGCGTCCCGGCGTTGAAGTCGATCCAGTTGGCCTTGAACTGCGACAGCGGCGTGTTGGTGGCGATCTTCATCGTCGGGACGAACGACCCGAAGGGCGTGCCGCGCCCCGTGGTGAACAACACCAGCTGGCACCCCGACAAGGCCAGCGCCGAAGCGGCCACCAGGTCGTTGCCCGGGGCCTGCAGGAGATTCAGACCCGGCTTCACGATCGGCTGCGCATAGCCCAGCACATCGACCACGGGCTGCGATCCGCCCTTCTGCACGCAGCCCAGCGATTTCTCCTCGAGGGTCGTGATGCCGCCCTTCTTGTTCCCCGGCGAGGGGTTTTCGTAGATCGGCTGACCGTACTTGCGGAAATAGCCCTTGAAATCGTTGATCAGGTGCACCGTGCGGTCGAAGATCCCGCGATCCGTGGCGCGGTCCATCAGGATTGTCTCGGCGCCGAACATCTCCGGGACCTCCGTCAGCACGATCGTGCCGCCCTGCGCCACCAGCCAGTCGGAGAACAAACCCACCAGCGGGTTGGCCGTGATGCCCGAGAAGCCGTCCGAACCGCCGCACTTCAACCCCACCTTCAGATACGAGAGCGGCAGCGGCTGGCGACGGTCCTCGCGCGTCTTCTCAACCAGCCCGCGGCAGATCTCGAAACCCGTCTGTATTTCGTCCTCGACCTCCTGGGCGATCAGGAACTTCACACGCTCGTCGTCCCATGTGCCGATCTCCTCCTTGAGGGCCGCAACCTGGTTGTTCTCGCACCCGAGTCCCAGCACCAGCACCGCACCCGCATTCGGATGCCGCACCAGCGCCGCCAGCGCCCGCCGCGTGTTGGCGTGGTCGTCGCCCAGCTGCGAACAGCCGTAGTTATGGGTGTAGACGCGCACGTCGTCCAGATGCGAGCAGTCGCACTCGCGGCGCACCCGCTCGGCAATGGCCTGCGCCTGCCCGTTCACGCACCCCACAGACGGCACGATCCACAGTTCGTTGCGGATGCCCATCCGCCCGTCGCGGCGCAGGTAACCCTGCACCGTGACGTCACGCTTCGGAATGTCGAGCGGACAGGCCCGCGGCGTATAGGTGTAGGTGAGGTCGTCGTGCAGGTTGGTTTTCAGGTTGTGCGAATGGATCCACGTCCCGGCCGCCACGTTGCACGTGACATGCCCGATCGGATAGCCGTACTTGATGACGTTTTCTCCTTCGGTGAGGTCCCTCAAGGCGAACTTGTGTCCCCGGGCCACCGCCTCACACAACGTCACCACCCCGCCGTCGATCTCCACACGCTCGCCCGCAGCCAGATCGGCCAGCGCCACGGCCACATTATCCGCGGCATTGATTTTCAAGAATCGTTTCATAAACTCCTCTGGTCTGAAAAAAGCGGAGCCGGGCCCTCCGTCATCCGGCTTCCGGCCCGTCCGCTCCACCTTTTCGGGAAAAATGCTATTTCGTCAAAAATTTGTCCAGCGCGCCCTTCATGCCCAGCGCCTCAATGTCACCCACATAGCCCGCAACGGCCTCCACGAAGCCCGGAACCTCCGAGAAATCCACCGTGAAGATACCGCTCTCGCGCACGATCTTCGAGATCGTTCCGTCGAGATCCTCCGAGTTCCAGTTCGTGCGGATGTAGTCGACGAACTCCTTCGTGTCGTCGGGTTCGAAACCGCTCTTCGGGCCGTACAGCGACATCAGCGCCGCAAAGGTAAAGCACTCGCGTGCGGCCAGCTTCCCGGCCTTGAACCAGTTGTCCTTCACGGTCGGATAGTTGCGCGCCTCCCACTTCGAGAGCGAGTTCAGCGAAATCGAACGCAGCATGTGCTTGATGTAGGGGTTGTAGAAGCGTTCGAGGATCCCCGCGGCGAACTGTTTCAGCTCCTCCTGGTCCTCCTCGATCATCGGGATCACCTCCTCGGCGACCATCTCGTTGATGAAACGCTCGATGGCCGGGGTGTTGAAGGCGTCCATCACCGTCTCGCAGCCCATCTGCAGGGCAATGGGCACCATGCCCGTATGCGAACCGTTCAGGATGCGGACTTTCTTGTCGCGGAACTGCTTGATCGACGGCATGAAGATCACGTGCAGGCCCGCCTTGTCCAGCGGCAGCTCCTTCATCACCTCCTTGTAGCCCTCGCCGCCGATCGCCCACAGGTGGTACAACTCGGCCTTTACCACGAGGTTGTCGTCATAGCCCAACTCCTCCTTGATCTCGTCGATCGTGTCGCGCGGGAAGCCCGGCACGATGCGGTCGACCAGCGTGTCGCAGAAGTGGCAGTTGCGCTCCACCCAGTCGATGAAGTCGGCCCCCAGGCCGTTGTACATCGCGTGGCGGATCACATACTCGTGCAGCGTCGAGCCGTTGTTCTCGATCAGCTCGCAGCAGATGATGCAGAGGCCCTTCGTCGGGTCGCCCTGGAAGTGCTTGAAGCGCTTGTACAGCAGCGCCGTCATCTTCGCAGGGTAGGACTTCGGCGGACGCGCCTCCAGATCGTCGCCCTCCTCGTAGCGGATCCCCGCCTCGGTGGTGTTCGAGATCGTGATCTTCAGATCCGGCGAGAGGAAGTATTGCTCGTACTTCTCGTAGTCGACATAGGGGTTGAACGAATCCATCACGCTCTTCACCAGCCGCACGTCCTTCTTCGGCTGACGGTTCTCGATGCCCTCCAGGTAGACGTGGTAGAGGTTGTCCTGCCTGTGCAGCAGGTCGATCATCCCCAGCACCTTGTGTTCGGGATCGATAATGGGCTGGCAGATGGCCACGCCCGAATTCATGACGCCCTTCTCGTTGGCGATGTCGATCTGCCAGTCCACGAAGGCCCGCAGGAAGTTGCCCTCGCCGAACTGCAGGATACGAACGGGGCGGTCAACCGTTGCGACGGTCGACCTGTTCAATTCTTTCAACATGTTTTTCAGGAATTTGAGCCCGGAAGGGGCCGACGGCGGCATGTGGTTCCCGCCGTCGGTCCGGACTCGGGAAAAATTATTCGATAACGATAGGCTTGTACTTCGGAACCAGCGCCTTCATGATCGACCACGCCACCAGGTAGGCCACGGCGCAGATGCAGAAGATGATCATGTAGCCGGCCTCCTTACCGTCGAAGCCCATGAAGCGGAAGGCCTCGCCCATCTGCTCCGAGTGGGTGAAGAGCGCTCCGGCTCCCTTGTTGATCAGGAACGATCCCACACCGCCGGCCATGCCGCCGATGCCCGTGATGGTTGCGATGGCCGATTTGGGGAACATGTCGCCGATCGTCGAGAAGAGGTTGGCCGACCAGGCCTGGTGTCCGGCACCGGCCAGACCGATGATGATCGCGGGCCACCATACCGAGTAGGTTCCGGCACCCTGCGCGAAGAGCGCGGGCAGCGGCAGGAACGCGAAGATCAGCATCGCCAGCATACGGCCCGCATAGGGATTCATGCCCTTGCGGTCGACGAAGAGCTTCGGAAGGTAACCGCCGAAGATCGACAGCACCGTCACGATGGCATAGAGCGTGAAGATCAGCGCAATACCCATTCCCGAACTGGACGAATAGCCGTACTGGTCCGAGAAGTAGGCCGGAGCCCAGAAGAGGTAGAACCACCACACGCCGTCGGTGAAGAACTTGCCGGTGATGAACGACCAGGTCTGCCGGTAGGTGAAGCAGCGCCAGAACGGAATGACCTTTTCGGGTTTCTCCTCCTGCGCCTTGACCTCGGCGGCCGGCATCTCGGCATCATCCTGATGGATGTAGGCCAGCTCGGCCTCGTTCACGTGCTTCGACTTCTCGGGTTTCTCGTACATGAAGACCCAGAATCCCATCCAGAGGAAGCCCAGCGCACCGATCGATGCACCGGCGTTGAAGATCGACGTGGCATAGGCGCGGTCCTTCTTCGGGAAGTACTCGGCCGTCACCTTGATGGCGGCGGGGAAGTTGCCGGCCTCACCCAGTGCCAGGATGCAGCGTGCGGCGATGAAGAAGTACATGCTCACCATGGCGATCGTGGCGGCTACGGCCGATCCGGCCTCCACGGCACGCAGCGCCGCGGCATTCGGCAGGTCGACCCACGCCTCGGTGGCAATGCCGCACAGCGCGTGGGCGCAGGCACCGGCCGACCAGACGCCGATCGACCACAGATAACCCTTCTTGGTGCCCATCCAGTCGATGAAGCGCCCGGCGAAGAGCATGCAGATGGCGTAGACGATCGAGAAAATCGAGGTAATCAGACCGTAGTGGTATTCGTTCCAGTGGAATTCGGGTTTGATGAATTCGTCC
>CALUKL010000079.1 GCA_944321195.1 uncultured Alistipes sp.
CGGACACTGCGGTCGATCAACGAATCGATCTCGCGCAGCGCCGCCAGTTCGGCCGGATCGATCGGGCGTTTTTTGCCCTTGCGGGCGGCCCGGAGCTGCCGCGCCCGGAGTTTCGATTCGAGTTTCACCCGACGGGCTGCCAGCCGTTTCTCCTCGCGCTCCTTCTGGGCCAGGAGTTTGGCCGTGGTCTTCTCCTGCCGTTTGGCCGCAATCTCGGCCAGCAGTTTCTTCTTGGCTTCGGCCTTGGCGGCCTTTTCGGCAGCCTTGGCCTTGCGCGCCTGCTCCTTGAGATAGGCTTTCCGGGCATCCCCGACCAGCGTATCGAGCGGATTGACGGGCATGGCCAGCGAATCGGCCGCCAGCGAATCCCGCAAGCCCCGCAGCGAATCGGGGACCTCGCGTCCACCCAATGAATCGCGCAGTCCGGACTCCGACAGGCCCTCCCGGCCCGACCCGGACAAACGGCTCCCCCGGAGCGAATCCGCACCCGAGTGACGCTCCGGCAACGGAGACTCCGCCGCCGGAGTCTCACCCGACCGGGCTTTATTGCTCTCCGCCGCCAGCGAATCGGCCCGCGCCCTCTCGGCAGCCCGGCGCTCCGCCTCGGAGTTGATCGTAAAGAGGTACATCGAGTCGGCCCGCATGAAGAGCGAGTCGCCCTGCGAGAGATCGTAGCTGATGACCGCCGGACGGCGCGTCAGAAAGGCATTTCCGGGATTCTTCCAGTACTCGCCGTAATCCCCGAACCCGACCGCCTTGTGTTCCGTATCGTCGAGCTGCAGGTTGCGGCGCATGATGACGTGATCCTCCGCACGGTAATAGTCGAGGCTGTCGCTCCAGATCTCCTGCTTCTCGGTCAGGATATAGCCGTTGCGCGTGATGATATAGAGCGAATCGGCCTTCACGTAGGAGCCCCGGTCGGCATAGAGATAGTCGCCGTCGCGGTTCCAAATGTTCGTATGTTCGAAGAAGTAGGCGTTGTTCGTGGCCATGTTGTAAACCACCGAGTCGCCCTTGAGTTCGTACTCGTCGTTGCGCATCTCCACCCGTTCGACCGCCACCAGCTCCTTCGTATCGGCGTAGTAGTAGCCCCGCACCGCTTCGAGCAGGTTCTCCCGGTTGGTCAGCACGCCGCCGTCGGCGAATTCGCCCACGTTGCTCTTCGTGTTGAAGAGGAATTTATAGGTGTAGAGCGTGGCATCGCCGTCGACGACCTTCACAATATCCGAATAGACCCGCGCCTCGTTCACATTCCCGTCATACTCGGCCCGGTCGCCGTAGATGTAGGTCGTGTTCTTGTTGATGAGCACGTTTCCGAAGAACTCGATGCGCATGTCCGAGTAGCGCACCGCCGAATCGCACGTGATGACCGCACCGTTGTGCTGCGCGGCGAAGTTCCCCACCAGAAAGACCACCGAATCCCCCGGAGCCACCGGCCCCATCAGGTCCGATTTCAGATCGATGAGTTTCTTCTCGCCTTCGGGCTCCCCGGGTGCCTGCATCGAACCGCGGGCCACCACCCCGGCGACGGCCAGCAATACGGCAACTATGGACAGGAGCCTGCGCACGGACTACTTCACCCAGTGTTTGTTCTCGAACTCCCCGTCCCGGAATTCGGGAATGATATAGACGTACATGGCGTCGATCTTCTTCGTCAGCCACTCCTTGAATACCCGTTCCTGCTTGTCCTGCAGGGCCATCTCCTCAAGCCGCAGGTAATCCTCGTTGAGCGACGCCGTATGCGTGGGGATCACCTCCACAAGTTTGACGATCTTGCCCATCTGGTTGCCGAGCATGTCCTCCGTGAGGTAGGCGTCCGACACCTCCCCGGGCTTCAGGCGCCGCAGGGCGTTGTAGTCGTCGAGGCTCTTGAAGCGTCCGAAATCCTCCTTGAGGAACTTCGTCACGGTGAGCTTCGCGTCGAAGGCGTTGAAACGCTCCAGGATGTCGTGGTTCGAGACGATACCGCCGTTCATCTTCGAGGAGGCGTCGTCCGAATATTTCAGGGCCGCTTGCTCAAACGTAATCGAATCCTTGTGGATCAGGTCGGCGATGCTGTCCAGCAGGTTCAACGACTCGCCCAGCTCCTCCGACGTGTAGACCGGACGCAGCAGGATGTGGCGGAAGTGGTAGAGTTGTCCGCGCTTGTCCAGCATCTGGATGATGTGGAACCCGAACTGCGACTCCACGACCTCGGAGATCTGTCCGGGCTTGAGGTTTTCGAGGGCCGCGGCAAACGACGGGTCGAGACTCGCCAGCGGCGAAGGGTCCATCTCGCCGCCCCGCATGGCCGTACCGTCCTGCGAATACATCCGGGCCAGGTTCTCGAACTTCGCCGCCCCGGTGATGACACGCTCGCGCATGTCCAGCAGCCGTTCGCGGGTGCGCTGCTTGGCGGCCGTCATCGACTTGGGGAACTTCGTGATCTGCGCATAGACGTACTGGTCGGCGATCGTCGGCAGGCTGTCCTTCGAAATCGACTTGTAGAAACGCTCCACCTCGCCCGGGATCACCGTGACCTTGTTCACCACCTCGCTCTGCATCGACTGGGCGTAGGCCTGCTCCTCGTAGCGCTGCCGCATGATCTCGCGGATGTTGAAGATCGGCATGTGGTGCTTGGCCTCCAGCGCCGGGATCGAGCCCTCCATGTCGACCATCTGCCGCACCTGCTCCTCGACGCGCGACACGATATCGGCATCGTTGATCGTCACCGAGTCGATCTGCGCCTGGTTGTAGAGCAGCTTCTGGGTCAGCAGCGCCTCGAGCGCCTCGTTCATGGGATCGCGGTCCGAGGTATAACCCTCCTGGCGGCGCTGCTCGACCATCTGACGGGCATATTCGTCCACCTCCGAATAGAGGATCGACGAACTGCCGACCACGGCTACCACCTTGTCGAGCATCACCTCTCGTTTCTGGGCCAGGGCTCCCGTAAAAAGCACGACGAGGACCGCGGCCAATATCCCTTTTT
>CALUKL010000080.1 GCA_944321195.1 uncultured Alistipes sp.
GTCGGCACCTACCGCGAATTCACCGAGAAGATCCTCCCGATCATCAAGCGCGACGGATACAACGCCGTGCAGCTCATGGCCATTGCCGAACACCCCTACTACGGGTCGTTCGGATACCACGTGTCGAGTTTCTTCGCCCCCACGTCGCGCTGCGGGACCCCCGAGGAGCTGAAGGAGCTGATCCGACGCGCCCACGAGCTCGGACTGGCCGTCATCATGGACCTCGTGCACGCCCACTACGTCAAGAACCTCAACGAGGGGATCAACGAACTCGACGGAACCGACCACCTCTACTCGAAACCCGGCGAGGCCGGAAACCAGCCCTACTGGGATTCGAAACTCTTCGACTACGGAAAGGAGGAGGTCCAGCACTTCCTGTTGTCGAACGTCAAATACTGGCTCGACGAGTACCACTTCGACGGTTTCCGCTTCGACGGCGTGACCTCGATGATCTACCACCACCACGGCTACGTCCCGTTCGACACCCGCGAGCGCTTCTTCGACGAGGGGGTCAACGAGGATGCCATTACCTACCTCTCGCTCGCCAACCGGCTCGTCCACGAATTCCGCCCCGCGGCCGTCACCATCGCCGAGGACGTCAGCGGAATGCCCGGGATGTGCATCCCCCTCGACGACGGAGGCATCGGCTTCGACTACCGCCTCGGCATGGCCATCCCCGACTTCTGGATCAAGCTGCTGAAGGATGTCCCCGACGAGGACTGGAACATCTGGGAGATGTGGTCCGTAATGACCGACCGTCTGCCCGACGTCAAGACCGTGGCCTACGCCGAGTCGCACGACCAGGCGCTCGTCGGCGACAAGACCATCGCCTTCCGGCTGATGGACAAGGAGATGTACTTCCACATGGACCGCGCCTCCGAAAGCCTCATCATCGACCGCGGCATGGCCCTGCACAAGATGATCCGCCTGATGACCATCTCCACGGGCGGGCAGGCCTACCTCAACTTCATGGGCAACGAGTTCGGGCACCCCGAGTGGATCGACTTCCCGCGCGAAGGCAACGGGTGGAGCTATGCCCACGCCCGGCGCCAGTGGTCGCTCGCCCGAAACGGGTTCCTGCGGTACGTCTGGCTCGGGGATTTCGACCGCGCGATGATCCGCCTCATCAAGAAGTACAAGGTGCTGGCCGACGGCTACGCCTGGAACCTGCTGATGGACGAGCAGAACAAGACGATGGTCTTCTCGCACGGGCGGCTGCTCTTCGTCTTCAACTGGCACCCCACGGCCTCGATTCCCGACTACGAGCTGCCGGTGCAGGGCCCGGGCAAGTACGTGCCGGTCCTCTCCACCGACGAGAAGCGGTTCGGCGGCCAGGAGCGCCAGGCGATGGATTCCGAGCACTTCTCGTTCAATGTCGAGGACGAGGCCGGGAACAAGTACCCGCGGATCCGTATCTACAACACCTCGCGCACCGCAACGGTCTACCTCCGCAAGCGGTAGGGAGAGGCGGGAAGCGCCCCATAAGTGAAAAGGCACGGAATGATAAAAGGCACGGAGCCTTCCGGCTCCGTGCCTTTTATCATGGTTCTGCGGAACGACTCACCTCACCAGGCCCCGCACCACATGCAAAGCCCGTTCGTAATCGGGTTCGTGCGACACCTCCGGGACATACTCCACGTAGCGCACCGTGTCGTCGCGGTCGACGACCACCACACCCCGGGCCAGCAGCCGAAAACCCTCCAGTACGAAACCGTACTTCAGGCCGAAATCCAGCTCGCGGTAGTCCGAGAGGACGTGCACGCGGTCGATCCCCTCGGCCGCACAGAAGCGTTTCTGCGCAAAGGGCAGGTCCACCGAGATCGACAACACGACCACATCGTCGCCCAACCGGGCGGCATCCCGGTTGAAACGGATGTTCTGCAACGAGCAAACCGGAGTGTCGACCGACGGGAAGATGCTGTAAATACGCACCTTGCCGTGGAAACGGTCCGACGGTACGCATTGCAGCGATCCGTCGACGAGCGTAAACGAGGGGGCTTTCTCCCCCACTGCGCAATGCCGGCCGAGCAGCCTCACGGGCTTGCCGCCGAAAGTCACCTGATATTCCATAGTTTTCGTAAGATTAACAACGTGTTCCAACCACAAATCCGGTGCCGAAGCATCATCCGGCCGTCGGGATCTTCATCCGGAGATCTCGATCCGCCACCGACGCTCCGACCTCACCCGGCCGTCGTGATCCGGCGCACCGCCTCGGCAACCTCTCCGTAAAGCGAGGGCAGGTCCACGCCCGCAATCCGGCGCCCCTCGACGACGATCCGGCCGTCGACCACCACCGTCTCCACGTCCGCGGCCTTGCCGCAGTAGACCAGGTTCGAAACCACGTCGTGAATCGGCTGCAGGTGGGGTTTCTGCAGGTCCACGACAATCAGGTCCGCCAGCGCGCCTTCGCGCAGCACACCCAGTTCGCCGTCCGCATACCCCATGGCCCGGGCGCCGTTGGCCGTGGCCATGCGCAGCGCCTCCCACGCCGGAAGTGCCGTCGGGTCGCCCGTGGCGGACTTCTGCAGGAACGCCGCCGTGCGCAGCTCCTCCCACAGGTCCAGATCGTTGTTCGAGCAGGTGCCGTCCGTGGCCACCGTCACCAGTGCCCCGGCCCGGCGCAGCGCCTCCACCGGAGCCACGCCGCTCGAAATCTTCATGTTGCTCTGCGGGTTGTGCGACACGATCACGCCCCGCGCCGCCAGCGTCTCGATGTCGGACTCCGTGACGTGGACGCAGTGGGCTCCGATCGTGTGCGGGGTCAGCAGCCCCAGCGCATCGAGGTGCTCGACCGGCGTGCGGCCGTAGCGTTCGCGCACAATGCGGATCTCGTCGCGCGTCTCGGCGATATGGGTCATCATCCCGAGCCCGTAACGGTCGGCCAGCTCCTTGCCCCGCACGAGGTTCTCCGGCGAGACCGTATAGGGCGAATGGGGCGCCACGGCAATCCGCACCCGCCCGCTACCTGCGGCAGCCAGCCCGACAGCCCGCTCCACCTGCGGGAAAACCTCGCCGATGTTCGTATCGAAATAGTTGCAGCCCAGCACGGCCCGGATCCCCAGCCGTTCGGCCACCTCCACGCAGCGATCCTGGAAATAGTACATGTCCACGAACGACGTCACGCCGCCCAGCAGCATCTCGACGATCCCGAGCGTCATGCCCAGCGCCACGTCGTCGGGCGTCTGCCGCGATTCGAAGGGCCAGATATAGTCGTTGAGCCACGACATGAGCGGTATGTCGTCGGCGTAGCTGCGCTGGAGCGTCATCCCGGCATGGCAGTGGGTGTTGACGAGCCCCGGCATGACCAGCCGCCCGCGGCAGTCGATCTCGCGCAGGCCGGGATGTGCCGCACGGAACGCCGCAGCATCGTCCGCCGAGGCGGTGACCAGCGCCACCCGGTTTCCGACAACCCCCACCCAACCCGTCAGGGTCCGGGAAGCGTCGCACGGATCGGTCATCGGCAAAACCGTAGCATTAGAAAATAGAAGCGTCATAAATCGATTGGTACTTGTTTGTGACTTATTGTTTCATCCGGTCGTTCCGGGCCTTGCGGGGCGTCTCCCCGTCGATGGAGTTGCCCTGGACGGTGAGGATGTCCCGCCCGTCGACCGAATTCGAGTAGATCTGGATCACCTTGTTGAAGGTTCCCGGTTCGCTCTTGTGCGGTTCGTAGACGATGCGGATCACCCCCGAGTCGGCCGGAGCCACCGGACGCTTCGAAAACGAAGCCTTCAGACACGAACACGACGTGACGACCCGCAGGATCACCAGCGGCGTGGTCCCGTCGTTCACGAACCGGAACTCGTGGACCAGATCGCCGCCGCGGCGCGGCACGTCGCCGAAGTCCCACGAGGTCTCCTCCAGCCGCAGGTGTGCACCCTTTTCGTCCGCCGCCGGTTTTCCGGCATAGGCTCCCGAGAGGAGCAGGCATCCCAACAGGGCCATCCCAATCTTTTTCATAGCTCCGAAATCGTTAGTTCAACGTGAATACATAGGTGATCGTTCCGCCCTGCACCGTTGCCCGGCTCTCCGTGAAGCGCGCCTTCAGGGCCGCGGCACGCGCCGCCTCGATCAACTCCGAGGCATCCGTCGTGGAACCCACCGGTTCGTAGGAGGCGCCCGTCACATGCCCCCGGGCATCCACCGTCACACGGATCACCACCTTGCCGCTCTTCCCGCCGGGATAGGCCGGGCGCGGCAGGTCGCCCACCAGTCCGCGGCCCTGCAGCCCCTTGTCGAGCTGGTCCAGGCCGTCGGGATTCAGCCCCGGGCCCTTTCCGGAGGCCTTCTCCTCCCCCTCCGGGGCCCGCGGGTTCCCGGCGTTGTCGGGTTCGTCCGCCCCGCCCCGGTTCATCTTGAAGAGCGCCTTCGGGTTCGGGGTCTGCGTCACCTCGTCCTTGCCCGCGGCCTGGGCCACCTGCTCCACGGGTGCGGCCTCGTCGTGCACACGCGGCTCCGTAGCCACCTTCACCGGCGGCTTCGGAGGCTCCACGACGGGAGGTTCGGTAAAGTCCACGAGGATCGTATCCCCGGGTTTCTCCAGCGCCGGCGAGAAGTCGAACGACACCAGCGCGAACGAACCCGCCAGCAGCACCCCGTAGGCCGCCGCCGCAATCATCGCCCACCGGCGGGGTGATTTATGATCAGGGTCATAATAATACATAAGCATCTTTTTACCGGCAACCGGACGCCATATCCTGGCCGCGATGCGGCCCGAAGCCCCGTCCCGGAGGGGATTCAGGGGCGGATCGGCCCTGCAACCGGACCCGCAGGCCGCGACATCGGCCGGGCGGTCCGCCCTTGCATCCAACTACCGGGGATTGGTTGCCAATATGAGTTTGTAGTTATTGTCCTTGGCGATGTTCATCACCTTGACCACCTCGTCGACGGCCACCGATTTGTCGCAGTGCAGCGATACCGTAGCGTCCTTCTGGCCGTCGAGACGCGCCTTCAGCGCACGCTCCACGCCCTCGATCGAACCCACCTCCTGCAACTCCACGTAATAGCGGTACCTGCCGCCCGTATCCTGCACCGAAACCGTCGTCATCGCCTTGTCCTTCAACTGGTTCGAGCTCTTCGGCAACATCAGCTTCAGGGCATTTGGGTTGATCAGCGTCGTGGCGATCAGCAGGAACAGCAGCAGCAGGAACATCAGGTCGGTCATCGACGACGCCGAGAACGATTTCTCGACCTTCGATCCGTGTTTGATTGCCATAGCGCGCTATTTTTGAACGGGTTGATTCAGGATGTCCATGAAGGCGATCGAGTTGGCCTCCATCTGGAAGACCAGCTTCTCGATGCGGGCCACGAGGTAGTTGTAGCCGAAATAGGCCGGGATACCGACAACCAGACCGCCGACGGTCGTCACCATCGCCACGTACATGCCGCTTGCGAGCAGCGCCAGGTCGACCGTACCGCCCGCCGCCGACATGTCCATGAAGGTCTGCACCATACCCAGCACCGTGCCGAGGAAACCCAGCATCGGAGCGCCGCCGGCAATCGTCGCCAGGAACGGAAGTCCGTTCTCCAACTTCGAGACTTCGAGGTTCGCCACGTTCTCGATGGCCGTCTGCACGTCGCTCATCGGTCGGCCGATACGCTCGATACCCTTCTCGATCATCCGCGCAATCGGCGTGTCGGTCTTCTTGCACAAATTGACGGCCGTGGAGATCTTCCCGTCGGAGATATAGTCCCGGATGCGGTTCATGAAGTTCATGTCCAGCACCGACGCCTTGCGGATGGCCAGGAAGCGCTCCACAAAAATGAAGATCGTCACGCCGCCCAATGCCAGCAACGGCCACATCAGCCAGCCTCCCTTGGTAAACAGCTCCCACAAGCCCATCCGGGCCTCCTCACTGACGGCCACCGTTTCGGCAGCCTGCAAAAATGTTGTCATAACCTTTTCTGTAAATTTAGTGTTTTCTATAAATTGTTTTTACCTTTTTCCAAGCTTTTCGTGTTTTTCGAATCTCGCCGGGCCTTTTTCAAACCTCGCCGGGATCAGGCCGGAGTTCGTCGGGGCCGTCGGGGCCGTCGCTCCGCGGAACGCCCGGCCCGGCCGCGGTCTCCTCGTAAACCTCCTCCCCTCCATCGAAGAGCGACGGCTTCCCGGGCGTTTCCCCGGCGGAGCGTTCCGCAGCCTTCCGGGCCTCCGCCTCCGCCTTCTCAGCCTCCCGGGCCTGGCGCCGCGCCTGACGCCGCGCCTTGCGCAACTTGTTCGTGAAACGGTCCCGGATCCGGTCCCGCAGGTCCCGCAGATTGTCGAAATCCTCCTTGAAATAGACTCCGATGCCGGTCTCCTGCAGACCCTGGTTTTCGTCAAAACGGTCGATCGTCTGCGTGAAGGCCTTCAGTTTCAGCGTCCCGGCCCGGTCGATCAGGTACGTAATATACGCCTCGCCCATGAAGTTCGACATCGACGAGTTGTTGTTCACCACCTCCTTGTTGTCGATCAGGTAGTTGCCCTCGATCTCCACGAACAACCGGTTGTTGATCAGACTCTTCGAGAGCCCGAAATCCACCTCGTCGCTCGTCAGTTCCGATTTCGGGCGGTAGCGGATCACCACGTTGTAGTCCGACGACGAGAGCCAGTTGCTCACCATGTTCGACACGAACTCCAGACCGGTGGCCGCCGAAACCGAACTGCCGATATTCGACGTGTCCTGCGTCGTGCCCTCGGACATGAAGCTGTTGAAGAGCAGCAGGTAGAGGAACTGCGTGTCGACCGTCTCGGGCGTCGACAGCGCACTGGAGACCACCGCCGCAGTCTCGGGGTCCGAACCCGGAACCCGGACGTCGAAGGCGATGCTCGGATTCGACAGAAAATCCCCAAGGTGGATCACACACTCCACCGGAACCGAACGGTCCCCGCCCAGATTCTCCGACGTGCCCTGCAGCAGCGGCTGCAGCGACGCCTTCACCTTGTACACCGCATCGATGTCCAGCAGGGCGTTCATCGGCGAACCCGTCCACTGGATCGACGACCCGCTTTCGATCGTGAAGCGCTTGTTGATGATCTGCTGCAGCGAGAGCATGAAACTCCCCTCCTCGATCGTATAGTCGCCGTTGATCATGAAGACGTTGTCCCGGGGGTTGATCTGCAGGTTCAGCGCCCCGGCACCGCGGCCCCGCACCGTATTGCCCGCCACGTCCAGCTCCACCTCCGCATCGGGCCGCACGTCCAAAGCCATGTCGATGTTCATCCGGCTCCCGGCATTGAATTCCGTGCGGCGCCGCCGTTCGAACGAGAGTTTGCGGCGCGCCACGTCGTCCAGCGTGTCGACCTTCTCCGGTTGCACGAAGACCACGAAATCCGCACTCGAAATGTTCGACTTGCTCGACAGCGGCATCACGAAGGTCGAATTCCCGTCCGTCGAGGCCGTGATCTGCATGTCGACCGAACCCTTGTCACCCCGGATGCGGGCCAGCCCCGAGGCGTAGACCTCGCCGTAGAAGAGGTCGTTGTCCTCGGCCGTGGTATTCAGCACCAGCATCCGCTGCGGCGCAACCCGCACATCGTAGGAGATATTCGAAAGATGCTGCAGGCTCAGGTCAAGATCGAACCGCCCGCGGTTGCCCTTCGGGTCGAAAATCGGCACGTTCGACGCCTGGAAGCGGTTGTTCCGGACCGTGAGCACCGCTTCGGGCATCGTATAGGCGACCCGCGTATAGTCGACCGTCGTGCGGAGGTCCCGCACGCGGATCTCACCCCCCAGATCGGCCATGCGGCCCTGACCCTGCAGCACCAGATCGGCCGACGCCACCCCCCGGGTCGAGGAGATCACCCCCGAAAGGATCGGGTCCAGCAGCCCCATGTCGAGGCTGTCGACACGCATCCGGGCATAGTAGCGGTTCCGCACCGGCGCGTAGAAACCCCGGATCAGCGTATCGCGTTTCACCCGGTCGGTGACCGTCACCCCCGCCCGGTTCCGGGCGAAGTCCCAACGCGACGCCAGACGCATCGGAGGGGCCGGAATATCGTTGACCTCCACGCTGTCGAGCAGGATGTCGGCCGTCACCTCCGCCCCCTTCAGGACCGATTTCATCGTCGCCGAACCGTTCGTGCGGCCCTCGACATAGTAACCCATGCGTTCGGCGACCTGTGTGAAGGGCGAAAGGTCGAAGTTCTGCAGCCGCAGCGAGAGCGAATCCTCCCGGCTGCGCGAAGCCACGCCGTCGAGCAGCAGCTCCTGCTGGTCGTTCATCACCAGGAAGCGGTCGATCGTCACCCGGGCCGTATCGATCAGGATCTTCCGGGTGAAGATCTGCCAGGTTTTCGACCCGCGGGTGATGTGCGAAGGCTGGATATGCAACTCCACGAGGCGTCCGTTGGGGCCGTTTTCGTCAGCCACGCCGGCCCGGAACCCCACGAGTCCCGAAGCCCGGCGCGCCGTATCGGTAAACCCGGCCGTCACCTGTACCCGGCCCTGGCGTGCCCCGCCCGTCAGCGACAACTGCGGCAGATGCAACACCCCCGCATAGAGGTCCTCGGCCGAGGCGTAGAGCACGAGCGAATCCCCGCGGTTCGAGGCGTTGACCGAAAGGCGCGTGGCGAGCATCCGACGCCGTTCGACATACTCCGACGAAGCCTTGAGCGAGAGCTGGTCGCTCGCCGGGTTGAAGAGCAGCTGCAACGACGAACCGTCGGCAATCTGGAGCCCGGCCGCCACGGCATCCGCCACGGGGTTGAAGTTGCGGATGTTGACCGACAGCAGCGAAAAGTCGTTCGCCACGGCGGTCTTGCGCCCCAGCGAGTCCAGCCCCGGATCGGCACGCCCCAGAATAGGAAGGTAGCGCCAGGCACTGCGCCGCAGGTATTCGAACACGGTGCGGTAGCTGGTTTTCGAGCGGAACGTCGCATCGGCGAAGTCCGAACGCAGTTCGACGAACTTGCTGTCGGCCGAGTTCTCGCCCCGCACGTCGATCTCCGAGGCCGTGACCTCCTTGTCATTGTAGCGGTAGCGGGCGTCGGTGATCCGGATCCGGCCGTTCAGATCGTCGAGCGAGCGCCCCCCGGCATGGGCCTCGAGGAAGGCCGAGAGCCGCGACACCGAATCGCGTTGGTTGATATGGAGTTTGGCCAGATCGGCGTGTTTCAGATCCAGCGTGAAGTCGTAACGCGGCACCGAATCGTTGAGATCGACCTTGCCGAAGAAGTTGAACCCGAGGTTCGGGTCCCGGGCCGTGATCAGGCCGTCGAATTCGCGGTTGCGCAGGCGACCCGCAAGGCGCAGCGAATCGTAGACATAGCCGTTGAAGCTCAAGTTCGAGACATCGCCCACGATGTTGGCATCGGCAATCCCCCGCCCGATCATGCCGTCGACCCGGGCCGTAAGCGAGGCTTCGCCCAGCAGGTCGCGGCGGTCGAGCAGTTCGCCCAGGCGGAAACGGCGGGTCTCGACGCCGCCCCGGATGCTGCTCAGCCCCTGCTTGAGCGGCCGCATCGACAGATCGCAGGTCAGTTCGCCGACCCCGGTGGCAATCCGGGACTGCAACCCGAACGACGACAGGCTCCCCTCGAAACGGCCGCTGAGATCAATCCGCCCGGAATTCGAAACGATGCCGACCACACGCTCCGGGAGATGCCGCCCGGTGATGCCGAGCGCAATCCGGTCGAGGGCCCCCGCCGAGGAGCGCAGGTGCGAAACATCCAGATCGAAATGCGTCTTCCGGATATCCGGAAGCCCTTTCATGGCAATATCCGCCACGAGGGTCGTGCTGTCGCACAGCGTGAGGCTTCGGATCCGGCCCGTAAAGTCGGCAACCTGCCCCGTGAGTTCGAGATCGGCGTCGTCAAAGGTCAGGTGCCACTCCCGCAGGCGGGGTGCGAACCAGGCGATGTCGTCGCTCGAAACCCGCGAATCCCGCACCGCAGCGTCGATGCGCACCCGCCCGACGAAATCCCTGTACTCGTCCCAGGAGTTGCCCACGAGCGAAATGTAGGGAATATGGATGGCGGAGTTGCGCGTGAGGATTTCGGTGTCCTCGAACCCGAGGCAGCCCTGCGACATGTAGAAACGGCCCGAGAGGCGTTCCAGTTCGAAACCGCTCCGCTCGCGGGCCGAAAGCCGCTCGATCGAGGTATAGATCGCCTGCCCGTCGATGGTGAAGTCCTCGACGAAGGCCGCCAGGTCGTAGAGGTGCATGTGCGAGGAGGCGATCCCGAACTCCGGGTCGCGGCGGTCGAGGCGCTCCAGGCAGAGGTCCATCCCCTCGACCGAGGCCTTCCGGAATGCCAGTCGGAAATTCCCCTTTTTCGGGCGGTCGGGGTTCGAGATGCGCTCGACGACCTGCTTGATGTTCATCTCCCCCGAGGGGGTCTGGCGCAGGTAGAGCCTGGCATCGGCGATCGTGCCGCGGCTGAACTCCAGCCCTCCGCCCAACAGGCCGAACCGCGTGACGTAGGCATCCAGGTGTCCCACATAGAGCAGCGTATCGCGCTCATAATCCTCGACATAGAAGCCGTCGACGCGGATCTTCGAAAAGAGCCCTATATCCACGCGGTCGATCGAAACGGTGGTCTGCAGGTGCTCCGAAACCGCCTCCGCGAGCCGGTCGACCACGAAGTTCTGCACCCGCCGGATGTCGAGCAGCAGCGACACGCCCAAGGGAAGAATTATCAGCAACAACACCGCCGCCGAGAACACCATTCCCAATATTTTTATACCTTTGCGCATCGGAACACCGTTATAACTGGCAAAGTTAGCGAAAATAGTTAAAATAACAGCGAAAAACCGGATGGATATTACAATTCTCGGCATCGAATCCTCGTGCGACGACACCTCGGCGGCCGTCCTGCGCAACCACGTCCTGCTCTCGAACGTCATCGCCTCACAGGCCGTGCACGTCAAATACGGCGGCGTGATTCCCGAACTGGCTTCCCGCGCCCACCAGCAGAACATCATTCCCGTGGTGGATACCGCCCTGCGCGACGCCGGGCTCACGGCCTCCGACATCGACGCCATCGCCTTCACGCGCGGCCCCGGACTCGTCGGGTCGCTGCTCGTGGGCGTGTCGTTCACCAAGGGGCTCTCCATCGCCCGCAACATCCCGATGGTCGAGGTCAACCACCTCCAGGGGCACATCCTCTCCCACTTCATCGACCTCCCGGACCGTACGCTGCCCCACCCCGACTTCCCGTTTCTGTGCCTGCTCGTCAGCGGCGGGCATACGCAGATCGTGCGCGTGGACTCCCCGCTCGACATGCAGATCATCGGCACGACGATCGACGACGCCGCGGGCGAAGCCTTCGACAAGTGCGCCAAGGTCATGGGGCTCCCCTACCCGGGCGGCCCGGTAATCGACCGGCTGGCCAGGGAGGGCGACCCCAAGGCCTTCCACCTCGCACACCCCCGGGTCGAGGGGTACGACTACTCGTTCTCCGGACTGAAGACCTCGTTTCTCTACATGTTGCGCGACGCCGTGGCCCAGGACCCCGACTTCATCGAACGCCACAAGGCCGACCTCTGCGCCTCGCTGCAGTCGACCATCGTCGAGATCCTGCTCGACAAGCTGATCCGCGCCTCGAAGGAGACCGGCATCCGCGACATCGCCATCGCCGGCGGCGTCTCGGCCAACTCCGGGCTGCGCAACGGCATCGTCGGGACGGGACGCCGCCGCGGCTGGAGAACCTTCCTCCCGGAGTTCAAGTTCACGACCGACAACGCCGCGATGATCGCCATGGCCGGTTACTACCGCTACCAGCAGGGCGAATTCTCCTC
>CALUKL010000081.1 GCA_944321195.1 uncultured Alistipes sp.
CCGCTGATGCGCTTCTTGGATGCTCCTTGGATGAAACCGGCCCTTTCCCTTGCGGAGGGTCGGTTTTTCTGTCTCCGGGGCCGGATCACGGGTTTGGGGCCGCATCCCGCGATGCACTGTCGGGATGGTAAGATGAGGGGAGGCGGGAGGATTGAAAATCAGTAATTCTGGGTATTGCCCGGTGTGTGCGGACAGCCTACCTTTACCGAAAAAACGATGGAAAAGATCCGACCCCTTCTGGCGGAGGTTCCCGCTACGTTGCTCGTGCCGCTTTGGGCAAGAGCCGAAGAACAGAAACGTTCTGATCCGCTGGTCCGCGATCCCCGATCGGCGGAGATTCTTCGGGCGCTCGATTTCGATTTTTCCCGCTTTTCGGGAGGCTGGATGTCACAACTCGGGTGTTGCATCCGCACGGTGATTCTCGATCGGGAAGTGCAGCGTTTTTTGGACGCACATCCCGGTTCGACGGTCATCAATCTCGGTTGCGGACTCGATACCCGAGTGTCGAGGCTCTCCGGGTACGCCTGCTGGTATGATCTCGACCTTCCGGAGGTGATTGCCTTGCGATCGCACTTTTTCACCGAGACGGAGCAGCGGCATATGATAGCCTCATCGGTACTTGACAGCGGCTGGATGGAACGCATTATGGCTCCCGGTCCGGTACTGATCATTGCCGAAGGGTTGTTCATGTATTTTTCGGAGGAGGAGGTGACTTCCCTGCTGGATGCGTTGGCCCGATATTTCCCCAAGGCCGTGCTGCTAGTTGAGATGCTTGCTCCGCTGCTGGTCGGCCGGAACCGGATGCACGATGTCGTGAAGAATGCCTCTTTCAAATGGACTCTGTCCGACAGCCGCGATTTCAGCCGGCTGAATTCCCGCCTGCATTATGATTGTGAATGGTCCTATTTCGATATGGCTCGTCGACGCTGGCGTTATTTACGGCTGATTCATTGGATCGGGTGGGTACGCCGCAATATGAATAACCGTATCGTAAGGTTGCATTTCGAATGAAAGAGTGGCGGGACCGGGGCCAAAGCCCGGTCTCGCGTTTGTTTATCGGCGGAAGGTGGCCGCCAGCGTCTCGGGCAGCGGGGCGGAGGTGTCGCGCCGCCAGACCATCGCCCGGTCCGTAGCCGTATCGCCCGTCCCGAAGTCGAAACCGTCCTCCGAATGGAAGGTCACGGGAAGCTCGCCCCCGAATCCGAATCCTTCGTAGAAGCCGCGGAGCCACTCCTCGCCCGGTGTGGGGATCAGGAAGGCCGCGTCGTCGCCACGCTCTTCGATGAGCGCCATCGCCTGCCGCATGAGTTGCGAAGCCAGGCCGCGGCGGCGGGCCGATTCGGCCGTGGCGACGCCGTAGATGTAGGTCGTGCGGCCAAGTTCGGTCTCGAACGGCAGGAGGTGGAGCATCGCCACGGTGCGACCCTCCTCCATGAGGGTCAGCACACGCCGCCGCGAGTAGTAGCGGATCAGGAACGAGTCGACAAAAGCCTCGTCATCGCCGAAGGCCTCCATCCACAACTCCTTGCAGGCCAGTTCGTCGGGGTGGAGCCGGATGGCCGTGAACTTGTGCTGCAGAAAGGCCGGGTGGTAGGAGAGTTTGGCCCGCCGGAGCCCGTCGATACCGAGGTCCTCCTCGCGGTTGATGAGCGTGAAGCGCGCGGGCAGGTGCTCGGCGAAGCATTTGTTGATGATCGTGAAGGCGCCGTCGTACTCCGTGTCGGCCTTCTCGACGTGGGTGTCGAACGTGTGGTCGTTGACCGCCGAACCGTAGGTGAAGGCCACCAGGCGGTCGCCCACATAGATACAGCCGCCCTGCAGTCCCAGTTCCGCGAAGTGTTCGAAGGCCCGCTGCATGGCCCGCTGTTCGGCACAGAGTTCCGAAGTGTGACCCTCGTGGACCTTCCGCCACTCGCGCTCCAGGGCCATGCACTCCTGAAACCGATCCGGGGTCAGCTCCTCATAGCGGAAGTCGGGGTATTCGGCCGTGAAGCGGTTGATGTGGTTGCGTTTGGGCTGGTAGCGGCGCCCCGGCAGCGTGCGCAGGTCGTCGGCGTTGTAGACGTAATCCTCCAGCGCCCGGTCCGACTCGAAGGCGAACTCCCCGGGGTGCATCCGCCGGATCATCTCACGCCCCTCGTCCGTCAGCCCGATGATGCGCAGGCGCTGGCCGTGGGCATGGGCATCCTCGCGCAACTGCGGGATGATCGGCCCGAAATCGCCCTCGCCGACCGGCTGCATGTAGCCGATGCGTTCGCCTCCGTCGATCTGGAAGCGGATCACCAGAAAACCCCCGACCTCGGCCCACGCGCTGTGGTAGACCGCCTGCCAGCAGTACATGTTGGCAAAGGCCAGGTCGCAGTTGCAGATGCCCGAAGGCATCGTATAACGCTCGATGACGCTGCGGTCTTCGAGACGAACGGGATGGAACTCAATCATGAACCGTGTAATTCTTTTGTGCGATGCGTCCGTAGTATTGCTGGACGAGGGCCTGGAAACTCCGGACAAGGCTGTCGGCAGCCGGAGAGACCGCACCCGCCGGGGTGGAAATCCCGGGACTTGCCGGGGCGGGACTGTCTGCAGTTGCCGTGGTTGTCGGGGGTATCGGGACAGTCGGGGTGACTCCGACCGGGGCTCCCGCATCGTCGAGCGTAAGGACCCCTCCGTCGGTCAGGGCCCGGAACTGCCCGTCGTAGCTTACCGACCAGCGGGGGCGCTGCGGTTCGTTCAGCACGTCGCGCCCGAAGGCGAAGTAGGGCTCGCGGTTGCCCGTGAGTCCCAGCAGCGTCGGCATCAGGTCGAGCTGCTGTGTGACTTCCGTCACTTCGCCCCGCAGGGCGCCGTCGGGCGTATGGATGAAGCCGAGGATGTGCATGTTCTCCGGGTAGGTGCGGGTTGCTTCGGCGAACTTCTCCGATGAAACGTGGTCGGCCACGAAGACGAAGATCGTGCGCCGGAACCACTCCTCCGCGCCGAAGCGTTCGAAGAAACGGCGGAAGGCTTGGTCGTCGTAGGCCACACCCTGATGGATTTTGGTGTAGCCCTTGGGCAGCGTTGCGGCGTACTGCGCGGGTACGACGAAGGGGTGGTGCGACGAGAGGGTGAACAGCGTGGCGAAGAAGGGTTCGGGCATCGCCGCGAGCTCCTCACCCATGAATTGCAGGAAGGGTTCGTCCCAGATGCCCCAGTAACCGTCGAAATCCCCCGTGCCGTGGCGCGCCTCGTACTCCTCACGGCTTAAGAGCCGCTCGACGCCCGCCGAGCGGGCGTAGGCCCCGAATCCCATCGAACCGTGCTCCGAACCGCAGAAAAAGGCCGTCGTGTAGCCCCGGTCGGCCAGCATGGCGGGCAGCTGGCGGCTCTCGCCGAGCGACTGCGGCATCAGCACGAAGGGGGTGCGGAACGACGGGATGCTTCCCAGGACCGAAGGCATGGCCTGGATCGAGCGCGTGCCGTTGGCGTACATCCGGCGGAAGGTCAGCCCCTCGCGCATCAGCGAATCGAGGAATGGCGTGAAACCCTTCTGCGGAAGGCCGGCGTAGAGCTCCGGGCAGAGGTGCGCCGAGTGTTCGGCCGACATGCTCTCCAGGATGAAGAGCACGATATTGCGTTCGCCGAGGTTCAGCGCCGTGGTGTCCGCCGGTTGGTGGACGGGAGTGAAGAGCCGCGGAAGCTCCTCCTCGGAGAAGTATTTCCGGAATTTTATGCTGCTGGAGGAGCTTCCTGCCGTGCGGAGGATGCAGAACGGGTTGCTCAGAATGAGGTTGGCCTTGCCGCTGTCCGGGGTGTAGAGCGTGGCGTTCGAGAGGGTGATTGGGCGCGTCATGCGCGTCATGCCGCCCCGCATTCCGGCGATGCTCAGCCCTGCGGCCACGGCAAGGAGCACGCTTCCGCCGACATGGTAGGGCCAGCCGCTGCGCAGCAGGCTCTCTTCGCGCACCCGGCGGCGGTAGCCCCAGGCCAGTAGGGCCGTGAGGAGCGCCCACAGCAGGACGAGGTACCAGTTCTCGGCCATGAATTTCCCGACAAGCTGCAGCGAGTTGTCGTTGTCGGCGAAGAAGATCTCGTCGGCCGTGAAGCGCTTCTGCGTATAGCGGAAGTAGACCGTATCGGCGAGGTTCGTGGCCACGACGAGCAGGGAGTTGATCGTCACGTAGTAGCCGTAGAGGAGGCTGCGGTACCAGCGCTTTTCGCGCACGTGCAGCGGCAGCAGCGAGAGCAGGATGAACGCTCCGTCGGCGTAGACCACCGAGGCGGTATCGAATTTCAGCGCTCCGGCCAGCAGCGGACCGATTTCGGCGAAGGTCAGCGTTCCCAGCTGGGCAGCGTTATAGAGGTAGAAGGTGATGCGGCAGAGCATCAGCACCGCATAGAGCAGAACGAGCCGCCACACCAGCATCCCCAGCGGGGTGCGGAGCAGGCGTGTCGGCAGGCTTTGATTGCGGATCGTTCGTTCCATCATGTATTTTCCCCGATTCCTGTTGTTCTTCCTCTTCCTCTTCTCTTCTCTTCTCTTCTCTTCTCTTCTCTTCTCTTCTCTTCTCTCCCTTTTTCTCTCGACTCCTCATCCTCTCTCTGGACCATCCCTGGCCCTTCCCTTCTCTTCTCTTTGGCCTCTCTCTGGTCTCTCCCTCCCTGGCCCCCTTCTATTCGCAGGCCTTGAGCGACATGTCGAGCGAGCGGATCTGGTGGGTCAGCGCCCCCACGGAGATGAAGTCCACACCGCAGGCGGCATATTCGCGCAGCGTGTTGAGCGTGATGCCGCCGCTGGATTCGGTTTCACAGCGCCCGGCGACCTTTTCGACGGCCCGGCGCGTCATCTCGGGTGTGAAGTTGTCGAACATGATGCGGTCGACACCTCCTGCGGCAAATACCTCGTCGATGTCCTCCAGCGTGCGGACCTCACACTCGATCGGCAGATCCTTGCCCTTGGCCTTCAGATACTCGCGGGCTCCGGTAATGGCCTGGCGGATGCCTCCGGCGAAGTCGATGTGGTTGTCCTTGAGCAGGATCATGTCGAAGAGGCCCATACGGTGGTTCTCGCCGCCGCCCAGCTTCACGGCTATCTTGTCCAGGACGCGCATCCCGGGCGTGGTCTTGCGCGTGTCGAGAACCTTGGTGTGGAGCCCTTCGAGCTGCTTGACGTAGACGGCGGTCTGGGTGGCCACGCCGCTCATGCGCTGCATGATGTTCAGCAGGATGCGCTCGGCCTGCAGCAGCGAGCGCAGGCGTCCCGAGACGTAGAAGGCCACGTCTCCGGGTTTCACGCGGTCTCCGTCGTTGAGCACCTGCTCGAAACGCATTTCGGGATCCAGCCGGTGCAGGACGATCTGCGCGATCTCGATGCCGGCGATCACGCCCTCCTGTTTGCACAGCAGGCGCATACGGCCGTGTTCGTCGGCCGGGATGCAGCAGAGCGACGTGTGGTCGCCGTCGCCGATATCCTCCTTGATGCAGAGTTCGATCAGTTCGTCCACAAAGGGTTTGTATTCGGGTTTCATAGCGTTGCTTGTTTAGGGTTATCGGTGCAAATTTAACACTTCGCGGGCGTAACTCCGCGTCCGGAGGCCTATTTTTTTACCAGCAGCCGCCCCTCGTACTCCATGCGGTAGGTTCCGAGCTTGGGCACGCTGCAGGTGAAGGCTATGCGGCAGACGATGTCGTTGACCGATCCCTCGACGCCGGTAAGCGTGTAGGCGGGCATGTCCTGGTAGCTGTAACCGCCGCCCACCTGATTCGGAAGCCGGACCTGCGGAACGGTGCTTTCGGCCGTGAAGGAGAGCGAGGCCCCTTCGCCCGGCGTATACGGGATGCGATGGATGCGCATCTCCAGGGCGGGCATCTGGGCGGCGAAGCGTGTCTGGTGCATGTAGATGGTCAGCGTTTCGCGGTCGCCGGCAAACTCGAACCAGGCTTCCGGGTCTGTGAAGACGTTGCCCTCCGAATCGGTCACCTTGGCCGTTCCGTAGAAGTGCATGTTGTCGCTTGTGAAGACCCCGTCGACG
>CALUKL010000082.1 GCA_944321195.1 uncultured Alistipes sp.
ACTATGACCATCATCCATACGGTATATAAACGTTGGTTCAGAGAACAAAGGTAAGACTTTTTTACGAAAAGTTTTCCATAATTTGTGGAAAAAGTGCGCCCGCCTCTTGACAAGGGGGTATCCGCTGTCGTATATTTGTCCTGCAATTCACAGGCTGCGGCCTGAGACCGGCAAGTTATCAACATTCGAAAATCGATGTCCACGAACCGTTTGCCGGGAGATATTACCAATTATAAACATCTTTTCGACACATTATCGACAGGATGGGGCGCCGGGATTGCGACAGCCCCTCGCCAGATCTCCTCCAGACCCGCTTCGGACCCTCTCCCGGGCATTTTCCGGACCCGCTCCGGCTCCCGCTGACCCCGCCGCCCTGCCTCCGTTCCTCCTCTGTCCGCTCACCGTCCTCTCCCTGTCCACCCATCATCCGCCCGCCGCATCCGCCGCACCCGTCCGAAACCTCCGGATTCCATCCCAACCATCCCCTCGGGCCAACTCCGGTTCCGGAGTGCATCCAGCCCCTTTCAAGTCGGATCCGAACGCTCTCGAAACATTTCCCCAAAAACCCTTCTTACCATGCAATTCACCCAAATTCCGCAACAGTACGCCCCGCTCGGGCAGGCGATCCGCTACGCCATCGAACAGGATGCCGCCGGGAATCTCGACGCCCGGATCGTCGAGGTAAACTCCGAAGTCCTGCTGGGTGCCAAGCGCTTCGCCGAGACGACCGCCGCGGCATTCGACATCGCCCCCATGCTGCGTCGGACCCTGCGGTTTACCCCCTCGACGGGCGCCACCGGATTTCAGACGGCCGTCGAACGCTGCATCACGGTCCGGGTCGAAGCCCTGGAGACCGGCAGCGAAGCCATCGCGGCAACGGCCCCCGCCCGCACCTTCCTCCCCGGAGACGAAATCCCCGCAGCCCCCTGCATCCGCACGACCATGCCGCTCGAACGCCTCATCCCCGAAGGCGCCGCCGACGAACTCACCCTGTGGAGCGACGAAGCCTGCGTCGTCACCGTCTCCGGCCACTCCGCCGACTCCGTAACGGCCGAAAGCTACCGGTCCGAAAGCGCCGGGCTCCAGATCTTCCGCCTCGACACAAGGGATTTCCCCGCGTGCGAAACCTTGACGGTCGATGCCGGGGAGTGCGGCGTGGTCCGCTACACGGTGATCCCCGCCACGCAGGAGGCCGTAAGAATGGCCTGGAGGAGTCGCTGCGGCTCGATCGAACACTACTCCTTCCCCGTGGTGCGCTCCACCACGCTCCGCGTCTCCAGGCAGCGGGCCGAAACGGCCGACGGGCACCTCGTCACCGCCGTCAAAGCCGACCGCGAAACCGAACTCGTCTCGGCCTACGAGATACCCGAGGTGCTGGAAACCCTTGCCGGGATCGTGACGGCGCCCCAGGTGTGGCGCGTCGACGGCGAGGCCTACACCCCGGTCGATGTCGTCACCGAGGAGGCCGTCGTGCAGCAGCGCGGGGTACTCCGCGCCCTGGAACTGGTTGTCCGACCCCAAAACAGCGTATCATGGAACTGAAAATCGACGGAATGACCTGCGACTTGGGAACCGATCCCATCGCCGTACCCGGGTACGATGCCGCACGGACCGAAACGATCGACGCCGCACGCGAAGGACGTTCGCTGAAGATCGGGCTTCCGATCACGTCACGCAACCGCCCGATCCTGCAATTCGCCGAAGATCCCGATACCGCCCTGCTGTTCAACGGAGCAGCGCACCGGGCCGAACTCTCCCACGAAGGGGCCGTGCTGATCGAAGGAAGCGTCCGCCTGCTCGCCGTGAAGGGCGCCCGGTACGAAATTGAAATCCGCAGCGGCGGGGCCGGATGGGCCGAACAGGCCGCCCGAAGCAAATTCGACAACCTCGGAATCGACTGGTCCGGGGAACTGAACCCCACGTTCATCTGCCAAAGCTGGACCGACGACACGCCCATCCGGTTCTTCCCCGTCCACCACGACGATTACGAGCAGCAGAACAGTTCGTCGGACCTGCTCCCCGCGGAACGGTTCCTCGCCGTGGAGGACTACCACCCCTTCCTGCACGTCGCCACGCTCGTCAGCCGGATCTTCTCGCAGGCCGGATACCGCGTCGAAAGCCGATTCTTCGACTCGGAACTCTTCCAGTCGCTCTACATGAGCGGTGCGTATACCTCGCGCGACACCGCCGCGGCCGTCAACCGGATGGGATTCTCGGCCCGGAGGCTCGGACCCGCCTCCGCAGCCGGAAACGAATTCGGACGGGTCACGGCAGACCCCAAGGCCCTGGCCAATACCGTGGGAAACATCGTCGACACGGCCACGCCCCAAACCGTCGATGCCGACGGGGAGGCCATCAGCGGCCTCTACAACAACGGCAACTGCTTCTCGACGGACAACGGCAAGATCGTCTACACCCCGCCGACGGAGATCAACGTCGGATTCGAATTCTACCTGAAGTACACCACCGCCCACCGGATCCGCTCCAGAAGCCGCCTCACCGGCTTCGACACCCTCTATCTCGGGCCCGGCGCCGAATTCAAGTTCCAACTGGCCAACCGTTACGAAGACCTCCGCAACCAGATCACGACCAACTTCGCCTACCGGGTGATCGTCTTCGACCACACGGCCGGAGCCCAGTACCGGCTGACCTACACCCTGAACGGGGCAGCCAATACGCTCTGGACCTCGTTCTCCGCACGATCGGCCGCCGTCTCGACCCCCGCTTCGGGGAGCGTCGCCAACCCCGTCCTGCAAATCTACAGCGGCTCCCAATGGGTCGACTACACCGAAGACTGGGCCCTCTACAACGGGTATATCGACGAAACGGGGGAGACAACCGTCGAGGTGAAACTCCGGACCCCCTCGGAGCGTGTCTCCCCGACCTCGCCCAAATACTTCAACCAGATCTACTTCGCCGGAGCCGAGGAGGGGATGCGGCTCACGCTGCACAAGGCGTGTTCGCTCCGGCCCCTCTTCCTGCCAGGGCCCGGATTCGGATCGACGGTCGGCTTCGCAGACGTCGCCCGCCACGACATACGGCAGTCCGAACTGCTCGAAGCCCTCGCGCACCTCTTCAACCTGAGGTTCTACACCGAGGAGCCGACCCGGACCGTATGGATCGAGCCCGAAGCCGATTTCTTCGGCAGCGGCGAGGCGGTCGACTGGAGCCGCCGTACCGACTTCTCGCAACCCGTCGTCCGGGAGCAGATCGCACCCGAAATCCACGAAGTGCGCACCTGGCGGTTCCAGGACGGAGACGGGGCCGTAACCCGCTTCGACGCCGACGAAGAGGCCACGCTCGGAAGCTGGAGCTTCGAAGCCGCCTCCTACGCCGCACTCCAGGGCGAAAAGGTTCTCCGCAATCCCCTCTTCGCCCCTTCGCTCAACTCCACGGGGCACTACCTCAACGCCCCGTCGGCCCGGCTCCTGCAGGTCGGGGACCGCGACGACGCCGAAGACGACGGCACGAACTTCACGCCCCGCATCGTCCGCTACGTCGGCATCAAGCCCCTGCCCGAAAACGAACGCTGGGGATACCCCTCGGGACAGAACGAATATCCGCTCATCGCCTTCCTCTTCCCCGGCGACGACACCACGGAGCCCTTCACCCTGGGGTTCGAGGACCGCGACGGCGCCCAGGGCCTCCACCGCTACTACGACCGGCAGGTCCGCCGCGAAGCCGCCCGCGAACGGATATCCCTCCGGCTGCGGATCGCTCCCCACGAATTCGAGGCGCTCTTCGCGCCCGGAACCGGAGCCCCCGACATCCGCTCCGCATTCCGGATCGACACCGGGGAGGGAATCGTCACCGCCGCACTCCGCGAAATCGACGACTACGACCCCCGGGAAGCCTCCGTAAAATGTCTCTTCGAACGCATTGACGAAACATGACCCGACTCGACGAAAAATTTTCGGAACTCCTGATCCGCGAAGTCCGCGGTCTCACGCTCCGGCAGGCGCTCCTCAAACTCCTCGAACGCGGATTCATCGACCGACGGGCCTGCGAGCGCCAGGCCATCCGCGACGAGGTGCAACGGCTCCAGCGCCAGGAAATCCCCCGCTGCGAAGCGCTTGAAATCGCTGCCGACACCTTCTGCTGCTCCTACGAAAAAGCCCGAAACGCATTCTACAACCATTCCAAAAGCTGAATCATGAAATCTGAAATCCAAATCAACAACTCCGCCGACTGCTGCCAGATCGACATCGAAGGGACCATCGGAATCCCCGAAGAGTGGCAGTTCGACGACCCCGACGCCCGTGTGGCGACCTATGAGCGGTTCCGCGACGCCCTCCGCCGCATCGCCGAAATCGAAGCCCCGGAGGTGGTGGTCAACATCCGCTCGACGGGCGGCGACGTCAACGACGCCCTGCTGATCCTCGACGCCCTCCGCCAACTCCCCGCACGCATCGTCACCCGCTGCTACGGCTACACCGCCTCGGCCGCCACGATCATCGCCCAGGCTGCCTCCGAAGGGGCCCGGGAGATCTCCGAAAACGCCCTCTACCTGATCCACAACTCAATCTGCTCCACCGAAGGAAACGCCGCGGAAATCGCTTCCGAAATCGAGCTTCTCCGCCAGACCGACGCCCGCATCGCCGCCGTCTATGCCGCCCGTTCGGGACGCCCCGCCGGGGAGTTCGAGGCCCTGATGTCCGAAAACAACGGGAACGGACGCTGGCTCTCCCCCGAAGAGGCCATCGCCGCAGGACTGGCCGACCGTGTGATCGAACCCGCCCGGACGGACGGCTCCTCACTGGCGAAGAACATCGCACGCGGCTGGAAACGCCTCCTCGCGGAACTCGGCATGAAACCCGACCTGCAGCCCGTAGCCGACCGGAACATCCTCCACACCGAGGCGGAGCTGCGGGAGCTGCACCGCCGCTCGGCAATCGCCGCCGAGGAGGCCCGACGGCGGATCGCCCCGACCCGCGTACTGCCCTGCGAAGACCCCTCCTACGGAGAGACCATCCGCTCGGCCAACGAACGGGCCTATGCCGAAGATGCCAAGTGTTTCCGCAACTGACCCCGCCCCGCATCCGAAAAAGCGGCCGAAGGTTTTTCCCGACGCCGAATCTCCATTCATATCATAAACCCTCAAAAAACCACAAAAACCATGACTTACCTTGAAAATGCGAAACAGTACACCGGTTCCGACCTCGAAAACATCTTCTTCCGCCCGATCCTGACCGGGCAGTCGGCTCAGGACCTCGGCGTGCGCGTCCTCTACAACATGCCCCAGGCCGCCCGCATCCAACTTTGGGACGGACAGCGCAATATCCTCCAGAAGTTCACCTCCGCAGGCTGGACCGGAAGCGCCGACGCCAAACGATTCGAAAAGACGATCGACCTCCAGCGCGTCAAGGCCGAACTCGGATTCTCCGCTGCGGATTACTTCTCGATGGTCTACGAGAAGGTCGCCTCAATCGTCGACGTCAACATGGAGGACCTCTCCGGGACGATCCTCGAACAGGCCGAAACCGAACTCTTCCGCAAGGCCCTCGCCGAAAACATCCGCGCAACGATGTGGGCCGGAGACACCTCGGCGGAATCCGGATACAACACCTTCGACGGGTTCCTCAAACTCATCAAGGAACTCGTCACCGACCAGGCCATCTACAACGCCACCTACCAGGCCACAGACCTCGAAGACACAAGCTACGCTCCCGAGCTCTTCGACAAACTCTGGACCCAGGCCGATCCCCGGGCCCAGGACCTCAAGGCCGAAGGCCAGCTCGCCTATTTCGCCTCTTCGGACATCTGTTACCTCTACGAGAAGTACCTCGACGAAAAGGGCGCCGACTCCGCATACATCGACGCCGTAAATGGCCGCAAGACACTCGCATACCACGGTATCCCGGTCATCGACGTGCGCATGGGAAGCTACCTCTCCGACACGACGCTCCACCAGTCGTTCTGTATGCTCACCGACCGCCGCAACCTCGTCCTGGCCGTCAACACCGCCGACATGCCCGGAAATGAAGTCCGCATGTGGTACAACCCCGACGAGATGGAGAACCGCCAGCGCGCCGTCTTCATGGCCGGCTGCACGCTCCTCGATGAGGCCCTGATCACCTACGCCTACAAACAGTAATTCTCACCAGGTACCGCCGCAACCCGCCACAGGGTGTGGCGGTACTCCCCCGAAATCCGAAATTTCCCATGAGCAAAGCGAAAAACTTCAAAACCGCCGTCGCCGTCGCCAATCGCACGGATCCCTATGTCACGCTGGGTACGACACGGGTCGAAAACGACCGCTTCTGGCGCTGGGGCGACGACAACCTCTTCCCCGCAGCCCTCGCCCTGATGGCCCGCCGGTCGACCACACACCGACGCATCATCAACGACAAGGCCGACTACATCTCGGGAAAGGGGTTCATCTGCGACGAGACCCGGCAGCCCGCCCTGGCCGCATTCGTCCGCCGCGTAAACGGTAGCGGGGAGAGCCTGAGACAGGTGCTCAACAAACTGGCATTCGACAAGTCGCTCTTCGGAAACGCCTTCCTCGAAATCGTCACCGACGCCGACCATTCATTCCTCTCGATCTACCACCAGGACGCATCCCGCTGCCGCGTGGCACGCGGCGCGGAGCACATCCTCCTCCACCACGACTGGTCGGCCTTCAAGCCCACCGAGGCCCGGACGCTCCCCCTCTATCCGAATTTCGAGCCCCAGGAGGACGGGACTTTCCGCGCGATCGTCCACTACAAGGATTACGAACCCATGTTCGAGCACTACGGCGTCCCGACCTACATCGCCGGATTCGGCGTCTCGGCCATTGCCTACAAAACCGACCGCTGGAACATCTCCCGACTGGACAACTCCTTCCAGCTCTCCGGCGTGATGATGCTCGACTCGACGGTCGACAGCGAGGCCGAAGCCGAGCGCATCGTACGCATGGCCGAACGCAAGTTCGCCGGAAACCCCGGGCAGGTGATGTTCGTCATCCGCGACGGCGGCGACGACGACAACTCTCGCTTCATCCCCATCACGGCCCAGAACGAAGGCGACTGGCAGGCCCTGCACGAACAGGCCGTCAGCGACATCGTCGTGGCACACTCCTGGTTCCGGACCCTGAGCGGTCTGGACTACGCCTCGGGATTCAACGCCGAGCGCATCCTCCACGAGTACGAGGTGGCCCTCAACACGGTGATCCTCGCCGAACAGGCCGAGCTCACCGAACCCATCCGCGAGATCATCACCGCCGTCCTCGGCCTCGACACCTCCTCGCTGCAGATCGTCAACCGCCCGCCGACCCGCTCGAAACCCATCTACATGAAGGTCTGGGAGGCCCGCAAGGCCGACGGGCTCGACTACGACCCCGAAGACCCCAAACAGCAGGCCTTCCTCTCCGAAATCACCAAATACAACGTCACAAGCATCGGATGATCGCCGCCCGTGCGGAGCCTCCGGGCCCAACCGGAGGGCTTCGCACGGCGGCGGCGCGCCGAAAACGAACCCTTCCCATGAATACGCTCATCTCACCTCTCCAACTCCTGAAACTCGCCTTCCGGGAGGGCGAGTACCTCCCGCCCGAGACCTTCGGCGAGGCCGACATCGCCGCCGCAGAACAACGCTACATCGTTCCGGTGATCGGCCCGGAACTCCACGAAAAACTCCTCGCCGGAGACCATGCCGACTTCCGCAACACATACCTTGCAGCCCCTCTGGCGCTCTTCACCCGGCTTGCCCTGCAACCGCGGCTCGACATCCGCACCGGACAGTGCGGAACAACAGCCCCGAAATCCTCCTGGAGCCAGCCCGCCGACGACGAAGCCCGCCTGCGGCATCGGCACGCCCTGCGCTGCGAAGCCCGCACGCTCCTGCGCCGGGCCTCCGACTACCTCGAAAACAACCGGGACGAATTCCCCGAGTACCGACCCGAAAAGAACATCTTCAACCGCTGTACGACCGATGGAGGCTTTGTTCAGGTTCGTTAGCGGCGTCGTGGCCGGTGTTGCCGCCCTCTTCGCCCCCATTCATCCGCTCGTCATCACCACACTGCTCTTCATCGGGGTGGACTTCGTCTCGGGGATCTTCGCCGACCGGGCCGTCGCCCGCCGCGAAGGGCGGGAGTGGTACTTCGAAAGCTGCAAGGCCTGGCGCACGGTCGTCAAGATGGGACTCTCCGTCACGGCCATCGCAATGGCCTGGCTCCTGGACTGCTGCGTACTGGACTTCATGCAGTTGAACCTCGCCAAGCTCTTCACCGGATTCACCTGCGGCGTGGAGTTCTGGTCGTTCCTCGAAAATGCCGCGCAGCTCTCCGAGGCCCCGCTCTTCCGCTGGCTGCGGCGCTACGCCAAACGCCGCGTGGAATCCCACCTTCACATCAAGGACGACGACTATGGCACGGGGACTCGATAACCGCAATCCGGGAAACATCCGCCAGTCGAGGGTCCGCTACCGGGGTGAGATCCGCCCCTCGCGCGACCCGGACTTCAAGGAGTTCGAGACGCTGGCCTGGGGATACCGCGCCATCTTCGTCCTGCTCGACACCTACCGCGTCCGCTACGGGCTCGACACCATCCGGGGAATGATCTCCCGCTGGGCCCCGCCCTCGGAGAACCATACCGGCCTCTACATCCGCGCCGTGGCCGCCGATACGGGCATCGACCCCGATGAGCCGCTCGACACGCGCGACGCCGGAACGATGATCCCCCTCGCCGCGGCCATCTCGCGCGTGGAGAACGGGACTCCGGCCGACATGCGGCAGGTGGCCGACGGGTGGGAGCTTTTTCTGTCACCCGAGTGACTTTTTTTCGTCTGTTTTGATTATCTTGCAGGTATGAAAATCGCCTGCCTGCTGGATCGGCTCAATCGGATGCCGATGGTCAAGCTCCTCGCACCCTTCGCCGCGGGGATTGCCTTGGCCGGAGTGTACGAACTGCCCCTGTGGTTTCTCGCAGGGGCTTTCGTCTGTACGGGCATCGTGGCCCTCCTCTTCCGTTCGGGAGCGGCCGCCGTGGCGATGCTCCTCACGTCGGGATTCGCCGCGGCACAACTCCGGGCTCCCGAAATTTCGGTCCCCCGGGAGGTGTACACCCTCTACGAAATCGTCGTGGAGGGATTTCCCGTCGAACGGGAGCGCTATTCGGTCGCCGATGCCGCAGTCACGGCCTGGCGCGACCCGACGAATGGCCATTGGCACGCTTCGGAGACCCGGATCCGGCTCTATGCCGATTCGTTGACCCGGCTTCGGGACGGAGAGCGGATCCGCTGCCGGGGTCGTGTGAGGCCGTTCCAGGGCGGAGCCGAGAGCTACCGGCGGCTGATGGAACGGCGGGGCTATGCCGGAACGCTGTGGATCGGAGAACGGGCGATCCTCGACCGGGAGGAGCCCCGGGGTGCCTCCCTGCACCGCCGGGCTGTCGAACGTCTCGACCGTCTGCCGATGGCTCCCGAAGCCCGGGCCGTCGTCGAGGCGATGGCTGCGGGCGAACGGCGCGGAATCCCCGCCGAACTCCGCACAGTCTACTCCCGGAGCGGTTTTTCGCACCTGCTGGCCGTATCGGGGCTCCATACGGGGATTGTCTTCGTCGTGGTGAACGCCCTGCTCTGGTGGCTGCCCCTGCTGCGGCGCGGGCACCTCTGGAAGAACCTTCTCGCAGCGGCGGCCATCTGGCTCTTTGTCGCCGCGGCCGGATTCCCGCCCAGCGCCATACGGGCCGCCGTGATGTGCACCTTCCTCCAGGCCGCACTCGCCTCCGCGTCGGAGTATGTCGGGATGAATGCCCTGGCCCTGGCGGCCTTCGGGATGCTGCTCTGGAATCCCAACTGGATCGGCGACCTGAGTTTCCTGCTCTCGTTCCTCGCCGTCGCAGGGATTCTCCTCTGGGGTGTGCCCCTCTGCCGCAGGTGCCGGACCCGCCACCGATGGCTGAATGCCGTGAGCGACGCCTACGTGATCGGGTTGACGGCCACACTGGCTACGGCCCCGCTCGTCTCGCACACCTTCGGCATAGTGCCCTTGGCCGGGCTGGTCGTCAATCCGGTGGCCATCCTGCTGGCCGGGGTCGTGGTATTCGGCGGTGCGCTCTGGATGCTCCTGCCCGTCGGATGGCTTGCGCCGCTCTTCGGGCTGGTGACGGGCAAGGCCGCCGAAGCGGTCAACTTCCTGGCCCGGGCGACCGCCGCACTGCCCGGAGGCACAACCGACTATACGCTCGAAAAGGCTCCCACCATCCTCCTCTATGCGGTTTTCCTCCTTGCAACGCTCGCCGCAGGGTGCCGGGAACCGAAAAAAAGCCTACCTTTGCGTCCGTAAAACAAACGCTTTCGCCCCATGATCACCGCCGAGGAATACGACCTGCTCCGTAGCGACGAGCTTCGGCAAGCGATTGCCGCCGCCCGGGGCCGCGACCCGCTGGAGGTGGCGCTCGACCGGACGGTTCCCCATGCCCGGCTTGTCGCCACGCAGGTCAAGTACCTCGCACGCGCCGAACGCAAACTCCCGACGTATGCCGCCGCGCAGTGCATCCTGCCTCCGCGGGCCTTCGAGCAGGCATCGAGCGAAGCGACGGCCGCCCACAAACGGATCGCGGGCGACACGGTGCTGGACCTCACCTGCGGGCTGGGGGTCGATGCGCTCTATCTCGCCCGGCATTTCCGCCGCGTCGTGGCCCTCGAACGCGACCCGCTGCTGGCCCGCATCACCGCCGACAACCTTTCGAGAATGGGGGTTGCGAATATCGAGGTCGTCAACTCTTCGGCCGAGGAGTTTTTAGACCGCCGGGGGCTGCATTTCGACTGGGTCTACGCCGATCCCGACCGCCGTTCGGCCGAAGGGCGCAAGCAGGTGCGGCTCGAAGCCTGCTCGCCCGACATCGTGGCCCTGAGACCGGCGATCGACCGGATCGCGCCGCGGCTCTGCCTGAAAAACTCCCCGCTGTTCGATGTGGACGAGGCCCTGCGGCTCTTTCCCGGAAGCCGCGTGGAGGTCGTCTCGTCGGGCGACGAGTGCAAGGAGGTCGTGGTCTATGCCGACGGCTCGGGACCGCTCGTTACGGCCACGGCGCTCGGTACAGGGAGCTTCTCGGCCCGGCCCGGAGCCGCCGCGCCCGAAGCCCCGGCATTCGATCCGGCGCGTTACCACTGGTTGGTGGTCCCGGACGTCGCCCTCCAGAAAGCCCGCCTCGCGCGCCTCCATCTGGCCGGGAAGGCCGACTGCTGGAGCGACCTCGGATTCGGATTCGCCGAAGAGGAGCCGCACGGCATCATCGGGCGCGTACTGCCCGTCGAGCGGATCGAGCCCTACGACCCGAAGCGGCTGAAGCGAGAACTGAAAGGCCGCGGCCTCGAACTCCTCAAACGCGACTTCCCGCTCCCGGCCGAGGAGCTCATGCGGCGCCTCGGCACCCATTCCGGCGCCGACCTGCGGATGGCCTTCACGAAAATCGGGAACGATTTTTGGGCGATCCGCCTAAAATAGCTATCTTTGTCAAATAGCACCGCGATGGCGGACCGAGCCCATGAAACTCCGAAAACTCTTCACCTACTTTACCGATACGATCTTCCGGGAGGACATCAACGAATGGCGCAATCCCGTCGTGCGGTGGCTCGTACAGCAATACCGGCTGCTCTTCTACACGGCCCGCGGGCTGGTCGAGCACGGAACGCTGGTCCGCTCCGCAGCGCTCACCTTCTACACGCTCATGTCGCTCGTGCCGCTCCTGGCCCTGGTCTTCGCCGTGGTCAAGGGATTCGGCCTCGCCGACGGACTCGTCGAAAACCTCTACGAGCTCTTCCCCCAACACCCCGAAACCGTCGACTACATCGTCGGATTCGCCGAAAACGCCCTGGCCCGAACCCAGGGCGGCGTCGTGGCCGCCGTGGGTCTGGTGATGCTCTTCTGGGCCGTGATCCGCGTCTTCGGGTCGATCGAAAACGCCTTCAACAACATCTGGGAGGTCAAGGTCGAACGAAGCATCGCCCGTCAGTGGACCGACTACATCGCCGTGGTGATGATCGTCCCCGTGCTCTGGATCCTCGCCAATGCCGTCGGCAACTACATCGAGCAGGTCCTGGGCCTCTACGACAAGTGGTACTTCACGACCCTCTCCCGCCTGGCCTCGATGGTCGTCATCTGGACGATGTTCACCCTGCTCTACCTGATCATCCCCAACGCCCGGGTGCGGTTCCAGAGCGCCCTGATGGCCGGAATCGTCGCTGGGACCATCTTTCTGCTCTTCCAGTGGGGCTACGTCTACGTCCAGCGCTGGATGACCTCCTACAACGCCGTCTACGGCAGTTTCGCCGCCCTGCCGCTCTTCCTCATCTGGATGCAGACCTCCTGGGAGATCCTTCTCTTCGGCGGCGAGCTCTCGTTCGCCTACCAGAACATCAGCCGCTTCGCCGAGGAGCGCGAATCGCTGCGCATCAGCTACGACCAGCGCCGCAAGGTGCTCCTCGCGGTGATGATTCTCGTAGCACGTAACTTCCGCGACCACGGCGGAACGCTCCCGACCGACGAGATCCGCAAACGCCTCGGGCTCCCGACCCGAATCGTCAACGACATTCTCTTCCAGCTCGTGCAGGCCGGACAACTGATCGCCGTGCGCAGCGGCGACGGCGAACGCGAAGTGGCCTTCGCCCCGGCCCACGACCTCTCGTCGACCACCGTCTACGGCATCCTCGAAGCCGTCGAACGCACCGGACAGACCACCCTCGACCTGGAACAAACCCCCGAACTGGCCCGCATGAACCGCGAAGTGGAGACACTCAAGGAGGAGGTCCTCCACTCACCGAACAACGTGCGATTGACAGACCTGCTGTAAATCAGGAATAAAAGAGATGAAACGAGTCGTCATTATCGGAAGCGGAAACCTGGCAGAGGCCCTGGCCCTGGCCATCGCCGGAAGCGGCCTGGAACTCCTCCAGCTCTTCGCCCGCAATCCGGAACGGGGCCGTACCGTCGCCGCCCTGGCCGGATGCAACTGGAGTTCCGACCCCGAAGCGCTCCGCCGCGACGCCGACATCTATCTGATCGCCGTGAGCGACCGCGCCGTGGCCGAGGTGGCCTCCACGCTGCCGGTCCCCGCATCGGCCGCCGTCGCCCATACCGCCGGAAGCGTACCTCTGGAAGCCATTCCGGAGCGATTTGCGCACCGTGCGGTCTTCTACCCGATGCAGACCTTCACCAAGGGCCGCCGGGTCGATTTCTCGGAAATCCCGGTCTTCCTCGAAACATCGGACCCCGGATTCCGGACCGAACTCGAAGCCTTTGCCCGCACGCTCTCCCGGACGGTGCTCTGGGCCGACTCCGCACAGCGGGGCAAAGTGCACCTCGCCGCGGTCTTCGCCTGCAACTTCGCCAACCACATGTACGCCCTGGGCGAGGCGGTGGTCCGCAGCGCCGGGCTCGACTTTGCGGTACTCAAGCCGCTGATCGCCGAAACCGCGGCCAAGGCGTGCGACAGCTCCTCGCCGCGCGACGTGCAGACCGGCCCCGCCGTACGCAACGACACCGCCACGCAAGAGCGGCACCTCGCCCTGCTCGACGGCAACCCGACCCTTCAGGAGATCTATACCCAAATCAGCGAAAACATATGGAAAACTTCAAGGAACAGATAGCACGCTGCCGGACCTTCATCTTCGATGTCGACGGCGTGATGACCGACGGGGGGATCATCCCCACGCCCGACGGCGACTTCATCCGCCGCTACAACGCCAAGGACGGCTATGCGCTGGCCTACGCCATCAAGCTGGGCTACCGTGTCTGCATCATCACCGGAGGACGCGGCAAGACGCTCGAACACCGGCTCCGGATGCTCGGGATCCGCCACTACTACGTCGACTGCATGGACAAGATCGCGGCGCTGCACGAATACCTCCGGAACGAGGGAGTGGCGCCCTCCGACGTGATCTACATGGGCGACGACATCCCCGACCTGGAGTGTATGCGCGAAGTGGGGATCCCGGTCTGTCCGTCGGATGCCGTCGCCGAGGTGATCGAGGCTTCGCGCTACGTCTCGGAGTTCAAAGGGGGCGAAGGGGCCGTGCGCGACATCATCGAACAGGTGCTCCGGGCCCACGGCGACTGGGCGCGCGACTCGATGGGCGTCACACCGTCGTCGCTCGTCGCCTCGCGCTGACCCCGCGGCCTCCCCGCCAGGGGAGGGCAACCGCCCGGCGGCAGCACGCAATACGGAAAAAGCCCCTAACAAGTTGGTCATGATGCCAGACAAGAAAAGAGGCGGAACCTTTGCGGTTCCGCCTCTTGCCGTTCCGGCCCGGGGAGCTACCACATCACCTTGATGGCATAGCTCTCGATGCCGTCGGTCAGGGTCTCCTTCTGGACACCGTTCAGCCCCCAGAAACGCTCCTCGGTCAACAGGAAGATCGTATATTGCGCCCCCTTTGCCACCTCGAAGACATTGAAGCCGTAGCTTGTCCCCACGCTCTGGCCTATTCCCTGCAGCGACCCGAACAGGTCGTTCTTCACCGTTCCGATCATCAGGAAGGGCATGTTGTCGTTGTAGAACGAACGGAGCACCCCTTCGCTGCCGCCGAAGGCCGCAATCTGGTCCGCCGTGTCGAAACGGGCCGTCACGACGTTCACGTCGAACGAAACGGCCGTCGTACCGGTCACCTCACCCAGATCGTTCTTGTCGGTGCGCACACCGGTCATCCCGGTGGTCAGCCCCGTCACGTAGCACCCTGCGCCGCAGGGAACCCCCTTCGACTCGGTCAGGCACTGGTTCACATAGAGCATGCTGCCCTGATAGGAGGTCTTGTCGACGATCCGGTTGAAGGCGAAGGTCGTCCAGCGGTAGGAATCGAACGCCGTGCCGAGCATCTCCGACAGTTTGCCATTGTCGGCCCGGTCGAGGATCGTCAGCCAGGAGCCGTTCTTTCCGTTGAGCGTCGTGACGATGTAGTCGTGCACGGCCCGGCAGTCCTCCTCGCTGGCGCAGAGCGACGCGTCGCTCAGGCGCGATACGAACTGGATGTCGGTGGTGAACTTGTCCGACGGAGCCGGGATCTGCGCATCCGAGGGGTACTCGTCCAACCCGTTGTTGCAGCCCGTGAACATCGGCAGAGCCAAGGCCAGGGCCAGCATGGTCGAGAGGTATTTCTTAACGTTTTTCATCGTTTCAGTCTGTTTCGGTTAGTTATTTCAATACGGCCGTACCGATAATGGGGAAGTGGTCCGAGAGGTTGGGATAATCGCCGGTATTGAGCACCTTGAAATCCGTGCAGTTCCATTCGCCGGCCGGGAAGGAGAGGAAATAGTCGAGTTTGCTGTACCCGCCGAAGGTGGCGTCGTTGTTGCAGAGCTTCGTACCGTATTTCTGATACTCCTTGATGGCTTCCGTCGACGGGCCGCAGTTCATGTCACCCATGAGCACCGACGGGATGCCGGCCTGCGTAGCGGGGACCACTGCATCGGCAATCACCTCCTTGGCCTGCTCGAAGCAGGTCTCGTCGCCGCCGAAGGCGTCGAGGTGGGTACAGATGACCCGGACCTTCACCCCGTCGGGGTTGGCATCCGTCGGCACCAGGATGTCGGCCCAACCCACCGAACGCTGGTCGGCACCCGTGTACTTGCCGAGCAGGACCGATTTCGAGTTGACGATCGGGTACTTCGACAGGATGCCGTTCCCGTAGTAGCCGTTGTCCTTGTCATAGGACCAGATGAAGAAGGGGAACATGCCGAGCTCCCGGGCAAATTCGGTCAGCTTTTCCTTCGAGCTCATCAGACCGCTGGCGGTCTCGAACTCGTTGAAACATACGATGTCGGGATTCTCCTGCCGGATGGCATCCACGAAGCGCGTGATGTCGCGCGTCACATTGGTATTGTCCTCCAGCTCCAGTGCCTTGACGTTCCACGACATACATTTCAGCCGCAAGGTCTGGGCCTGGGCCCCTGCCAGCGGGAGCATCGCCCCCAGGAGGAGCATCGCCCCCAATATCTTGTTGATTTTCATGACTGTCTCTATTTATCAATCGGTTAATAGCCCTTGTTCTGCTTGAGGTTCACCGTTCCGTTGAAAGCCGTTTCCGGAATGGGGAACACCTTGTTGTAGGTCGGATTGAAGGTACGGCCCGGATAGACCTCCACCTCTTCGGTCTTGATCTGGCCGTCGACCATCTTCGAAACCACGCTGTGCAGCGGTTTCGCATAGTACTCCTGGGCCAGGCCCCAGCGGATCACGTCGATATGGCGGCTGGGCTGGAACTCGAAGGCCAGCTCGCAACGGCGCTGGTTCTGCAGCTCGGCCTTCGTGGCCGCATTCTCACGGGGCAGCCCGGCACGCTCGCGGATGTCGCCAAGCAGCTCCTTGGCCTCGCCGTTGCCCTCACCCTGGGTCCAGATCAGCGCCTCGGCCTTCATCAGCAGCACGTCGGCATAACGCATCAGGCAGACGTTGAGCGTATTCAAGAGTTTGTCACGCTGGTTTGACACCTCCTCGTAGCTGCCCGTCTCCCAGGGCGAGATAAACTTCTGGTTGATGAGTCCGGCCGACACGTGGCTGGTGGTGTAGGAGGAGATCGAACCGTCCGTGCAATAGCCGCCGAAGGTGATGTCGCGGCCCATGAACTTCACGTGGTTGCCCGGGTAGAGGATCGTGGCCTCGCGGCGCTGGTCACCCTCCTCGAAGGCATTCCAAAGCTCCAGGCTCGGCGTGTAGTATCCCCACGTGTTGTAGAGGCCCCAGCCGGCATTCACGAACGTCGCACCGTGGTAACGGGCGCCGTTGGTGGCATCGCCCTCCAGCGAGAAAATATACTCCGAACTGTGGTTCTGCTCCTTGCGCCAGAGGTTGGCGAAGGATTTCGACTTGTCGTTCGGGTCGATGTAGAGCGAGCGCTTGTCGGCGCCGGTCATTCCCATGACCTGGTTGCACATCTCGATGACCGTGTTGTAGTACGAGGCGTCATACTGTGCGGCATAGAGGGCGGCACGGGCGGCAAAGGCCCAGGCGGCCGCCTTGTGCGGCAGGCCGTACTGCGAGGCCGAAAGCTCGGAGAAGTAAGGCAGCTCCTCGGCGGCACGGCGGAAGTCGGCGATGATCTGGTCGTAGTTCTTCAGCACATGGTCCGGACGCGGGGAGTCCATCTCGTCCATCGGCGTCGTGTCGAGGATGATGGGGATACCGCCGTTCGTGTCGTCACCGTAATAGGGGACCATCCACAGCATCGAGAAGCCGCGGAAGAAGTAGGCCGTACCGACCGCCAGGTGCTTGACCGACTCGGAGACGCTCAGATCCGGCACCAGCTTGATGATGTTGTTGGCCTTGGCGACGTTCTGGTACATGACGCCCCAGACATTCTTGACATCCTGGTCATTGGAGGGCGACATGCGGAATTCGCGGATCTCGTCCACGGCCGGGCGGTCACGACCGATCAGCACGTTGTCGCTCGCACACTCGAACCACATGTGCCCGCGGCCGCAGATCTCCTCGCTCCAGTGCGGCGACACGAAATAGTAGAGCGCATAGACGGCCTTCATGACATCCTCGTCGGTTTTCCACGACGTGTCGCGGCCATAGGGCTCACGGTCGAGGAAGTCGGCGCAGCCCGAAAGAGCGAATACGCTGACGGCCAGACAAATACTTAACAATATCTTTTTCATGGTCGATTTGTAGTTTAGAAGTTGACGTTTACACCAAAGTTAAAGAAACGCGATACGGGATAGACACCGGCGTCGACACCGTAGTTCCCGACTTCGGGGTCGATGCCCGAATAACCGGTGATCGTAGCCACATTGTCGATGCTCATGTAGACACGCAGCGAGCCCTTTTCGAGGCCGATGTGGCGGGTGATGTGTTTCGGGAGCGTATAACCCAGCGTAATGTTCTTCAGTCGCAGGTAGTCGCCCTTCTCAAGGAAGATGTCCGAGAACTTCACGTAGTTGCCGTTGTCATCCTCGACGATGCCCAGACGCGGGTACTCGCTGCCCGAGGGGTTGAAATCCCACGTGTTGAAGACATCGGAGATCAGGTTGCCCATGTCCTGACGGCCGTTCATGGCCATCTGCTTCGTACCGTTGTAGATGTAGTTGCCGGCCACGCCCTGGAACATGATGCTGAAGTCGAATCCCTTCCAGTCGAACGAACCGCCGAACGAATAGGTCTGTTTGGGGGTGTAGCAGCCCGTCAGCACCTTGTCGTCGTCCGTAATCACGCCGTCGCCGTTCGTATCGACGAACTTCAGGTCACCGACCTTGGCGTTGGGCTGCACCTGGGTCACCTCACCCGTCTCGGCGTTCTTGCTCACGTAGCGGTCGATCTCCTCCTGCGAGCGGAAGATGCCGTCGGTGCGGTAGATGTAGTAGGAGTACCACGGGTAGCCGGCGGCCGAGTAGAGGATCGGCGTACTGTTGATGTTCGGGTTGTTGTGCTGCACGATCTTCTGGGCTCCGTAGTCATCGACCCAGCCCTTGTTGACCGAGAAGGTACCCCAGACGTTGTAGTTGAACTTGCCGTCGGCAGCGCTGTTCTTGTACGAGGCCGAGAACTCCCAACCGCGGTTGATAACCTTGCCCATGTTGCCCAGGGGCGGGTTCTCCACACCGATCTGCGAAGGCGTCGGGATGTAGTCGATCAGGTCGCGCGTCTCCTTATAATAATAGTCGGCGCTGAACTCGAGTTTGTTCTGGAACATCGTCAGGTCGAGACCGACGCTGGTCTGTACGGTGGTCTCCCACGTGGCGTTGGTGTTGGCGATCGTCTCCAGATAGGTACCGTAGACGGTATTTCCGCCGATGAGTGAGCCGTCCGTGTAGGTCAGCAGCGGGATCTGCGTGGGGTTGGGCAGCGAGTAGAGGGTCACGTTGCCGACCTTACCCCAACCGGCGCGCAGCTTGACCAGGTCGAAGACCTTCGTGAGCGAGGAGTTCTGGAAGAACTTCTCCGAGGAGATTTTCCACGAGCCCGACACCGAGGGGAACCAGTCGTAGTTCTTCGCGGAGGGGAGTTTCGACGAGGCGTCGCGGCGGATGCTGCCGACCAGGAAGTAGCGGTCGTCGAACGAATAACCGATACGGCCCAGAACCGAAACCATCGCGTAGTCACGCAGCGTCTCCGAGGGGTTGCTGGCCCATTCGTCGGCCGAGTCCCAGACCATGTTGTTGTCCGTGGCGTCGATATACCCCTTGGTGCGGTATTCGCGGTAGTGGTTCTTCTGGTAGTCGGTCGTGAAGCCGGCCATGGCGCTGATGTGGTGGCGTCCGAAGACCTGGGCATAGGTGGCGGTGGTCTCCCACAGCGTGTGGAAGTTGTTGAAGTAGTACTGGTCGCGCGTACCGGTGGTCGAGCCGCCCGGCACGTCGATGGCGGGCGAGAATTCGTCCTCCTCGCGCGTATCGAGGTCGGCCGTGAACTCCGACTTGATGGTCAGCTCGGTGATGGGCTTGATCTCCAGCGAGGTGGTCGAGAAGACCTTCGTGCGGGGATAGCGGCGACGCATGGTCTCAAGCTGGGCTACCGGGTTGACGATGTTCGGGCCGGTGACGCCGGCGGCCATGTCGGCCGACGAGGCGATGCCGCCGTACTTGGGTTTGCCGTAGCTGTCGTAGACGATGTTGCCGTCGGCATCGCGGTCATAGACCGAGGCCGAGGCAGGGAACCACATGGCACCGAGGATCGGGCCGGTGTGCGACGTGTTGACGTTGCCCTGGCCGTTGGAGTACTCGAACGAGACGCGCTCGGAGAGCTTCAGCCACTTGACGGGCTTGAACGTCGTATGGAGTTTGGCGCCGAGGGTCTGGCTCCAGGTATTGAGCAGCGTACCCTCCTTGTCGTCGTAGGTGACCGAGAGGATCGACTGCAGTTTCTCGGTGCCGCCGCTGATCGAGATCCCGTAGTGCTGGGTGAGGCCGGTCCGGAAGATCTCGTCGAGCCAGTCGGTGCGCGTCACGTTGGCACCGGCATAGACTTCGGGGTTGGCCAGGTTCGGCAGCGAGCCGTTGGCCGAATTCGACACGGCCTTGGCCCATACGTCGCAGAACTGCTGGGCATTGAGCATCGTGGGGAGGTTCATCGAGCGTTCGAAACCGAGCGAGACGTTGACATTGACGCGCGTCTTGCCGGCCTCGGCCTGGCGGGTCGTAATGAGCACGACGCCGCTCGATCCGACTGATGCACCGTAGATGGCGGCCGAGGCGGCATCCTTCAGGACGGTGATGGTCTCGATGTCCTCAACCATGTAGGGGGCGTTGGGCACGCCGTCGACAACCACCAGCACGCCGTCACCCGAGGTGGGGCCGTCGTTACCGCGCTCGGTGCCCTGGTCGTTGCCCTTCGAGCCGCGGCCGCGGATGGAGAACGAAGCCTTCTGCATCGGGTCGCCGGACTGCATGATCGTGACACCCGGCATGCGGCCCTGGAGGAGGGTACCGAGGTCGGAGGCGCGGCTGCGGGCGGCATCGTCGACCTTGACGGTGGTCACGGCCATCGAGAGGTCCTCCTTGCGCTGCGAGCCGTAGCCGATGGCCACGACCTCGCCGATCATCATGGCGTCATCCTCCATGACCACATCAATCTGCGTGCGGTTCATCACCTGGACGGCCTGCGTCTTGTAGCCGATGAACGAGAATTCCAGCACGGCGTCGGCATTCACCGAAATCGTATAACGGCCGTCGACATCGGTCGTGACGCCGTTGGTCGTCCCCTGTTCGATGACCGAGGCGCCAATCAACGGGTTCTGGCCCGTATCGGTCAAGCGTCCCGAAACCGTCACCCGGTTCTGGGCCTCAACAGGAAGCATGAGCATGCCCAACAGCAGGCTCATCAGAAGAACGCGGAGGAATCTCCACTTCTTCTCTGAAAGTGTCGAATTCATTTCCATAGAGTTAAGGTTAATAGTTAATTAGAGAAGTCTTGGGAAGAGATCGTTTTTCAAAAAATTTTTAATATTTTTTAATTATTTTTTTAATAATATTCCAAACAAAAGCGCATAAGATGCCCTGTCGGGATCAGTTTACACTTTCCGATATTCAAATTTATAAACTCTTACAATGGAAATGGACGCATTTCGCGTAATATAGTCCTCATATTACGCAGATCTGCACACCGGCCGGGGCGGAACGGCGGGAATCACTCCCCGAAACCGTGCCGTGCATAGCGAAAACCGGCGGCATCGTAACAGCGGGCCAGCCGGGCGAGACGCCTCCGGTAATCGGCCGGATCCTTGCGGTCGAGGCTCCACCCGACCTCGGCCAGGGCGCTCAACCGCGGCAGCAGCATGTACTGTGCCTGCCCGAAATCGGGGATGTATTCGGTCCAGAGATTGGCCTGAACCCCCAGGACGCAGGCCCGCTCCCGTTCGTCGAGCCCTTCATACGGATCGAACGCATAGACCTTTTCGAGCGGGAGGTAGCCGCCCCAGGCCAGGGGTTCGGAGGCGGTATCCTCCGTCTGGTAATAGTCGAAGTAACAATAGGTCGAGGGCGACATGACCACCCGGTTACCCTGCCGGGCGGCACGGACGCCCCCTTCGGTACCGCGCCAGGACATCACGACGGCGGTCGGGGTCACCCCGCTTTCGAGAATCTCGTCCCAGCCGATCAGCTGCCGGCCGTGCGCCTGCAGGAAGCGTTCGACCCGGGCCGTGGCATAGCCCTGGAGCCCCCGCAGGTCGTCAATACCCTCCGCCCGCATCCGGGCCTGACAGTATCCACAGCGGGCCCACATCTTCGTCGGGCACTCGTCCCCGCCGATGTGGATATATTCCGACGGGAAGAGTTCCAGCACCTCGGAGAGGACCCCCTCGATGAATTCGAAGGTCGACTCGCGCCCCGGGCAGAAGACCCGGTCGTCAATGTCCCACGTCTGGCGCACCTCGTAACGCTCGCCCGTACAGCTCAGCCAGGGATACGAGGCCAGGGCCGCCACGGCATGCCCCGGGAATTCGATCTCGGGGATCACCGTAATGAAGCGCCGGGCGGCATAGTCCACCACCTCGCGGATCTGCGCCTGTGTATAATAGCCGCCATAGGGGGTCTCGTCGTAGCGGCACGACTCGTCGTATTCGCCGCCGGGATCCTTGCCGATCAGCGTCCGGCGTCGCACCGACCCGACCCGTGTCAGTTCGGGATAGCGGCGGATCTCGATGCGCCAGCCCTGGTCGTCGGTCAGATGCCAGTGGAAGACGTTCATCTTGTGGAGGGCCATCAGGTCGATCGTGCGCTTCACCTCGTCGACCGTGAAGAAGTGGCGGGCCACATCGAGCATGAGCCCCCGATAGGCCATGCAGGGTCGGTCGACAATGCGCACCTCGGGGATCTCGACGGCCCGCACCGGTCCGCCGGGGCTGAGCGCCCCGGGCGGCAGCAGCTGACGCAGCGTCTGCACGGCATAGAACGCCCCGGCGGCATCACCCGAGCGGATTCCGATCCCCTCGCGCGTCACCTCAAGGCAATAGGCCCCGGCACCCAGCGTATCGCAGATCTCGAACCGGATACCGCCCCGTTCCGGGAGGCGTTCGGCCCGGACCGGCGGCTGCCCGAAGCAAGGCGTCAAGAGTTCGACGAACGCCTCGCCTACAGCTTCCATCCCCGCAACCGTCCCTTCACCGCGCTCTTCACCGCGCTCTCCACCGGGCTCCCCACCGGGCATCCAGTAGGGCACCCGGGCCGTAAGCCGGAAAACACCCTCGCCTTCGGCCACCTCCACGGGGCGCGGCGTCACCTGCACGGGGCGTTCCGCGCGGATCACGCGGCCGCATCCCGAAGCCAGGAGGGCCGCAGCCACAAGGAGCACTCCGCCCAACAGAGCACCCCGCGCACTGAAATCCCGCCCGCCGGCACTCCGCCCCCACGCCATTCCCGGCGATCTGTGCACCCCGCTATTCATGACAGGCCGAGGCTCCCAGAAGCCCGATGTTTTCGATTTTCGAACAGCGGATCCGCACCCGTTCGACGGTCCTGGCATAGGGGAATTTCGCCAGCTCGGCGTGCATCGCTTCGCTGAAGAAGTCGAAGGCGTGCGAAATGCTCCCGCCGAAGACGATCGCCTCGGGGTCGTAGGCGTAGAGGATCAGCATGACCAGACGCCCGACGTGCCGGCCGAACTCCTCCCAGAGTTTCAGCGCCTCCGGATCGCCCGCCACGGCCCGTTCGAAAGCCTCCTTGCCGGTCGTACCGCGCCCCACGAAGAAACGGCTGCTACAGTAGTATTCGTAGTCGCGGTCCAGGTAGGGGATGCCGCCGATCTCACCCGCCCCCGTGTTGCAGCCGCAGTAGAGCTTGCCGCCGATCACCACTCCGGCCCCGACTCCCGTACCGAGGGCCACGCACACCACGTCGCGGAACCCCTGGGCCTCGCCGTAGCGGCAAACCCCCATGGCAAAGCAGTTGCAGTCGTTGTTCACGTGTACCGGAATCCCGAAATGCGCTTCGAGCATCTCCTTGAGGTGCACTTCCTGCCACGAGGGAATCCCCGTGACGTTGTAGACGATCCCCCGGGCCGCATCCACGACCGAAGGGACCCCGATGCCGATGTGCGTCACACGGGGGACGATCACTCGCTCGATGAGCGAAACGATATGCGCCACGACCTCCCCCTCCGGACGGTCCGACTTGCAGGGCTCCGAGATCAGCCGCACGATGCGGCCTTCGTCGACCAATCCGACACGAACGTTCGTGCCGCCCAAATCTACGCCGATTCTCATGACTGGATTATTGTTTGTACTTGACGATTTTGCCCCCTTCGAACCGGACGTGGTCCACGATGCGGCCGTCGTCCTCGCGGATCCAGGTCTCGAAGCCGCGCACCCACTCGCTCAGGACGATGACCCGGGCTCCGGGACGCAGGTTGTTGTAGGTCGTATTGTCCCCCGAAAAACGCCCGTAACCGAGGACGATACCCTGTTCCGCAACGAGATAGTCGATGTCGTGGTCGTGCCCCACGAAGGTCCCCATGACGCTCCGGCTCTCGGCCATCGCGGCGAACATTCCCGGATTCAGTACTCCGGGGCACTCCTCTTCGGCAGCCCGCCCGATGCGGGAGTTGTCGGGGTTCCGCCACGCCGCCACGTACTCCGGCAGCGCGATGTGGAAGAACGCCAGCGCCGGAAGCGGCGTGCCGCCGTTCTCCGACGTGCGGGCCGCGCAGCGGCCGCGCAGCCACGCGACCTGCTCCTGTTCGAACCAGCCGTATCCTTCGATCCCCGGGAGGGTCGAATAGTCGTGCGAATCGAGGCAGTAGAGTACGGCCGCCGGTTTGCGGGCCGCAGAATCCACGACCGGCAGCTCCACGTCGGCCAACTCGCCCGTCGCGTCGAGCGTGTTGAGGCTCCCCGCGGCGGAGGTCACCAGCCGTGCAATCTCCCGACGCGGGAGATCCTGTTCGGCATCGTGGTTGCCCAGAACGATGCAGTAGGGGACTCCCCGGCGGGAGAGCGTATCGAGCAGCCGCTGCCACATCCCCGCAGCCGGGCTGCCCGTTACCACGTCGCCCGTGAAGACCAGCAGGTCGGGACGCTCCGTGCGGATGATCCGGTCGATGCGCGCGAAGGTCTTCTCCGCTTCGGCCTGCCGCTCCGGAGTCTGCGGGTCGAGGTGCAGGTCGGTGAACTGTACGATGCGGAACGTGCCGTCGGCCGCGAAACGAAGCCCTTGCGGCCGCGCCGCCGACGTATTCAGACTCAGGAGCAGCAGAAAGCTCCATGCGATCACTCTCTTCATGATTGGTCCTGTTTTTTCAATTCAGTTTGACTTCTCCGCTCTGGGCCACGTGGACCGTGCGGCACTCGCTCCCGCCCCAGCGGACCGTCAGGTCGAAGGGCTCCTCGCACTCGACCCGGATCACGGGGCGCTCCGTGACGCTCTTCCGGCGCCCGACGCGCAGGCTGACAACCCCCTCGGGCCCGAAGGGATAGCGCGAGATACCGTGCGCCTCGGTCTTCGTGAGGTCCCATTCGATGGAACGTTCCGAATAGTCCGAGCGGATGCCCAGGATGTATTCGATGAAGACCGCGATGGGCGGAAGCCCCGTCCATCCGACGAAATCCTTGCGCGCCATGAAGCCCGGTTCGATCCGCTCCGGGGCGTAGTACTCCCAGAAGGTCCCGGTCTTCTTCCACACCTCGAAGACCGCACGGTAGTGGTTTTCTGCAATCTCGTGCGCCAGCTCTCCATAACCCTGCTGCCGGAGCCCGTCGATGAGCATGTAGTTCGTCCCGGGCCACACGCCGCCCTGCCAGTAGCGCCCGTTGGGGTTGTATTTCGGGTGGTCGGCAGCCAGCGACGGAACCCGGTGCGGGCGGTTGAACTCCGCCGTGTCGCGCAGGTGCGAAACCAGGCGCGCGAGGCGCACGCTGTCGAGCACATCGGTCTGCAGCGCCCAGTAGGCTCCGATCCCGAGCGTCGAACACAGAGTCCCGTCGGCATATCGGTCGCAGAGGAAGCCCCGCCTGTCATCCCACATCCGTTCGTTGAGGTAGCCCTTCAGGAACTTCATCTCGTCCTCCAGTTCCTCGATCTCCTGCCACCGCTCGATGTAGAAACCGATCTGCAGCAGCGAGGCGTCGACCAGGTATTGCTGCAGGTTCGTGTCGAGCCACGACATGTGGCCGTGCGAGTAGATCGGGTTGTACTCCTCCTTCACGCGCGGCATGTTGTCCATACCCGTGCCCCAGCCGCTCGACCAGTAGGAGCCGTCGGGCCACGTGCGGTTCAGCCGCCACCACTTCGCATAGGCGCACAGCACCGGAAAGACCCGGTGCAGGCGGTCGAGGTCCCCGAACTGCCGGTAGTAGGCCAGTTCGACCCAGGGCAGCAGGTTGGGGCACGTCGACGTGGGGTCGTAACGTTCGAAGCAGTCCGACCCGTCGGCCCGGATCTCGCGGCAGATGAAGCCGTCGGGGTGCTGTTTGGCGTAGAAGTTGTCGAGCGACGACTGGAACGGGAAGAACCGGTAGCCATAGCGCGCGAACATCATCATGAACGACATGTCCCACATGAAGATGTTGCCGTTGTAGGCGATGTCGAGGTACGGGGCCACGAACCCCGAGCCCTCCTGCGGCTGGCGGATGTTCCCCACGGCGATGCGCCAGGCGTGCCAGTACATCTCGATCTCCGCATCGTGCCCCTCCCAGTAGGGTTCGGGGAGTACCTGCCGGGCCTCGTCGAATGACCCCGGCGTGCGCGTCACGGGCTCAGCCGTGCGGAACTCGTTCTCGGCGACGAAGACCTCCTTGACATAGGTATTCTTGTAGGGAAGCTCGTAGGGGCCCGATTTCAGCCCCTGGGCTGCGGCCGGCAGGGCCAGACAGGCCAGCGCCGCCGCAATTGTCCTTCGTTTCATCTCGGTTCTTTTCATGGTTCAGCGGGTCAGTTCACGGATCCGGCGGGCGATCTCCGTATTGAGATAGGTACCGCAGAAGCGGTCGGCACCGGGCCCGTAGGCGAAGACGGGAAGCATGGCGGGCGTATGGTCGTCGCTCGTGTAGATGCCCAGGATGCGGCCCGACTGCTCGTCTCCGTCGAGCAGCACGAGTCCGCCGGTTTCGTGGTCGGCCGTCACGACGACCAGCGTCTCGCCGTTCGCATCGGCGAACTTCAGCGCCTCGGCCACGGCCAGGTCGAAGCTCAGCATCTCGATCACCGAGCCGGGCAGGCAGCACGAATGGCCGGCATAGTCGATCTTGGCCCCCTCGACCATCAGGAAGAAGCCCTTCCGGCTGCGCTGCTGCAGCTTCTCAATCGAGGCGCGCGTGGCGTCGGCCAGCAGCGAGAGGTTGGTCTCCTCGGCAGCCTCGTCCATGCGCTCGTCGATGCAGATGACCGGGCGGCCGTCACCGCCGATCGCGTCGACCGAACGGACGAAGGCGTAGCGCTTCGACAACTCGCCCACCAGGTCGATCCCGTCCTGGCGCTCCTCGAACTGGCGGATCCCGCTGCCGCACAGCAGGTCGATCCGGCCGTTGAGCAGGGCCCGGGTCAGCTCGTCGGAGTTGTCCCGCTCGACCGAATGGCCGTAAAAGGCCGTCGGGGTGGCATCTGCCACGTTGCCGAGGGTGAGCACCCCTACCGCACACCCCTGCTCGTGGAAATAGTCGCTCAGCGAGGGGCAGGGGATTCCGTCGACGCTCATCGCAATGTGGCGGTTGGCGTGGCGTTCGCCCGTGGCCAGGGCGCTGCCGCCGGCCGCCGAATCGGTCGTGAAGGCATCCAGCGCATTGTTGAACTGCAGCCCGATGTGCTTCATCTGCAGGGTCGTCAGCCCCCGGTTGGCATAGGCCGCGGCGAGGATCTGCGAGAGGCCCATGCCGTCACCGATCAGGAAGATCACGTTGCGGACCCGCCCGCGGCCGCCGTCGTTGCGGTAGGTCGGCACGTAGACATCGATTCCCTCCGACAGCTGGAGCTTGTCGTTCTGGAAACCGCCGAAGTCGCGCGTAGTCTTGTCGAGCCGCTTCGTCCCGGTGACACCTCCCTCGGCGGCGCGACGGTCGCCGATGCGGAAGTTCTTGTTGCCGAAATCGGAAAAGAAGGCTGCGCAGCTCTCCGGACGGTCGGTATTGATGTAGTCGATCCCCAGGTTGTAGAACGTATAGTAGGTTGTCGTCCCCTCGGGGGCGTTCCAGAAGCGGACGGGTTTTCCCCAGGCGTGGGCCCGGTCGATCACCTCGCAGAGGCGGGCCAGCTCCGACGGGATGATCGATCCCTTGCCGTTCCACTGCGAGAAGTCCCGGAAGTTGGCGCTCACCAGCGCCACGCGCTCCAGCTGGTCGGGCGTATAGTCGGCATCCCAGGCGCCGTCGAAACGCACGTAGGGGGCGTAGTCGCAGAAATGCTCCGGGGCCGGGACACGCCCCGTCACGGCGATGCGCACGGCCTGCGGGTTGCGGGCCACATCGAAGACCTCGGGCCAGCGGTCGAGCAGCGCCGTCACAGCCCGCAGCGTCGGGTCGGTCTCCGACTTGAGTTCGATCATCAGCTGCAGCGTCTCGTCGCTGTCACGCCAGGCGCGGCCGCCGTTGCGGGCGAAGAGCCCGACCAGCGGCTCGACATAGAGCTTCTCGAACGACAGGCCGGCCGAGAGCTCCTCCTCGTCGTGGCCGACGAGCAGCTGCCCGTCGCGGAGGAAGAGGTCGACCTCGATCGAGGCCGCATGCTGGGCATAAGCCTGATAGAAGGGGACACAGCGCGCGTAGTCGTTGTGCGAATGGATCAGGATCGGCCGTTCGGCCCGGGCAGTCGCCGCGCCCGCCGCCAGCAGGAGCAGCAGGGCGTATTTCCACATTCGGAGTCTCATCGTTTCGTATCGTTATATTGCAGTTTGACAAGGACGGGGGCGTGGTCCGAGAGGAATCCGCCGTCGAGCGTATCGGGCAGCACCCGGTACGAACGGACGTCGAACCCGCCGTCCACGAAAACATAGTCGATCAGCTGCCGTTCGCCCTCGGGGATCTGCCCGAAGCCGGAGAAGCTCCACGCCGCCCCGGAGCGCTCGGCAGCCGCCTCGCGGGTGTGGCGCAGACGGCCGCTCCCGACGACACGGGTGATGACCTCCGACTCGGGCTCGGCGTTGAAATCGCCGGTCAGCACCACGGGACGCCCCCCGCAGAGCGAGTCGATGCGCCGGAGCAGCAGCGTAACCCCTTCGCGGCGGGCCACCTCGCCCACATGGTCGAGGTGCGTGTTGATGAAGAAGATCTCGCGCCCGGCGCGGTCACGCAGCACGGTCCAGGTGGCCAGCCGCTCGCAGGCGCCGTCCCACCCCTTCGAGCCGGCCTTCTCGGGGGTCTCGCTCAGCCAGAAGGTCCCCCAGTCGAGCAGTTCGAAACGGTCCGTGCGGTAGAAGACCGGGTTGAACTCGCCCGCTCCGGCGCCGTCCTCGCGGCCAACCCCCACCTCGGCATAGCCGGGCAGGAGCCCCTTCAGGTCGTTGAGCTGGTTGAGGAGCAGTTCCTGGGCGCCGAACACATCGGCGCGGTTCATCTCGATGGCCCGGGCCACCCGTTCGCGGCGGAAACGCCAGTTGTTCTCCCCGTCTTCAGGATTGTCATAACGCATGTTGAACGTCATCACGTTCAACTCGGGGGCCGGTTCGGGGGCGCACGCCGACAGGAAGAGCAGCGCGGCCGAGACGGCACACCAGATCCGATTCATTCTCATGGTCTTCAGTGTTTTCGGTTCATGATTCGTATTCAGTCGGGATCAGCCACGAGGAGGTTCCCGCCCGGGACGGGCACGAACTCCGCCTCTGCGGAGGGGCGCCAGCTCCACGAGAGCTCCTCTCCCTCGTAATCCTCGAAATAGAGCAGCCGGAAGGGGTGCAGGCCGGCATCCAGCGCCACCCGCCCGGTGGCCGCCACGGCCGCATGCGAACCGTCGTTGTCGACAACCCGCTCGCCGCCGATCTCCAGCACGCTGCCGTCGTCGCTCTGCAGGCGGAACTCCCAGACGCCCCGTTCCGGGACGCGGATCAACCCCTCGAAGCAGTATCCGAAGTGGTCGCGCTGCCGGGCCCCGCCGATCGTCACCTCCGGGAGGACTCCCCGTTCGACCGCCGGCTGCCCCTCAAGGTCGGCTACCCGCGAGAAGGTCCCCTCGTAGTAGCGGTATGCGACGCCGGGGCGGGTCCCGGCCACCTGCAGCCCCGGCCGGAAGGCGGCCTTCACGGCACGGAGCACCAGTTCGCGGCTCGGCTCGGTGCCGTCACGGAACCCCCGGGCGCGCAGCGTCAGCGAACGGTCCACCCGCACCGGCTCCGTATAGAGCGGCGAGGATTCGGTCGGGTCCGAACCGTCGAGCGTATAGTGGATCCGGGCCCCGGGGGTCGTCGTGGCCAGGTCCACATCGACCGTCTCGGGGAAGAGATAGACGTCGCACGTCGTATAGGGGATCGAGACCCGTTCTCCGCGAGTGAGCGAGTAGGGCTCCGTGCCGGGTTCCGTACCCCGTGCCGGATCGGGTCTCCGCGTCAGTTCGAACGAGAGCTCCCCGCCCTCCATCAGGCGGTCGTAGGGGATGAAGTTCTCCGCAACGGGCTCGCCGTTGAGCGTCACCGAGCGGATGTAGCGGTTGCGCGCCGGGTCGTTGGCCGTCACGGTCAGCACACGACCGTTGGCCAGCCGGACCTCGGCCCGCTCGAAGAGCGGCGTGGTCAGCACGAACTCGTTCGAGCCCGGGCAGACGGCATAGAGACCCAGCGACGAGAGCAGGTACCAGGCCGACATCTGCCCGCAGTCCTCGTTGCCGATGATGCCGCCGGGCGTCGGGGCATACATCTCGTCAAGCAGGCGGCGGGTCAGCTCCTGGGTCTTCCACGGCTGGCCGGCATAGCTGTAGAGATAGGCCATGTGGTGGCTCGGCTCGTTGCCGTGGGCATACTGCCCCATGAGCCCCGTCACGTCGGAGACATCGAGGCGCATCTCCTCCGATTCGAGCGTGAAGAGTCGGTCGAGCTGCCGGAGGAACTCCTCGCGGCCGCCCAGCAGCTGGATGAGCCCGTTCACATCATGCGGCACGAAGAAGCGGTAGTGCCACGGCGTCGCCTCGGTATAGTCGCGCCCCGTGGCGAAGGGCTCGAACGGCACGGTCCAGCCGCCGTCGCTGCGGCGCCCGCGGAAGAAGCCCGTCGAGCCGTCGAAGAGGTTCACGTAGTTCATGGCCCGTTCCCGGTAGGTGCGGGCCACGTCGTCGTTGCCCAGCGCCTCGGCCATGCGGGCGATGGTCCAATCATCGTAGGCGTACTCCAGCGTGCAGGAGACCGACTCGTTGCGCAGTTCCGAGGGGATATAGCCCCGCGCCGCATAGAGGTCCGCCCCCTTGGCGTTGACCTCCGACGAGCGGACCATCGCCTCAAGCGCCTTCCTGCCGTCGTAACCGCGGATCCCCTTCAGCCAGGCATCGGCAATGACCGAAACGGCATGGTAGCCGATCATCGTCCGCGTCTCGCCCGAGGCCAGGGGCCAGATCGGCAGCTCGCCCGTGCAGTCGTACATGTCGAGCATGCTGCGTACCATGTCGTTGACCAGACAGGTGTCGACGAGCGTCTGCAGCGGATGCCAGGCCCGGAAGGTGTCCCACAGCGAAAGGGTCGAATAGTAGCGCCGGCCGGCCGGGAGGCGTCCGATCGTCTGGTCCTGACGCCGATACTCCCCGTTGACGTCGCTCATCAGGTTGGGGGTCAGTTTCGTATGGTAGAGTGCCGTATAGAAGTTCGTGCGTTCGTCGCGGCTGCCGCCCGTGACCGTCACCCCGCTCAGCGCCTCGCGCCACAGCGCCTCGGCCCGGGCCCGGACGGCATCGAAATCGAGCTCCGGCACCTCCGCGAGGCGATTCTCGCGGGCATTCTCACAACTCACCGACGAAAGGCCCACGGCCACGGTCAGCGTATCGACCTCCGGCGAGAAGGTCAGCACGGCCACCCGGCCGTCGAGCACCTCGGCGTCGGCATACGGGGCGGAGAACTCCGCCGAGAAGAAGACATGATGATCCGGCGTCCAGCCCTGCGTCAGACGCATGCCGCAGAGCTCCCTCGGGCCGCAGGGAGTCAGTTCGCTGCGGTCGATCCGCTCCTCGCCCACCGTATGGGTCAGGTCGATCTCCACGCGGCGCTCCCCTTCGCCGTGGAAGCGGTAGCGGTGGACTCCCGTGCGGGGTGTAGCCGTCAATTCGACGTCGATCCCCTCGTCGGGCAGCGTCACCGCATAGTAGCCACACGACGCATGCTCCCGGTCGTGGGAAAAACGATACGGTTCGGGAGCATACACCCCCTCGCCGGTCACCGCCCGGCGCATCGTCGGGCGGAAAAGCACATCAGCCAGGTCGGCGCACCCCGTCCCGCTGAGGTGGGTATGCGAGAAGCCGTCGAGGGTCGTATCCTCGTAGTAATAGCCGGCACAGGCGTCCCAGTCGCCCGACCGGGTGTCGGGGCTGAGCTGCACCATGCCGTAGGGGGTTGTAGCCCCGGGATAGGTGTGCCCGTGGAATCCCGTTCCGACAAAAGGATCGACATACGCAAGCGGATCGGGACTCTCCGCACAGGCTACGCCGGCAGCGGCCAGCAGGACAAAAGCCAAGGTTCGCTTCATTATGGACAAGATCGGTTGGTTTCAAGTTTTACAAAAATAATAAAGATGCTCCGGAGAGCCGTGGCGATTTGCGTCTTTAGCTCCTCAAATCACGCAGATCACACCCCTGCATCGCAGCCCGGGACCGGACCATGCGACAAAAAGAGCGGGGAAAATTGTCCGGAACGAGCCGTTTTTACCGAAAAAAGAGTTACCTTTATCTCGACAAAGCCCTCCCGAAATGGCACGCATCCTCTTTCTGACCGACTTTTCGGAAGCCTATGCCCGCAACCTGCTGCTCGGCATCGCCCGCTACGCACACACCGTCGGGCAGGCCTGGAGCCTTTGCCGGCTGCCGCTGTCGATCCGCGACAAGTTCGGCATCGAGGCCGTCCTCGACCTCGCCCGGAAGACGCGCGCCGACGCCGTCATCGGCCAGTTTTACAACACGGACAACGTCGAGCTCTTCGCCCGCGAGGGCATCATCACCATCGCCCAGGACTTCAAGACCCGCTTCACGACCATCCCCAACATCACCGGCCCGCACACCCTGGCCGGGAAGATGGGCGCGGAGTACTTCATCAAGAAGGGATTCCGCCACTTCGCCTTCTACGGCACGCGCGACGTCGTCTGGTCCGACGAACGCCTGCAGGGCTTCCGCGACACCATCCGCCAGGCCGACGCGGACTACACCTTCTCGGCACTCTGCAAGGCCGCCGAGAACGCCCTCTGGGACTACGACTCGCACCAGCTGGTGACATGGCTCCAGTCGCTTCCGAAACCCGTCGCCATCATGGCCTGCGACGACAACCACGCCTACCACATCACCGAAGCCTGCCAGCAGAGCGAGGGGGGGGGTGGCGGCGGCGGCGACCTCCGCATCCCGGACCGCATCGCGGTCCTCGGCGTGGACAACGACGAGACCATCTGCCGGCTCTCGACCCCCAACCTCTCGTCGCTCAACCAGAACATCGAACAGGGCGGCTACGACGTCGCCCAGCTCATCGACCGCATCCTCCACGACCCGGCCACCCCCCGCAAGGATGTTGAGGTGCTGCCGACGCACATCATCACCCGCCAGTCAACGGACATCTACGCCAACAACGACCAGCATATCGCCAAGGTCCTGAAATACATCCACGAGCATATCAGCCGGAAGCTCTCCGTCGACGAGCTGGTCCAGCTGGTGCCCCTCTCGCGGCGGCTGCTTGAGACCCGGTTCAAAAAGAGCATGGGGACGTCGATCTACGACTACATCCTCCAGATCCGCATCGAGAAGGTCGCGCAGTTGCTGTGCGACGGCAAGAGCGTCTCCGAAGCGGCCATCGAACTGGGCTTCTCCGACATCAAGAACCTCTCGCGGACCTTCAAGCAGTTGCGCGGCATCACCCCCTCGGAGTATCGCCGCGAGATCTTCAGCCCGAAACACTGACCGCCACCCCTGCCGCCGCACCTGCCGCGCCCACCGCGCCACCGCGTCCCCGAAAGACGCCAACAAACGCGCCCCCGAAAGGCACCCACGAAAAAAGGAGCGGTGGAAAACCGCCGCTCCGATCCGTTCGGGAGTCCCGCCGTGCGAGGCGGCTACTCCTCGATGAAATCGATGTTGACCTCGCGCTGGAAAACCTCCTGCAGCGAGATGTTCGTCTCGGTGGTGGAGATGCCCTGAATGCGCAGGATCCCGTCGAAGATCGTGTGCATCAGGTGCTCGTTGTCCACGCAATAGAGTTTCACGAGGATATTGCCCTTGCCCGTGATATAGTGGCACTCGACGATTTCGTCGACCTTCTTCAGCTCCTCGACCGTCCGGGCCTGCAGCTGCGGGTCCTTGAGCATGATGCTGATGTAGGCACAGACGTCGAAACCCATCACCTTGGGGTCCACGATCAGGCGGCTGCCCAGGATGATGCCCGCTTCGTCGAGCTTGCGGATGCGCTGGTGGATGGCCGCACCCGAAATGCCGCACTCCCGGGCGATCTCCAGGAACGGCATACGTGCATTCTTGATGAGGTACTTGAGGATCTTGCGGTCGATCGCATCCAATGCGGTTTTAGCCATGTTTCCAAGTTATTTTATTTGAGAACGTTCAACTCCTTGCCGATCTTCGTGAAGGCGGCAATGCAACGGTCGAGCTGTTCGAAGGTGTGGCCTGCGGAGACCTGAACCCGGATGCGGGCCTGGCCCTTCGGGACGACCGGATAGTAGAATCCCGTGACGAAAATACCCTCGTCCTGCAGTTTCGCGGCGAAGTCCTGCGACAATTTGGCGTCGTAGAGCATCACGGCACAGATCGCCGACTGCGTGGGTTTGATGTCGAACCCGGCGGCCATCATCCCGGCCCGGAAGTGCTCGACATTGGCCACCAGACGGTCGTGCAGTTCGTTGCTTTCGGCCAGCATCCTGAACATCTCGATCCCGGCCCCCACGACGGCGGGCGGCAGCGAATTCGAGAAGAGGTAGGGCCGCGAACGCTGGCGCAACATGTCGATGATCTCCTTGCGGCCGGTGGTGAATCCGCCCACGGCGCCGCCGAAGGCCTTGCCGAGGGTGCCGGTCAGAATATCGACCTGCCCGCGGAGGTTGTAGAGTTCGGTGATGCCGCGTCCCGTTGCACCGAGCACGCCGGCCGAGTGGCACTCGTCGACCATCACCAGGGCGTCGTACTTCTCGGCCAGGGCGCAGATCCTGTCCAGCGGCGCGGCATTGCCGTCCATCGAGAAGACGCCGTCGGTGCAGATGATGCGGAAACGCTGCGCCCGGGCCTTTTTGAGGCACTCCTCCAGGTCGGCCATGTCGGCATTGGCATAGCGATAGCGCACGGCCTTGCAAAGGCGCACGCCGTCGATGATCGAGGCGTGGTTCAGGGCGTCGGAGATGATGGCGTCCTCCTCGGTGAAGAGGGGTTCGAAGACGCCTCCGTTGGCATCGAAGCAGGCGGCATAGAGGATCGTATCCTCGGTTCCGAAGTAGTCGGAGATGGCCTTTTCGAGCTCCTTGTGGATGTCCTGGCAGCCGCAGATGAAGCGCACGGAGGACATGCCGTAGCCGCGGGCATCCATGGCACGTTTGGCGGCTTCGATGAGGCGGGGATTGTCCGAAAGTCCGAGGTAGTTGTTGGCGCAGAAGTTCAGAACCTTCCGACCTGCAACCTCGATCTCGGCACGCTGGGGCGACGAGATGATCCGTTCGTGCTTGTAGAGCCCTGCAGCCTCGATTTCGGCGAGTTCATGTTGCAGATGTTCCTTGATTTTTCCGTACATATCGCGTTAATGTTTTGATGAAATTCCAGTTATCGGGCTATCAATCTGTTACAAATATACGACAATTTTCCGAAAACAGACACCCGGCGGCATTTATTTTTCGCACCCGGAGTTACGATTTGTCAGCCCTCCCTTAAGAAAGGACCCGGTTAGGAACCGGGGTGGCAAATTTTCTCCTCTCCTACACGCTTGTTTCGAAAAAATGAGTATCTTTGTTACTCAATCAATCTTTGCGACTTATGAAAAAATCGTGTGTCTTGGTGAGCGGCGGAGCCGGTTACATCGGTTCGCACACCACCGTGGAACTTATCACTGCCGGTTACGACGTCGTCATCGTCGACAACTTCTCCAACAGCGACATGGGAGCTGTCGAGGGCGTGCGCAAGATCACCGGCGTGGATATTCCCTTCGTCCAGGTCGACTGCTGCGACCGCGAGGCCTTCCGCAAGGTCTTCGAACAGTATGAATTCGATTCGGTGATCCACTTCGCCGCCTCGAAGGCCGTCGGCGAGTCGGTTCAGAAACCCCTCGAGTACTACGGCAACAACCTCACGTCGTTCATGAACGTCATCTCGCTGATGCGCGAGTTCGGACGCCAGAACATCGTCTTCTCGTCGTCGTGCACCGTCTACGGCGAACCCGAGAAGCAGCCCGTCACGGAGCAGACGCCCCGCAAACCGGCTACCTCGCCCTACGGCAACACGAAGCAGATGTGCGAAGACATCCTGCGCGACTCGCTGGCCGCCTATCCCGGGCTGAAGGGTATCGCCCTGCGCTACTTCAACCCCATCGGCGCCCACCCGTCGGCCTTGATCGGCGAACTGCCGCGCGGCGTGCCGCAGAACCTCGTGCCCTACATCACGCAGACGGCCGCCGGCATCCGCGAATGCCTCTCGGTGTTCGGTGACGACTACCCGACGCCCGACGGTTCGTGCATCCGCGACTACATCGACGTCGTGGACCTGGCCCGCGCCCACGTGGCCGCCATCCGCCGCATGATCGAGGACAAGAACAAGACTCCCTATGAGATCTTCAACGTCGGAACGGGCCGCGGCGTTTCAGTGCTGGAGCTGGTCCGCAAATTCGAGGAGGTCAACCACCTGAAGCTCAACTACAAGATCGCTCCGCGCCGCGAGGGCGACATCATCGCCATCTGGGCCGACCCGACGCTGGCCAACACCGAACTGGGCTGGAAGGCCGAGCGCACGCTCGACGAGACGCTGGCTGCCGCCTGGGCCTGGGAGAAGCACCTCCGGGGTATCAAATAGCGTTTCCGAAGCGAAAAACGGGGGAGAGGCGTCGCCGCTTCCCCGTTTTTTCGTGTAAAAGGGTGATTCCGGGCGTTTTTCGGATCGCGAAGTTTCTTTTTTCAATCCAAATGCTTATCTTTGCACCCCGAACAGGCGGAAATGGGATGCGACCCGCCGAGGCCGCATTGAGAACCGCCGCAGGTAACACTTTTAAAACCAAAACATTATGAAAACCATTTCGGTAAAGGCCACCAAACGTGCCGAATTCGGCAAGAAGGCCGCCAAAGCCGTACGTCGCGAGGGCCTGATACCCTGCGTACTGTGCGGAAACGGTGAAACGGAGATGTTCTCCGTAGACCCGCGCGAGATCAAACCCCTGATCTACACCCCCAACTCCTACATCGTCGAGTTCGACGTCGAGGGCAAGAAGGAGCTCGCCGTACTGCGCGAAGCCCAGTTCCACCCCGTCCGTGAGGAGATCCTCCACATGGATTTCTACCGTATCGCTGCCGGGAAACCCGTTTCGATCGCCATTCCGGTACGCCTGACCGGCAACGCCGAGGGTGTGAAGGTCGGCGGCAAGCTCGTGCTGTCGGCCCGCAAGCTGACCGTGAGCGCCCTGGTCGAGAACCTCCCCGACGAGATCGTCGTCGACGTGACGACGCTCGGCGTAGGCAAGACGATCTTCGTCGGCGACCTGCAGTTCGAGAACCTGAAGTTCGTGACCCCGGCTACGACGGCCGTCTGCGCCGTTCGCGTAACCCGTGCATCGCGCGGTGCCGAGGCGGCCGGGAAATAGTCGCTGAACCGGCATGAAATACCTCATTGTTGGGCTCGGGAACATCGGCGCCGAGTATGCCGGGACCCGCCACAACATCGGTTTCAAAGTGTTGGACGCCCTCGCAGAGGCGTCCAACGCTGTTTTTACCACGGCACGCTACGGCGATGTGGCCGAAGTCCGCTACAAGGGCCGCACGCTCCTCCTGTTGAAGCCCTCGACCTACATGAATCTCTCGGGAAAGGCCGTGCGCTACTGGCTGGATGCCGAAAAGATCGACCGGGAAAACCTGCTGGTCATTTCGGACGACATCGCACTGCCGTTCGGGGCCCTGCGCCTGCGCCCCAAAGGGAGTGCCGGAGGCCACAACGGTCTGAAAAACATCGCCGAACTGCTGGGTACCGAAGAGTATGCCCGAATGCGTTTCGGCGTGGGCGGCGATTTCCCGAAAGGGCACCAGGTCGACTACGTGCTGGGCGAGTGGACCGACGAGGAGCGGCAGGCGATGCCCGAACGGTTGAAAGTCTTTGTCGACGCCATCCGATCGTTTGTCACCCAGGGCTGCGCCATGACGATGAACTTTTTCAACAAGAAATAGCCCGCACATGCAAACGCGAAGGCCGCCTTCACGAATGGAGGCGGCCTTCGTATTTTCGTGAAAGGCTGAGAGGAAGAGAAACGGGAGGGGGGGGCAGGTCACTCCCCGTCGTCGTAATAGAGGTCGTCCATGAGCGTGTCGAGTTCGCGCCGCTCCTTCTTGGTGGGGCGTCCCGTCCCGCGGTCGCGGAAAACGAAGATCGTCTCGCGCGGGACGTTGAGTTTGTCCAGCTCCTCCTGCGGCGTAATGTTGAGGCAGTAGGCGGGGACATTCTTGGCCGGCTGGCGGCTCGACACCAGATCGAGGACCTTGTAGGAATAGGTCACCTGCTGTTTCCGCACGGCGATCACGTCGCCGAGTTTCACCTCGCGCGACGGTTTGGCATAGGAGCCGTTCACCGTCACCTTGTTCGTACGGATGGCATCGGCGGCATCGCTGCGGGTCTTGAAGACCCGCACGGCCCAAAGGTATTTGTCCAGACGAATTTCTTCCATGATATACAGGATTATTCCTTTTACTGATCATCTACCGACCGCCGGAGTGTTTCCGGAGGCCGTTGTTCGCGGCTTGTGGCCGCGTATCCAAATCTGACCCACCCCCAAACCCCCGCCTCAGGCAGGGGCTTTATGTGGAAGCCTTTCCCGGAAAATGGACAGCCAAAGCCTTCTGACCGCCGTTATTCCTTAATTTTCAATTCTCCATTCTATTCGTTGATCCGCAGCTCCTCGCTCTTCGGGCGGTCGTGCGACTGCTCATCGTTCTGGCGGCTCACGCTCAGGATCATCCCCAGCGCGATGGTCGTAAAGAGCACCGACGAGCCGCCGCGCGAGATAAGCGGCAGGGTCTGGCCCGTCTCGGGAATGAGATTCACCGTCACCATGATGTGCAGCAGGGCCTGACACGTGATCAACAGGGCCAATCCCAGGACCAGCAGCCCCGGAAAGGCCGTTCCGCAACGGCGGAAAATCTCGATCGCCCGGAAGAAGATCCACAGGTAGAGCATTAGCAGCAACACGGCCAGAATGATGCCGTACTCCTCGACGAAAAAGGCGTAGGCGTAGTCGCTCTCGGGGTGGATCATCTCCACGCGCATGGCGCTCTGACCGGCCCCTTCGCCGAAGATCCCGCCGTTGTGGATGGCGATCATCGAACGTTCGGTATCGGTGAGGTGTTCGATGGGTTTTTCGGTCTGGGGCTGCGTCCAGAGGTGGATCCAGGTCGAGACACGGCCTTCGGCCGTTTCACTGCGCCCGAGGTTGAGCGTCATGATGAGCACGACCCCGACAACAGCCCACCCCACGAGTTTCATCAGTTCGCTGAAGCGCACCCGTCCGATAAGCATCATCACCCAGGAGGCCAGGAAGACCAGCACAGCCGACGAGGTGTGCGCGGGGAAGATCACCAGACACGATACCAGAACGGGCATCAGGATGGGCCAGGTTCCTTCGCGCCAGATCTTCCGCTGGAGGGCCGAGGAGTGCCAGGTCCAGAATTTCCAGGTCGGGACGATCCGGATCCGGTCGATTTTCGACTGGCGGCCGGCCAGCTGCCGGGCCAGGAAAAGCACCGTAGCGACCTTCAAGGCCTCGGAAGGCTGGAACTGGAAGGGTCCCAGCGGAATCCAGCGTGCGGCCCCGTTGGTTGTCGCACCGATAAAGTAGACGACCAGGGTCAGGGCCACCGAAAGGAAGTAGACCGGCCGGGAAAAGAGGTTGTAGATGCGGCAGTTGATCTTCTGCACGGCGATCATGATGACGAGGCTGAAGCCCAAAATCATCAGCTGCTGACGCAGAAAATGGGCCGTCGAACGGGCCGTGTGGGCGTCATAGGCCATCTTGGCCGTCGAGGAGTAGACCACCAGCACCGAAATCACGGCCAGGGCTGCGATGATGATCCAAAGGACCCGATCGCCGGTAAAGATCCTGAACCGCGGTTTCCCGGGCTCCGCGGCAGCCGCTCCGGCACGCGCGGCCCGAGGCGTCGGATCCGGACCTCCGGAGGCACCGTCCGCAGGTTCGGAGGCCTCACCGCACTCCGTATGGCGACCGCGGCGCGGCGCGGCATCGCGGGCCCATTCGGCCGCGGCCCGTTCATCGTATCCGTACCCTTCGCGCTCCATAACCGGTTCTGTTTTCTATGCGTGTTCCCGGACCCACTCCTTGAAGAGTTCGCCGCGGTTTTCGTAATTCTTGAAGAGGTCGAAGCTGGCGCAGGCCGGCGACAGAAGCACGACGTCACCCGGGCGTGCCGCAGCTTTGCAGGCCGTCATTGCGGCGTCGAGCGACGCTGTCGAGACGATCTGCGGAACCACGCCCGTGAACTCCCGGAGGAGTTTTTCGTTGTCCAGCCCCATGCAGACCAGCGTATGGACCTTCGCCCGCGCGAACTCCTTCAGCGGTCCGTAATCGTTGCCCTTGTCGGTTCCTCCGGCGATCCACACCACGGGTCGCGTCATGCTCTCCAGCGCATAGTAGACCGAATCGACGTTCGTGGCCTTCGAGTCGTTGATCCACAGCACGCCGTCCTTCTCCAGCACGGGCTCGAGGCGGTGCTCCACGGGCGAGAAGTCGTAGAGCGAGCGGCGGACTTTCGCCGGAGCAACCCCGGCCGCCAGTGCGGCCAACGCGGCAGCCATCGCATTGTAGGCGTTGTGCAGCCCCTTGATCTGCAGCTTCGCGGTATCGATCTCCACGGAGGCCTTCCCGGCCGTGGCGGTGAACTTCCCGTCGCAGAGGAACGCATCCCCGGCCCCGCTCGCCACGGCACTGTGGGCCATGAACGGAAGCTGACGCATCCGCAGGTCGTATTTCGGCAGTTGCCCGCGGATCACCCCATCGTCGCCCGAATAGACGAACCAGTCGCGCGAAGTCATGTTCTGCGTGATGCGCATCTTGGCGTCGACGTAGTTCTGGAAGCAGTGGTCATAGCGGTCGAGGTGGTCGGGCGTAATGTTCGTCAGAACGCCGATATGGGCGCGGAACCGGTACATGCCGTCCAGCTGGAACGAGCTCAGTTCCAGGACATACCAGTCGTAGTCGCCCGTAGCCACGGAGTAGGCGAAGCTCTCGCCGATGTTGCCGCCGAGGGCCACGTTGTAACCCGCATCGCGCAGGATCTTGTAGATGAGCGACGTCGTGGTGGTCTTGCCGTTCGAGCCCGTGATGCAGATGCACTTCGCACGGCCCATGTAGCGGCCCGCGAACTCGATCTCGGAGATCACCGGAATGCCCGCCTCGCGGACCTTCCGCACGATAGGCGCCGTGTCGGGAATCCCCGGCGACTTGACGACCTCCGTGGCGGCAAGGACCCGCTCCTCGGTATGGCCGCCTTCCTCGTAGGGGACCTGCCACTCGTCGAGTTTGGCCTTGAACCGTTCGGCTATCTTACCGGCATCGGAGAGAAAGACCCCGAAACCCTTCTTTTTGGCGAGGATCGCGGAGCCGTAGCCGCTGATGCCGCCGCCGAGTACGACGATGTTTTTCTTCATGTTATCGAATCTTCAACGTAACCAACGTAATGGCAGCCAGCAGCAGCGAAATGATCCAGAAACGGATGACGATCTTCGTTTCGAAAATCCCCTTTTTCTGGTAGTGGTGGTGGATCGGCGACATGAGCAGGATGCGGCGTCCCTCGCCGTACTTGCGTTTGGTGTACTTGAACCAGCCGACCTGCATCATCACCGAGAAGCTCTCGACGAGAAAGACCCCGCAGAGAATCGGCAGCAGCAGCTCCTTGCGGATGCAGAGGGCGAAGACGGCAATCACGCCGCCGATCGAGAGCGAACCGGTATCGCCCATGAAGATCTGCGCCGGGAAGGAGTTGTACCAGAGGAATCCGACCAGCGCACCCACGAGTGCCGCGGCGAAGACCACCAGTTCGCCGCTGTCGGGGATGTACATGATGTTGAGGTAGTCGGCGTAGACGATGTGCCCGGAGAGGTAGGCCAGCACGCCCAGTACCGCCACAATCGGCACCGAGACGCCCGTAGCCAGGCCGTCGAGCCCGTCCGTAAGATTCGCGCTGTTCGAGACAGCCGTGACGACGAAGATCGCCACCAGCACGTAGAGCAGCCAGGTAGCCGTTTCGCTGCCACCCGTAAGCCAGCCGTAGTCGAATTCGTTGTTCTTGACGAAGGGGATGGTCGTCTGGGTGGTCTTGCGGCTCTCGGAGCTGAGCACCACGTTGCGCTGCACGCTTCCGATCACCGTGCCGTCCGCATCCGTATAGACCGTCTGCACGGGCTGCGTCGTCTTCTCGCGGACCACGATGTCGGGCGAGAGCCACATGGTCGTCCCGACGATGATGCCCAGCCCGACCTGTCCCACAACCTTGAAACGGCCCTTGAGCCCCTCCTTGCGGTGACGGAAGACCTTGATGTAGTCGTCGAGCCCGCCGATGAATCCCAGCCAGATGGTCGAAACCAGCATCAGCTGAACGTAGATGTTGTCGAGTTTCCCGACGAGCAGCATCGGGACCAGAATGGCCACGAGGATGATCACTCCGCCCATCGTCGGGGTGCCCTTTTTCTGGAGCTGGCCCTGGAGTCCGAGGTCGCGGATCTCCTCGCCGATCTGCTTGCGGCGCAGGAAATCGATGATCCGCCGCCCGAAGATGATGACGATCAGCAGCGAGAGGATGATCGCCGCCGCCGCGCGGAACGAAATGTACTGGAACATGCCCGAACCGGGCAGGTCGTAGGCTTCGTCCAGATACTTGAAAAGATGGTAAAGCATGTCTGCGTATGGATATTAGGAATCGATTGTCAGTTTTTTTGCGTCGCGGCGAGGAGCCCGAAGGCCTTGCGGACCTCCTCGCGGTCATCGAAATGGTGTTTCACGTCGCCCAGGATCTGGTAGGTTTCGTGCCCCTTTCCGGCCACGAGCAGGATGTCCCCGGGATGCGAGAGCAGCACCGCCGTGCGGATCGCCTCCACGCGGTCCGTGATGCGCACGTAACGCGTCCCGGGCTGGAGTCCGGCGACCATTTCGTCGAGGATCGCCTCGGGAGACTCATGCCGCGGGTTGTCCGACGTGAAGATCGCCGTCGAGGCGTACTTCACCGCTATGGCAGCCATTTCGGGGCGCTTCGTACGGTCGCGGTCGCCGCCGCAACCGCACACCACGATCAGCTGCTGCGCGGGCGTACGGATCTCCTCGATCGTACGCAGCACGTTCTCCAGCGCATCGGGCGTATGGGCGTAGTCGACCACGGCCACGGTCCCGTTCTCGGCTCGGATGATCTCGAAACGCCCGCTCACGGGGTGCAGTGTCGACAGCACGCGCAGCACCTCCCCGCGGTCGAGTCCCAGCAGCACCGCGGCACCGTAGACGGCCACGAGATTGTAGGCGTTGAAGCGTCCCAGGAGCCCCGTCCAGAGCTCCTGTCCGTCGATGCGCAGCAGCATCCCGTCGAGGTGCATCTCGATGATCCTGCAGCGGAAATCGGCCATCCCCCGCAGCGAATAGGTGCTCACCGCCGCGGCAGTGTTCTGCACCATCACCATCCCGTTGCGGTCGTCGGCGTTCGTCAGCGCGAAGGCCCCTTTGGGCAGCGCGTCGAAGAAGCGCTTCTTGGCCCGGATATACTCGGCGAAGGTCTTGTGGTAGTCGAGGTGGTCGTGGGTGATGTTCGAGAAGATCCCCCCGGCGAAATCGAGCCCGCGGGTCCGCTCCTGCACGATGGCGTGCGACGAGCACTCCATAAAGCAGAATTCGCACCCCGCATCGGCCATTTCACGCATCATGGCGTTCAGCCGGATCGGGTCGGGCGTGGTGTGCGTGGCCTCGATCTCGCGGCCGTCAACCTTGTAGACCACCGTGGAGATCAATCCGGCGCGATAGCCCAGGCCCCGCACCAGGTCGTACAGCAGTGTCACGGTCGTCGTCTTGCCGTTCGTACCCGTAATGCCCACAAGCTTCAGCTCCCGGCTCGGGAAGCCGTAGAAGGCCGCGGCCAGGTCGGCCATCGCCCCGGCCGAATCCGGGACCACGACGTAGACCACCCCTTCGGCGGGCTCGGCGGGCAGCTGCTCGCAAACCACCGCCGCGGCACCCTTTCCGACCGCCATCGGAATATAGTCGTGCCCGTCGTTCTGCGTCCCGCGAATGGCGAAGAAGCAGTCGCCGGGCCGGACGTTCCGCGAATCGTAGGTCAGTCCCCCGATTTCGGTTTCAGGATCGCCGTGCACCGCCCCGACAGGCGTGTAACGCAGTATTTCCCCAATTTTTTTCATTTCATTTCAACGTTATGGTTACCGCCGCGCCCGGCGTAATGCGGGCCCCGGCGGGAATCGTTTGCTGCACAACGCTCCCCTGCCCCGAGAAGCGGACCTTCAGCCCGCGGCTTTCGAGCAGGAACAGCGCATCCTTCAGCCCCATGCCGCGCACGTCGGGCATGACGCCCGGGGTGTCGGGAAGGGTCGTAACGACCACCCGGGCAAGGCTGTCCACCCGGGTCCTTCCCCAGCCCGTACGGTCTTCGAACTCCGTGCGGGGCGAGAACCTCCCCGCCACACGGCGGATCTGGGCAATGTCGCCCCCCTTGATCCGCTCCGGATAGCGGCGCGGGCCGTCGGACCCGACCCTTCCGTACCAGTCGTGGCCGCGGTTGTAGATGTAGTCGACCATGCGCTTCACCACGGGACCCGCCAGCGGGCCTCCGTAGTAGGCCTTGCCGGGCTGGGCCCGGGTCTCGATCGTCGTCAGCACCGTATAGCGCGGGGCATCGGCCGGGAAGTAGGCGATCATCGAACCCAGGTAGGGACGTCCGCCCTCGGTCGGGGAGGTGATCTGCGCCGTACCGGTCTTGGCCGCCACCCTGACGCGCGTCGTGTCACGGAAGAAGTTGCTGGCCGTACCCTCCGTACAGACGGCCTGCAGGCATTGCTGCACCTCGTGCAGGGTCGAACGCGAGGCGATCGACGAGGCGATCGTGCGGCTTTCGAAGCGCTCCTCCACCCGGTCGCCGCGCCGCAGTTCGCGGATCAGCACCGGAGAGATCATCTTTCCGCCGTTGGCAATGGCGTTGTAGAAGGTGATCATCTGGATCGGCGCCAGCCGCACGCGGTATCCGTAGGCCATCTTGACGAGCATCACCCCCGGATCAGGGACCTTCCAGTCGGTCGTGATCGAGGGCTTCCGCTCGCCGAGGCGCTCCAGCCCGACGGTCTCGCCCAGGTGCAGCGTCTCGTGGAGATACTTGCTGTAATCGAACTTTTTGCCCGTAATGCCATAGTGGTCACATACCGCCTCGGCGAAGTAGACGTTCGACGACGAGGCCACGGCACGCCGGAAGTCGATCTCATGGTCGCCGCGGTGCGAGTCGCGGATGTTCCGCGCCGGACCCACCGTCACCGGATCGCCGTTGTGGGCATCGTAGACCGTCGCGGGCGACATCCGGGCATCGTCCAGCAGCGTGAGCATCGTGGCCAGCTTGAAGGTCGATCCCGGCTCCATCGAACGGCTCAGGGCATAGTTCTCGCGTTCGGAGTAACCGCCGCCGGGATCACGCCCGAGGTTGGCCAGAGCCAGGATCTCGCCCGTGCGGACCTCCATGACGATCGTCGTGCCCCACAGGGCGTTCTGACGCTCCAGCTGCTGCCGCAGGGCCTTGTCGGCGACATCCTGCAGATCGACGTCGAGCGTCGTCACCACGTCGTACCCGTCGACCGGATCCTCGTGGTCGCCGCCCGCCACCCGGCCGTAGAAACCCCGGGCGATCCTTTGCCGCAGCGCCTTGCCGGGCTTCCCGGCCAGCTCTTCGCGGTAGGCCTCCTCGATGCCGTAGTTGCCGCGGTTGCCCGTCAGGCCGATCGTCCGCCGGGCCAGCTCGCCCTGCGGGTAGATGCGTTCGTCACGCTCGACAAGGTTGTAGACCATGCCCATGTTCCAGTTCAGCAGCGGATAGCGCCGCAGCACCTCCCACTCGGCATAATCCACCTCACGGGGAAAGATGTTCACGGGCGTATGGTCGCGTAGCGTGTCGTAGATGCGGTGCGTAATGTACTCCTCGCCCCGGAGCCGGTCGAAAAAGCGGGCGATAGCCCCCTTCGAGCGCAGGTAGGTCGTATCCCGGGGACGCACCAGCCGGTAACGCCGGGCGTGCTCTTCGCGGAGCATCCGGGCATAGGCCGAGGCGGGCTTGTCCTTGAAGAAGGCCGCCAGGAGTTTGGCCAGCGAATCGGCCTGTTCGCGGAAGGTATCGAGCGAGTCGAGCCCCGGGGATGCGAAGTCGAAGGCGGCCTGATAGCGGAAAATCGACGTGGCGAGCGGTTCGCCGTCACGCGAGAGGATGCTGCCGCGCTGCGCCGGAATCTCCTTCCGGATGAAGATGCGGCTGGCCAGCCGGTCGGCGTTGAAGGCCACCTCCGAACTGAAGAGCTGCACCCAGACGAGACGTGCGAGCACAACAACCCCCGCGAGGATGAACAACACGTACAACAACCTCACCCGCAACAGAATATCGCTCTTGACTTTCGATCGTTCCTGCTTCATCGCCGGTCAGTTTTCGATGATTTCGCCCGGGGCGAGCGGGTCGTAGAGGTCGATGCCGCGCGCGTGGAGCTCCTCGATGATGGCCGAATGTGTCGTCCGCTGGAAGCGCTGCTCCTGCAGGCGGATCGAACGTTCGCGGAGTTTCTGCACGTCGCGCGAAAGGCGCGTATAACGCATGTCGAGGTGCAGGGACCAGAACATCACCACGATGCTCAGGAAGAAGGTCCCGGCAATGGTCAACAGGTAGGGATAATACTGCGAGACGCCCTTCCGCACGAGGATCGAACCCGAAAAGATCTGCCAGAAGGTACTCGACCGACGGCGCCGTTCGCGGGCCTCGCGGGCCCGGGCTTCGGCCTGCTCCGCGGCTTCGCGCTCCTCGTCGGCGCGAATCTCCTCATCGGCCTCCCCGCGCTCCATGCGGCGCACCTCGCGGCGCACACGCCGGGCAAACTCCGCCTCCTCACGGCGGCGAGCCTCCTCTTCGGGGGTGATGGGATCGAATTCGTGATCGCGGTACATGTCATCAGCGTTTTACGGCCGCCCGGAGCTTCGCCGAACGCGAGCGGGGATTGCGGGCCAGCTCCCCGGCGGAGGGCACCACCGCCTTGCGGGTCAACAACTCAAAGGGGGCCAGCGAACGTCCGAAAAAGTCCTTCTCGACCGTTCCCGAGAAGTTCCCGCTGCGCAAAAAATTCTTCACCAGACGGTCTTCGAGCGAATGGTAGGAGATCACCACCAGCCGTCCGCCGGGTTTCAGCACCTTCAAGCTCTGTTCCAGGGCCATTTTCAGCGCCTCCATCTCGCCGTTGACCTCGATGCGCAGCGCCTGGAAGAGTTTCGTGAGGAACTTTGCGGCATCCTTGGCCGGGGTGCAGGGTTTCACCGCCTCGACCAGCTGCGCCGTCGTGGTCACGGGCGCCGCCGCACGGGCCTTCACCAGACAGTTGGCCACCTTCCACGGGGTCTCCAGTTCGCCCCAGTCGCCCAGAATGCGGGTCAGCTCCTCGGCCGGAAAGCCGTTCACGACATCGGCCGCCGTGAGGCGTCCGCGCTGGTTCATGCGCATGTCGAGCGGCGCCGCGCCGCGGAACGAAAAGCCCCGTTCGAGAGCGTCGAAATGGTGGGACGAGACCCCCAGATCGGCCAGAATGCCGTCGGCCTCGGTAACCCCGCGCAAACGCAGCGCCCCGCGCAGGAAGCGGAAGTTGCTTTCGACGTAGTGGAAACGCGGATCGTCGGGGCAGTTCGCCCGGGTATCGCGGTCCTGGTCGAAGGCGTAGAGGCGCCCTTCGGGCCCCAGATCGGCAAGGATGCGGCGCGAATGTCCGCCTCCGCCGAACGTGAGGTCGGCGTAGGTTCCCTCCGGCACGATACCGAGCAGGCCCACAGACTCTTCCAGAAGCACGGGTGTATGATAGAGCGGCATGGTTGCGGTCGACAAAGGTCTATTTGGGTGTAAAGTTAGTGTTTTTCCGAAAAAGAATCCGTATATTTGTGGTATTAAATTTTCGAAGACCCCATGCCTCAAATAGATATCGGTGCCGTAATCAGGGAGAAAGCCCCGCGCGCGGCCCGCTGGATTCCCCGTCCGGTGGTCACGTGGCTGCGGCGCACGATCCACGAACGGGAGATCAACCACATCCTCGCCAACTACTGGTCACTGCCGCCCCAGGAGTTCATCCGCGCGGCTTTCCGCGAATGGCAGGTCTCCTACTCGACAGAGGGGCTCGACCGCCTCGATCCGAAGGAGCGTTACCTCTTCGTCTCGAACCACCCCTTCGGCGGCATGGACGGCATGATGCTCGCCGACAAGCTGATCGAACACTTCGGCGACGCCCGCGTGGTGGTCAACGACCTGCTGATGCACCTCGAACCGCTGCGTCCGCTCTGGATTCCCGTCAACAAACACGGCTCGCAAAGCTCGGCCTATGCCCGGAAATTCGACGAGGAGTTCTTCGGCGACCGTCCGATCCTGACCTTCCCCGCGGGGCTCTGCTCGCGCACCTTCAATGGTCGGGTCACCGACCCCGAATGGAAAATCAGCTTTCTGAAAAAAGCCTACGCCTCGCAACGGAAAATCGTACCGGTCTTCGTCGAGGGGCGCCTGTCGAACTTCTTCTACCGGGTCTACCACCTGCGCAAGGCCCTGGGCGTGAAGTTCAACATCGAGATGCTGTGGCTCCCCGACGAGATGTTCTCCCAGAAGGGCCGCCACTTCCGGATCGTTGTGGGCGATCCGATCTCCGTTGCGGAGCTCCAGCCGTGCGGATCCCTTCGCGAGCAGGTCGAAGAGGTTCGCAAAAAGGTCTATTCATTGGAAAAAACGCTCGACGAACCGACAAAATACCGCTAATTATTGGTACTTTTGCGGTGTCATGCAACAGAAAGACATGGAACCCATCATCGAACCCGTCGACCGGGAGCTGCTGCTTGCGGAACTCACCCCTGCTCGCAAGGTCCGCGATACCCACAAGGCCGGCAACGAAATCTATATCTTCCCGGCTTTGGAGTGCCCGTCGCTGATGCGCGAAATCGGACGTCTGCGCGAAGTGGCTTTCCGCGGCGCCGGAGGCGGTACGGGCCACGAGGTCGACATCGATGAAGAGGACCTCGCGCCCGACGGATACTACCAGCTGATCGTCTGGGACCCCGCCGCCCGGGAGATCATCGGAGGCTACCGCTTCATCATCTGCACCACGCCCTATCCGCGCCACCTCTCCACGGAGCACTACTTCCGTTTCAGCGAGCGGTTCCGCAAAAAATACCTGCCCCGGACCATCGAACTCGGGCGTTCGTTCATCCAGCCCGCCTATCAGGCCCGCGGCAACTCGAAGAGCATCTATGCCCTGGACAATCTCTGGGACGGGCTAGGGGCGCTGATCGTGCTGAATCCCAAGGCGAAATACCTCTTCGGCAAGGTCACCATGTACACCACCTACAAGGCCGTGGCGCGCAATGCGCTGATCTGGTTCCTGCGCCGCTACTTCCCCGATCGCGAAGGGCTGGTCGAGGGGATCCATCCGATCCAGCTCGACCTGGACGACCCCTACTACGAGGAGCTCTTCTCGGGCGAAACCTACATGGAGAATTACCGGATCCTGATCCAGAAGGTGCGTGAGTTCAACGAGAACATCCCGCCGCTGATCAACGCCTACATGAATCTTTCGCCGACGATGCGGGTTTTCGACACGGTTTCGAACCCCGATTTCGGAGGGGTCGAGGAGACGGGGATCCTGGTGACGATCCGGGACATCTACCCCGAAAAGCGGCTGCGCTACACGCGCTGGCAGGGGTGGCGGGCCAACCTCAAGCACCGGCGCGAGGAGTTCAGCGAACAGCTCCTCCAACACCTCGGCCGCATCACCAAAAACACGAAAAAACGGAACGCCTGAACGTTCCGTTTTTTCGTTGCGGCTTACCCCCGCATCCCGATCACATCCCAATGCCCGGAGGTTCACTGCGCCACGGTCATCTCCGCCACGAGCTCCCCGGCCCCGCCGTAACGGTCGATGAGCATCAGGATGCTCCGCACATCGACGGTAATGACCCGGTGCAGGTCGGGATCATAGCCGTAGTCGCGCGTCATCGACTCCCAGTTGCAGTCGCAGACCAGTCCGATCAGCCGCAGCCGGGCATCGAGCATCGGGCTCCCGGAATTCCCGCCCGTCACATCGCCGTCGGTGATGAAGCAGAGCGGCGTATCGGCCAGCGCTCCTTCGCGGCACTCCGCATCGAGTTCCCGGAGGCGGTCCGTGCGGTGGTAGTCGGGATTCACGCCGTCATCCTTGGCGGCGATCTCCGAGAAGCGGGTCTGGAATCCACGCGTATCCAGCCCGCGGACCCGTCCGTAGGAGAAGCGCAGCGTCCGGTCGGCATCCGGGTAATAGGCCCCGCCGAGACAGGCGATCCGCGCCGCCTGATAATCCTGCAGCGCCTGCCGGTCGGGCTTGCGGCTCTTCGCCGCAGTCCAAAGGCGGTGGAGCATCTCGTCGACCGAATGCTCGACCTTCACGGCCGGATCCTCATCGTAGGAGCACCACGGAGCATCCAGCCAGCGGTGGATGCGTGCCGAATCGGCAAAGATCGACCGGGCATAAAGCGTATCGACAAAGCGCCGGATATTACCCCCGTACAGAGAGTCGACCACATCGGTGTAGAACGACGGCAGGAACTCCGCCGGGACCTGCTGCCGGACGAGCTCCATGCCCAGAGCGGTCATTTCGCGGTCCACCTCGGGGACCATCCGCCCGTAGTAATAGGCGACATTGTGGAGGTAATCCTTCCGCGACATGCCGGTATTCACACCGCCCTTCCGCAGCGTCTCCAGTCCGGGGCCGAAGGCCATCACGAAGTTGAGCATCCGGCTGCCGCGGTGAAAGCCTTCGAGCAGGCAGCCGACGGTCCGGGATTCCACCGAATCGGCCTGTGCACGCTCCTGTTCCGTCAGGTAACGCGCCACACCGGGGTAGCGACCCTCCCGACGGGTCCATTCGACCAGTTGCTGTTCAAAGTCCCGTTTGCGGGCGACAAGGCCCTGCCGGTCGATCCACTCGTTCATCCCCAGGAGGTTCTTGTACTCGTTGGCCTGGGCATTGAACTCCTCGTAGTAGGCCAGGTTCACCGCGCGGTCGGCCCGCATCCGTTGCTGGAGGGCTTCGAGCATCCGCCCGCGGATGGCGACGATCGGTTCATTGATCACATGCCTCGTCCGCCAGATCTCGGAAGAGGTCGCACTCCGCGCCGTCCGCATCGGATAGCCGAGGCTCAGGGCGAAATCCCCCTCATCGTACCCCTCCCGGGAGACGTGGAGGAAATCCGCGGTGGCATAGGGCACATTCTCCGCGGCATAGGGTGCCGGGGTTCCGTCCGGCGCGGCATAGACCCGGAAGAGGGCGAAATCGGGGTTGTGACGCGGCCACATGTAGTTGTCGGTCTCGCCGCCGAACTTCGCCACGCTCTGGGGCAACACCCCCACGAGCCGCACGTCGTCGAAGACCTCGCTGCCGTAGAGCACGAAGCGCGTGGCGGCCTGGTAATCGCGCACCGTCCAGCGGTAACGGGGCGTCCGTGCGGTGTAATTCGCCGCGACCTTCCGCATCGCCTCGTACAGCGATGCTCCGCCCGCGGCGATCCGCCGCACCTCGTCGGTCACGTCGCGCACGACCCGGTCGATCGTCACGCTCAGCCCCTTGACCGGCAATTCGGGGACCCCGCCGACGGCCCAATAGCCCTCCTCGACGATATTCCGTTCGGGCGAGGAGTGCTGCGCCACGGCCTGATAGGCACAGTGATAGTTGGTCAGCAGCAATCCCTTTCCGGAGACGAACGACGCCGTACACCCCTGTCCGAAGCGCACCACGGCGCGCGTCGCACGCTCGAAAGCCGCGGCATCGGCCTGCATCCCAAGCTCCCGCATGACGGCCTCGCGGCTCTCGTACTGCGTCGGGAGCCACATCCCTTCGTCGGCCCGGAGGCTCTGCACCGCCAGGCACAGCGAAAGGATCAGCAGTGCCCGTCTCATTTTCCGAACAGTTCGCTGCATCGCTCATAGAGATTTTCACCGCGTAGCCCCTCGGCAATGATCCGGCCGTCGGGATCGATCAGCCAGATGGCCGGGATTCCGTCGATACCGTAGGCCTGAGCCACGGGCGAGCGTTTTCCGCCGACCAGGTCGCTGGCGTTGAGCCATACCATACCGTCCTCCTCGATGGCGCGTTTCCAATCTTCGGCCTTGCTGTCCAGCGAGAAGGAGAGCACCTCAAGACCCGACTTGTGGAACGCCTCGTAGAGTTTCCGGGTATGCACGGTCTCGGCGCGGCACGGCACGCACCACGAAGCCCAGAAGTCGAGCAGGACATACTTGCCCCGCAGGTCCGACAGGCGAATGGTCTTGCCATCGGGCGTCCGGGCCGTGAAATCGGGAGCAATGGCGCCGGGCGACACCGAACGCACGATGTCGGCCCGGGCCTTCAGTTCGTTGTAATAGGGGTGACCGGCCAGGGGCGCGAAAAATGCCAGCAGCGAATCGAGTTTCCCGATCTTGTACATCGTGACGGGCCCGAGCACCGTATAGAGCGCATGGACGGAGGTCGGATCGGCATAGGTCATCGAATCGAGGAAACGGTCGTACTCAGCGTTGAGGGCCGCCATGACGCTTCGGTCGCTCTTTGCGGCAAAGGCCTGATGACGCCGCTTGTTGAGATCGCGGTTGAAGTCGTGCATGAGGTTGATCCGGGCATTCTCCTTGCCGCCCGAAACCCGGGCAAGATAGAAGTTGTCGAGATCGCCCTCGATGCGCACCGTGCCCCGTTCCGAAACGAACTGGGTTCCGCTCCGATTACCGTCCACCACCAATACGTAAACCCGGTCGACCAGGCTGTCGGGCAACTGCAGGGTGAAATCCCCGTTCGTAACCATCGCCGAAGCGACCGTATCGCGGTCGTATTCACCTACCTTGGCAAGCACATATACCGGGACCTCCTTGTCCAGGCTCCCGATATGCCCCTCAACCCGGCAACCCGTGTCGGCACACGACGCGGCAAACAACATTCCGACCGCTGCGGCCACAACCGACCGCTTTCCAAATCTCCATTCCATATCTGCAAAATCAATAAAAAGTGTCTATTTCCATTTGTAACCCAACGAGACGATCCGTCCGAACCCGTCGTAAACCTTCGGGCCCGATTCGATCACACCGCTGGTCTCGCTGACCACATACTGCAGAAGTTTTCCCTCGCCCGTCTTCGGGTTCCAAATCCCCACATAGAGGAGTTTGCCGTAAAGCGTCGCATTCGACAGGCTGTCATTGAGCATCCAGAGCAGAGAGATCTCGTACCCCGGATACTTCTGCGCCACGTCGAGGAGAAGTTCCGCCGTCGAGGCATTTTCATAGAGACAGCGGTAGATCTTTTGCGAGGTTCCGTAGAAGATCGCCGGACCGCGTGTCCCGAAGGCGAACCGGGAAGCCTGAGCGATCTCCGGGGCGGCCGACAGGTCGTAAAGACCGGCCCCCGTATTGGATTCCTCTTGATAGATGCTGGCATTCATGTCGATGGCATAGAGCTTCCGTACGGACGGATCCCCGGGCTGCTGCATGAGAGCAAGGTAAAAGTTGTTCGGATAACCCATCTGGGCATAGACCATCTCGGTTTCGTTCTCCAGCGGTTTTTTCGGATCGAAGGCCGTTCCCGAATTGGTGAAGGCCTTTACCGTCGGCTGATAGTCGATGTAGAGGAAGCGCTTGCTCAGTTTGTCGAAGAAGCAGCACCGCACTCCCGAGGAGGCCCCCGCCGTCACATTGCCGCCGATATAGGGTGCCGCATCATAGGGTTCGCCGAAACAGCGCACATCGTATTGTGCATAGGTGCCGGACGTGTTGCTGTCGCTGAAGTAGATCGAGCCCTTGTTGACCAGATACTCCTTGCTGCCGTTCCACAGGGCGAAACCCTCGAATCCGGGATCCTCAATACCATCGCGGAAACACTCCTGATAGGTGTCTATGATCTTCATATCGGCAACCGAAAGGCGATAACCGCCCTTTTCCCCCGTCTGGAAGAGATAGATGTGATTGCCTCCGTTCCGCGGAGCCACGATCATGGCACCCTCCTCGGGATGCAGCCCTTCGTTGTTCCCCGAAAAGATGGCGTGCGTCACGTAGTCATCGGAATAACCCTCGATGCCGGCATTGACCTCGGGATTCATCACCATGCTCACATCGCCCTTGCCCTCACGGTCCTCGTGCAGCACCATCAGCCCCTGAGGCGCGATGGTCTCGACCCGCAGGCTGAGTTTTTCGTTCACCGTCACTCCGTTCGTACGGTCCGTGACGTAGAGGATCAGATGGTAGTCCCGGGCCGGAAGGTCCACCGTGATGTCGAGCACCCGGTCGGTGGAGAGCAGCGAATCGATGAAATAGCCCAATGCGGGATCCGGAACCCACAAGTTGTCCTTAAGCTGCCAGCGGTAGGTCAGATTCTCGTCGCTTCCGCCCTGACTGACCTTCGGTTCGATCTTCAGTCGCTCCAACTGGCGGGCCACCACCGTCGAGGAGTTCAACCCCATGTCGATTTCGATCGGCGTGAGTGTGCGATAATCGTAATTTCCGTTGTCCTTCACACAGCCCGACAGGGACAACATAACGGCTGCGGCTGCCAGCCAGATATACCAGATATATTTGCGTATCATTGTCAGCTCTTTTTTCATGTTACGTTTTCGTGATTTTCGACGCAAGAATCAACCCAGACCGCCCGAGCCACCGTTGTATACCGGAATCGAGATCGGCGTTCCGTCGGGCTCGTATTGCGGATTTTCGGAGAGATACTCCCGGACCTTGCGGTTGTAATAACCCAGCGTGGAGATGTCCGACGGAAGCGGCAGCTCCTCGATCCCGCACACGGAGAGGATGATGCTGTACTTCTTCTCGGTAAATTCGCCCCAACAGGTCCTGTAGACGGTCGAGTCCCAGTTGTCGGGCTTGATGTACTTGTCGCCCCAGCGCAGAATGGCCTCGTGCCCGCGGGTAAATCCCAGCGAAAAATCCGCATTGGGCTGCAGGGCCACAACCAGGCGGACCTCCTTGTCCTTGAGACCTTCGCGGCGGAGCATGACGGGGATCGTCGTCTCATAGGCTCCGGCCGGGATCGTCACCGATCCGGGCAGGTCATAATGGGTTCCCGCCTCGGCCGTACTCTCGGCGGCATTGACCCCCACATTGATCGTACGCTCCCGATCGGCGGCAAACCCGATGATCCGGACCCGCAGATCGAGTTGGTGTGTGGGCTCTTCGGTGATGGGGAACGAGAAGACCAGCGAATCGCGCAAACTCGTTCCGTCGGCGGCCAGCATCTCGAAATAGACGGCCGGCGTCTCGTCCTCGTAGATCATGATGTCTTTCTCGGAACAGCTGGAACCGGCAACAGCCAGCAGCCCTGCTCCCAAAAGATATAAAGCGCTCTTTTTCATAGTCATATGGGATTATTGGTTATACTCGGTCTCCAGATCGGGCCGCTCGATGGCAAAGACACTGGACAACGAATATGACAGATAACGGTACATCGTCCCGTCTGGGATCCAGGCGTGGCGTTTGCAGAGGAAGTAGAAGTGCCCCTCACCCCAGAACTCCTTGAGGTATTCGTTGCGCAGGGCGCTCATCACCCCCGCATCGTCGAGGCTCCCGTCATCGAGATCCACCGTAATGCCACGGTGCTGACGGACAGTATTCAGCAGCGAGCAGGCTTCGCCGTTATCGGTTCCGACCTTGCATTCGGCGGCGATGTAGTAGAGCTCCGAAAGCCGGAACAGCGGAATACGGGCCGCATAGTCGCTGTTGTATCCTTCGGGCTGGTAGAAGCGCTTGACGATGTAGTTCTGCGAATACCCGATCGTCACCTTCTCGGTAATGTACAGTTTGCGGTAGTCCGTAGCCCCGACATTGCCGGCCTCGTACCACTGCTCGAAGTAGTAGCTGCCCTTGCTCAGAATCTGAGCGGCTGCGGCATTCTCCGAGAGCCAATTTTCATAGAGGTTTTCCAGATTGAAAACATTGAGTGCAAAGAGATGTTCGGTCGAGAAGGAGTAGTCGCACTGCCGTTCGTCGGAGCCGGAGAGGTTCTCCGACGCGATCCACGGGAAGGTCTCCGAACAGTCGGCGATAAGCTGCGTTGCGGCGGTGTAGGCCGTCTGCTTGTCGCCGCTCCAGAGCAGCGCCCGAGCCTGGAGAGCCCGCACGGCATAATAGTTCATGCGCAGATGGCGGTCGCCGAGAAAGACGTCACCCTCCACCGAGAAGGTCCCCTCGCAAACCGGATCGGCATCACGAAGCAACGCCTCGGCCTGCTCCAGATCCTCGATGGCCCGGGCGATCACCTCGCGGCCCGACGAATCGGGAACGGGATTCTTCGTCAGCGTCGCCACATAGGGGATGGCCGCAGCGTCGAGATCGGAAAAATCACCGAAGATCTTGAAGAGCTCCAGGTGCAGGAAGGCCCGCAGGCCGAGCGCTTCACCCTTGATGAGGGCATAGCGGTTTCCGGAAAAAAGGTTCCGGTGCCCGTCGATCTGATCGAGGATGTTATTCAGATTGGCGATCGCATTGTAGAGGCCGTTCCAGAATCCGTCCGTCACGCTGCGGACATTGGTTGCGGAAAGGCTTCCCTTGGCCACATCGGCATAGACCGTACTGTTCGAAGCGTTCAAATCGTAGTTTCCCACGAGTGTTTCGAAAAATCCGTAGGTCAACTGGCGCCCGTAGAGCTCTTCGCCGATGAGTTTCGAGTAGACACCCACCAGCGCATCTTCGAAGCCCTGCTCCGAGGAGAGCAGATCATCGGATTTCACCTTGCTCTTGAGGCGGACGTCGAGCCACTCTTCGCAACCCGCAAACAGCAGGGTTGCCAGCAGCAATATTGCGTATGAAAATGCTTTTTTCATGGTGCGGAGGGTTTAGAAATTAACGATCAGGGTGCAGGAGCCCGTGCGGGCGAACGGATAGGTAGTTCCGCGCTCAATCTTCACGCTCGAAAACGAAGCCACGTCGTTCATGTTCACGAAGAGTTGCAGCCGCTCGATACGGAGTTTCTTGAGGAATTTCCAACGGTAGAAGTCATAGCCGATCGAGATCGAGGAGATGTCCAGCCGGTTGTAGTCCTGTACGAAACGCGAGGTGGCCAGCGTAGGCTGCTGCCAGTCGCCGACGTTGCGGAACAGCACGTGGTCGCCCGGCTGCTTCCAGGTGGCGTAGTAGGCCCGTCGGTCGACATTGCCGTTCATCTGGGCGTTCTCGACCTTGTCGATGAGCGTCGTGTTGTAGATCTGGGCGCCCCAGCGGTAGCTGCACGACACCGCCACGGAGAGCCCCTTGTATTCGAGGTTGAATCCGAACAAACCGCGCATCTTGTCCTCGGTATCGCCGCAGATGACCTTGTCGGCCACGTCCCACGTGTCGGTCATCTGCCCGTCGCGCGTCAGGAAGATCTCCTGGCCCGACGCCGGATCGATCCCCAGCGAACGGACCGCCCAGATGGCACTCAGCGACTCACCCTCCTCGAAGCGGACCAGCGGGCGGTTGTCGGTTTTCGACAATTCGTCCTGCTCGGCGTTCACCGAACGCAGCGAGTTGGAGATCCGGCGGATCCTGTTGGTGTTGTGCGTACCGTTGACGAAGAAAATGAGCGAGGTGCGGTCCTCGGGGCGCGAGAAGACATTGGCGCTGAGGTTGAACTCGATACCCTGGTTGAGGATCTCGCCCAGATTGGCCTTGTAGGTCGTAAAGCCGAGCGAGGGCGGGATGTTGATATCGGTCAGGAAGTCCTTGGTCACGGCCCGGTAGTAGTCGAAGCGCAGTTTCAGACGCCCCCAGAGGTCCATGTCGAAGCCGATGTTGGCATCGAACTTCTGCTGCCACTTCAGGTCCTCGTTGGCCAGGGCTTCGAGGTAGACGCCCGACATGCCCTGGTAGTTGCGGTCGGTGTAGTAGTTGTAGAGCAGCTGTGCCTGGTAGGAGTTGAAGGACTGCGAACCCGTCGTACCGACCGACCCGCGGATCTTGAGCTGCCGGAGCCACCGCACGTCGCGCAGGAAGGGTTCGTTGTGGATATTCCATCCCAGGCCCGCCGACCAGAAGAGACCCCAGCGGCTGTTCGCCCCGAACTGCGAGGAGGCATTCCCGCGCAGGGTCATGTCGGCCAGGTAGCGGTTGTCGTAGGAGTAGTTGCCCGAGAAGAGCGCACCGACGGCCCTGTTGAGCGACTCGCTGCCCGTAGGCGTGCTGTTCTCGGCATACTGCTTGGCGAATATGATGTTGTCCATCTGCGCATTGGGGAATCCCACGGCCGAATAGATGTAGTTTTCACTCTTGTTCTGCTCGATGTTCACTCCGGCATTGGCAAAGAGCGCATGGCGTCCCCAGGTCTGGTTGTACTGCAGGTTCAGGTCGCCGCTCACCGAGGCGTACTTCCCGTGCCCCGAGGTGTAGGAGCCGCGTTTGAGGTATTCGTCGGTCGACGAGGCGAGGATATTCCGGAACGACGAGTGCGAGGCGGGCAGGAACTCCTCCGTCCCGGTAGTCTGCTGCGTGAAGGAGAAGCGCCCGACGACCTTCAGGCGGTCGTTGAACTGGTATTCGAGATAGGTGTTGTTCGTCACGTCGAAGTAGTTCGAGCCGTAACGTGTTCCGTTCGAGGCGTCGGTCATCGGGTTGTAGACCATCGACGAGTTGACCGGTCCGTAGCCCAGCTCTTCGAGCAGGTTGCCGTTGTCGTCGCGGATGCGCCAGTAGGGGTTCAGCGCCACGTAGTCCGAGAAGGAGCCGTAGGGCGAATCCTCCGACTTGGTGCCCGTGAGGGTGATCAGGTTGCGGAAGAGGAACTTCTTCCAGCGGTAGCTGACATCGGCGCCTCCGGAGAGCGTGTTGCGGAACGAGCCCTTCATTACGCCCTGCACGTCGTTGTATCCGAAATCGAATCCGGCGCGCAGGTCCTCGGCACCCACCTCCAGCCGCACGGAGTGCTTGTGGCCGACCCCGACGCGCGTGGGCTGTGCAAGCCAGTCGGTATTCACGCCGCTGCGCACGGCCTCCAGGTTCTTATAATAGAGATCCTTCTTGTCGATGTCATTCTGCGGTTGATCCGCGTCATAGAAGCCCAGCAGACGCTCCAGTTCGAGTTTCTCCTCGGCACTGCACATGTTGTAGCTCGACAGGTCGGGGATTTCGAGCGAAAGGCTTCCGGTGTAGTTCACACGGACCTCCCCGGCCGTCAGCTTCACGGTCTCGATGACCACCACGCCGTTGGCGGCCTTCGAACCGTAGATGGCCTTGGCCGAGGCGTCCTTCAGCAGCGTGACGCTCTCGATGCGGTTCATGTCGAGGTCGAGGACCTTCTGGAGCGTGGTTTCGAAACCGTCGAGGATGAACAACGGCTGGTTGGGATCCTGCGTGTACTGCCCCTTCAGGTCGGGGAACGACGACGAACCGCGCATCTCGATCGTCGGGAGGTTGTTGGGGTCGGAACCCATCGACAGGTTGTCGATCATGTTGAACGACGGATCGATGTTCTTCAGACTCTGAATCAGGTTCTGGTTGCCGCGGCTCATCAGCTCCTGGCGGTTAACGGTGACCGACGAACCGGTGAAGCTCTCGGCCTTGCGGGTGAAGATACCCGTCACGACAATGTTCTCGACATCGACGGCGGCAGGCTGAAGGCGGACATCGTGCGTGGTCTCCATATGGAGCAGGAAGCGCTGCGGGGTGTAACCCACGAAGGAGTAGACGATGGTCAATCCGTCGGCCACGCCCCCAAGGCGGTAGGCACCCTGCGCATCGGTGGTCGTACCGCGATCGGTCCCGACGATGGCGATGGTGACACCGGCCATCGGAAGGCCCTTTTCATCGCAGACCGTGCCGGTGAGTTCGCGCTCCTCGGGGCGAAGGGGGGGGGTAGCGGATGGCGCCGAAGAACGGGTCTGGGCCCGCACAATGACCACATGACGGTCATTGAATTCGTAGGTCAGCGATGTCCCGCGGAGCACTTCGTCGAGGACCTTGCTCAACGGAGCATTCACGACCTGCACCGAACGATTCGGGACCCGGGCGATTTCGCCCGCATTGTAGACGAACGACAGACCGCTCTGCTGTTGCAGTTCGGCGAAGATTTTCGAAAGAGGCGAGGCCGGCATACTGAGCGTGATGGGCTGATCCTGCGCCACGACGAGCGTCGTCAACAGCAGACAGCCGGCCGTCAGGAGCAGGCGCAGCTTCCGGAATGGGTTGTAGTAGATTTTTTTCATGTCAACGAGGTTTTTTGAGGTACAGAGCCCGAAGGCTTGGCTTATCGGAGGCCCGCCGGGGCGGGCAGAGGCTGAAAGGGGGTGGTACGATGCCTATTCAATGACGATCTCACCTCCTTCCTCTTTATATCGGAAATGGCCGACCTTGGCCAGCAGGTCGAGAATGGGCCGCAAGGTCGGATAGCGTTGGATGCGGGCCGAGATGATCTCCTGCGCCGCCGTCTCGTTGCCGAACCGGATCCGGCATTCGTAACGGGTTTCGAGGCGCCGGGCGATTTCGCCCAGCGTCATGCGGTCGAAGAGCAGGAATCCGTCGCGCAGTGCCGTATAGAGTCGGGTGTCGACCTCGCGGAGTTCGATTTCCGCTCCGGCGGTCTCGGCCTGGTTGCCGGGGTGCATGACGACCGACTGCCCGGCAGCGGTCGTGAAGGAGACCTCACCCTCGACGAGCGTCGCCACGGAGCGTCCCTGCTGTTGCTGGATGAGGAATTCGGTGCCGAGCACCCGGATCGATGCGTTTTCGAAAGCGACGACAAAGGGTCTGTCGGGATCGGGAGCCACATCGAAATAGATCTCTCCCGAGGCTTCGACCCGACGATGGTCGCTCTCGAAACAGAGCGGGAAGCGCAACCGCGAGTAGTTGCCGAGCCAGACGCGGGTTCCGTCGCTGAATTCGAGGGTCTGTTCGGGTCCGGTTCCGACGGTGATTTCGCAATATTCGGGTTCCGCTTCCCGGATGGGTTCCGAAGTCCCGACCCGCAGCATCCCGGTACTGTCGCGGCTCACGCCGAGCGTATCGGCGGCAAAGACACCCTCGATGGCACGGCTCGAACCGTCGGGAAGGGTCAGTACCACCTCGGCAGCCACTTCGGACCAGTCCCGAAGGGGTTCCGGTGCGGAATTCTCCCGCAGCAGCAGAAAACCGGCCCCCGCCACGAAGAGCAGGACGGCCGCGGCCGCCGCATAGCGGATCCGCCGCGACAGCCGGTTGCGGGCATTCCGCCGTTCGACGATCCGCAGGGCGCGCTGCGTATCCACCCGCACGTAGCGGTGTCCGGATTCCAGGTCACGGCACAACCGATGGAAAATATTCCTGTTTCGTTCCGAGGCATCGAGCCACTGCTCCAGGCGTTCGATCTGTCGGCGATCCGCATCGCCGTTCAGGAAGCGGACGATGAGATCGGAAATGTCGTCGTAATCTTTCATGGCAAATATCCGACTTTTTATTATTATTACACCGCTGTCCGGAAAAAGAGGTAACGATTCGTCATTTTTTTTACACTCCGAGGCGGGAATCGCTGCCAAAACGACCGGCCAAGGGGCCTCGAAACGCCCTAAAAATAAAAAATGTGCCTATTCGTAAGCAACAGATCAAAAAACATAAGAATCATTAAAACAGCGATTTAAATAGGAAGAAAGGCGATTGGGCAGATTTTTCAGGGGCAAAACAGGAAACGTCTTTATTATTTTTTCTAATTTTGTCCCCACCCGACACATCGGGAACTCCGGAATCGTGATCGAACACCTCGCATACGAACACTATTACCGCCGCCTCTTCGAAACCTATTACGGTTCGTTGGTCAATTTCGCATGTCGCTACGCACACGATCCGGAAGAGGCCGAGGATATTGTACAGAACATCTTCGTGGCGATGTGGAACGGCCGGGTGCATTTCGAGAACGAGTTGAAAATGCGCAACTACCTCTACCGCGCCACGATCCACGGCGTCTACAACGTCAAACGCCACCGCCGGGTCTGCGAAAGCGGCATGGCGGTGCTCTCACAGCACCAGGCGCAGGATGACAACCTGTTACAGGATGCCATCCAGGAGCATGAGCTCTGGTGCCGGGTGGTCGAGGCGGTAGATGAACTCCCGGAACGCTGCCGGGAGATCTGCCGCATGACGCTGGCCGGGAAAAAGCCCTCGCAGATTGCCGAAGAACTCGGACTTTCGGTCGAAACGGTCAAAAAACAGAAAAAGATTGCGATCCAGAAACTCAAGGATCGGTTCGGGATATGGGTCCTGCTGTTATTTTCCTGATACGCAGGCAAGTATCGCAAAGATGGAGCCGGACCAGGGAACGGTCCGGACACAAAAAATCCCTGCCCGAAGGCAGGGAACCAGGCAAACAATCGTTTAACTAAAAAGATTAATAAAATAAAAGAATTAAAAGATTAAAAGATTAAAAATGAACTTTTGAGGATGAAAGTCAGCAAGGATTTATAATTTCACTCTCCACACCGAAAACCCCTGCTGCTCCCACCCGTTTCGGTTATCTTACAATCAGTTGCAATTCGGAGTCTTCGGAAGTCTGATCCGGATTTGCCGGTTCGGGCTGCTCCTCCGGGACCGGTTTCTCCTCCGGAGCGGGCAATTCGTCAGGAACCGGACTCTCTTTCTTCGGAGGCTCCTGCTTTTCGGGCTCCTGAGCTACGGCCCAACCTCCACACACCAGCATCATCGCTGCCAACATCACCGTTGCCTTTTTCATCGCTTCCTTGTTTAACATTAAACTTCCAGGAACGAGGTATCATCCGCGTTCTGCCTCTCAGCAGCTCAAGTACGGTGCCAAACCGGGAAACAAAACATCCATACACTGAATATCAGTGCAATAAATAAAAAACGCAAAAACAGGATTCGGGAAACAGCGTGTGGAAAAAAGACCCGGAATGTAGAATAATTCCACACTCCGGGCCCGAATGCCCGCCCCCTCTTTGGCATCGAACGATTACTCGATGCCGTAGAGGTGCATTTTGTTGTAGAGCGTCTTGCGGTCGATGCCGAGGAGTTTGGCGGCCTGCGACTTGTTGCCCCCGGCAGCGGCCAGGGCCCGGCGGATCTGCTCCTCCTCCGACACGGGGTCGTGCAGCGAGAACGACGTTCCGGACGCCGAGGGTTCGGTGATTTCGCGCGGAAGGTCCCCGAGCGTAATGTACTCCCCCGCGGCGAGCAGGGTCGCCGACATCACCGTATTCTTCAATTGCCGCAGATTCCCCGGCCACTCGTATCCCGCAAGCGCCTTGACGGCCTTCGCCTCGAACCCGACGATCCGTTTGTCGAGTTCCCGATTGGCCTGGTCGAGGAAGAAGTCGGCGAAGAGCGGAATGTCCTCACGCCGTTCCCGCAGGCTGGGGACCCGCAGCGAGAAGGAGTTGATCCGATGGTAGAGGTCAGCCCGGAAGGTCCCCCGGGCAATGGCGGCTTCGAGGTCCTCGTTCGTGGCGGCCACCAGGCGGATATCGACCGGGATTTCGCGGTTCCCGCCCACGGGACGGATCCGCCGCTCCTGCAGGGCCCGCAGCAACTGGACCTGGGTTTCATAGGTGAGGTTGCCCACCTCGTCCAGAAAGAGCGTTCCACCGTCGGCGGCCTCGAAAGCCCCCTTCTTGTCGCCCACCGCCCCGGTGAACGAACCCTTGACGTGGCCGAAGAACTCCGAAGCCGCCAGCTCGCGCGGAATGGCCCCGCAATCGACCGCCACAAAGGGTTTTCCGGCCCGTTTGCTGTTCCGGTGGATGAGTTGCGCCACATGCTCCTTGCCCGTTCCGCTGGCCCCGTTTACCAGGACCGACATGTTGGTCGGAGCCACCAGCCGGATGTATTCGTAGAGTCGGCGCGAGGCATCGCTCCGCCCTTCGATATAGTCGAGCGGCGCGGGGGCCGGGGCCGCCTTCGCCGCGCCCCGCCGGGCGTTTTTCGCCTCCACGGGGGCCTCAACGGGCTTCTCCAGCGCTTCGCGGATCTTTTTGAGCAGTTCGTCGGGATTCACCGGCTTGGCCACGTAGTCACGGGCCCCGAGTTTCATGCAGCGCACCGCGTTCTGAATCTCGGCATAGCTCGTCATAACGATCACCGGGGTTTCGATCCCCGCACCCGACATCCACTGCAGCAGGGCGATCCCGTCCTGGTCGGGCAGGCGCATATCACTCAACACCAACGAAAAACCGCCGCCGCCGAGGGTCGTGCGTGCAGCTGCGACCGTCGACGCGGTCTCCACGTCGAAGCCGCGTTTCGAGAGCCACGTGCGCAGCATCAGCGCAAACGTAATATCATCGTCTACAATCAGAATCCGTTCCATAACACTACAAAGTTAGCTTTTTTCCCGCTTCCGCAACGATCGCACGGATTTTTCCGATCACCGTCCGCAAGGCAGCGGTCTGCACTCCGACGGCCGCTTCATCGCGGTTTTCGGCCCGCCGCAGGACTTCGGCCACCTCCCGTACCCCGAGCATCGTGAAGATCGGTATCATCTTGTGGGCCAGGGCCTTCACCGCGGCTTCATCTCCCGCATCGAGGGCCTTTTCAAGGTCATTGCAATTGGCCGCGGTCTGTTCGGCAAAGGAGTGCAGGATACTTCGGGCCGCCTCGGCATCGTCGCCCGCATAGGCCGTCAGGGCCGAAAAATCGGCCCGGTCCGTCTGCGGAGCATCGGCCGCTCCGGGGCCTTCGGGACGACCGGGCTCTCCGGAATCCGGCCCTTCACCGCAGGCCGCACGGATCGCCCCCAACAGTTCGCCCGACGTAAAGGGTTTGCGCAGACATCCCGCAAACCCTTTTCCCCGGAAATCCGCCGCATCGAGTTCCCCGCGGGCCGAAACCGCCACCACGGGCAGCGTCGGATCGACCTCGTGCACGGTCTTCAGAACGGTGAACCCGTCGGCCGTCGGCATTTGTATATCAGTCAGCACCAGGTCGAAACGCCCCTCACCGACGAGTTTTCCCACATATTCCGGATAGGGGCAGCTCTCGGCGGCAATATCGGCCCGGCGGCACATCGCGGCAGTCATCTCCAGCTGCAGCGGATCGTCATCGACCAGCAGGACCCGCCATTCCCGCTGCCCGGCCGCAGGCTCCGCCGGAGCTGCCGGAGCCTCCGCGGCGGATTCGGGACCGGATGCGCTCCCGGAAAAGGTTCCCACCTCCCCGGTTTCCCGGACCGGAAGCGTCACGATGAAACGGCTGCCCTCCCCGAGACGGCTTTCGAGCGAGATCTTCCCGTCGAGGAGTTTCACCAGCCGGTCGACGATCGAGAGCCCCAGGCCGAAGCCGTCGACCCCGCGGGCCGAACTCAACCGGACAAATTCGGCGAAGATCCGCTCCCGCTCCTCACGGCCGATTCCGCGTCCCGTATCGCGCACGGAGAAGACCAGGTCGCCCCCCACGACGTCGACCCGGAGTTTCACCCATCCGGAATCGGTGAATTTCAGCGCATTGGAGAGCAGGTTGTCGGCAATCTGCCGGATGTGGAAGGCATCCCCCTCGACGATCCGGGTTGCCCCGCCGCCGGTCTCCAGCCGCAGATCGAGCCCCTTGGCCGCCGCCGCTGCGGCGAATCCCGCCCGGATGGTCTCGAAGAGCTGTGCCGGATTGAATGCCACGCAGTTCACCTCGATCTTGTTGATGTCCAGGCGGTAGAAGTCCAGCAGGCTGTTGACCAGCGCCAGCAGGTGATCCGACGAATCCTTCATGTTGCGCAGGTAGAGTTCCTGCCGCCGGTCGTCGGTCAGGCGCGAGAGCAGGTCGATATACCCCATCACCGACCCCAGCGGAGCCTTGATGTCGTGCGTAATGGCCAGCATCAGCTGCTCGCGGGCGGCCAACAGCGACTCCTTCTCGCGGTTGGTGCGCTCCAGTTCGCGGCGGTAGCGGTTCCCGCGGTTGATGTCGCGCCAGAGGATCCCCACGAAGAAGAGCATCAGCACCACCGATCCGAGGGTCACGCCGCCGAGGATGTGCGACGTGCTGCGGCGAATCGCCTCGTTGCGGCGGATCCGCCGCAGCAGCAACGCCGTATCCTCGGCCTCGAAGTCGAGAATCAGACTGTAGATCTTCATGTTCACCAGGTCGTTGCTGTAGCTGAGCCGCAGGCCCTCCTGCCAGACCCGGTCGTAAATCGTCTGCCGACTGCTCGCCACACTGTCCTGCAGCGCCCGGAGCACCAGTTCGATGGTATCCTTCACCATTCCGACAGGCAGCATGGGCCCGACCACCTCGCGGCGCGAAATCACCATGCTGGAATCCTCTTGAGGAGCAAACAGATCGGCCACACGCTGCAGAAAACGCCGTTTGCCCCGGGGTTCGACGATTGTATCCTGCCGCACGATCCGGCGGAACGGAACCGTATCGCCCGCAATGCTTGTCTGGGGACCGATCAGTTCGCGGATGCTCTTGTCGAGGAGTCCGGCCGTCGATCCGGCGCGGATCGTCTGCCGCAGGCTCATCGTGCGCCGCTCCTTGTCGTTGAGCAGGCGCGTAATGCTGTCCAGGCGCATGGTCTGCAGGGAGTCGTCCCCGACGGTGAGCGCCCGCAGCGAATCGATACACCCCCGCACGGTCCGCAACTCGCTCCGATAACGGTTTTCATAGGAGAGGTATCCGGCAATCATCAACTGTCCGTAGCTCTCGGCCTGGTACAGGTGGTAAAGCGTGCGGTTGACGGCCGTCCGCTTGGTGTGGAGCAGGATGGAGTCGCTGTCGGGCGCCGAGAGGCGCACCAAAGCCCGGTAGACATAGGCGATGGCCAGGATACTCACGACAGCGAGCAGCACATATCCCGCCACGATCTTCGTTTTGACAAATTTGGACTCCTTCACGGCGTCAAAGATACGGAAAGTTACGCAGACGGGCAACCCCCCCCTCCTGCGTCATCCCGGCCGCCCCCGTCGCCCCGAGCACCAGAAGGGGAAGGGCGAAAGGGACAAATTGTCATCGATAAACGATAAATATTTTTTGATATTCAAAATTTGTTTCTATATTTGCGGTCGCAACGATCCGAAAACAAACATTCGACATGAAGGATTTACTCACGGTGGAGCACGTCACCAAACAATATGCCGCCCACACGGCGCTCAACGACGTTTCGCTCGCCATTCCCGAAGGGTCGGTCTACGGGCTGCTCGGACCCAACGGAGCCGGGAAAACCACTCTGATCCGCATCATCAACCGCATCACGGCCCCCGACAGCGGCCGCGTGCTCTTCGACGGCCACGAAATCGCCCCCGAGGATGTCTACCGCATCGGCTACCTGCCCGAGGAACGCGGCCTCTACAAGAAGATGAAGGTCGGCGAGCAGGCTCTCTTCTTCGCCCGGCTGAAGGGGCTTTCGCGGCGCGACGCCACCCAGCGGCTGAAGAAGTGGTTCGAGAAGTTCGGCATCCAGAGCTGGTGGGACAAGAAGGTCGAGGAACTCTCGAAGGGCATGGCCCAAAAGGTGCAGTTCATCGTCACGGTGCTGCACGAACCGCGCCTGCTGATCTTCGACGAACCCTTTTCGGGATTCGATCCCATTAATGCCAACCTCCTGAAGGAGGAGATTCTGGCCCTGCGCGACAAGGGTGCCACGGTGATCTTCTCGACGCACAACATGTCGTCGGTGGAGGAGATCTGCGACCACATCACGCTGATCAACAAGTCGCGGAACATCCTTTCGGGGCGTGTCGACGACATCCGCCGCCGCCACGGCGCCAACATCTTCGAGGTGGCCTACCGCGGCGACGAAGCCGCCCTGCGGCGTGCCGTCGCGGGTCGCTGCGAGATCCTCGAAGGGGCGGCCGAAGAGTCGGTCTACCGGACCCTTAAGCTCCACGTGGCCAGCGACGACGAGGTCCGTGCCGTCATCGCGGCCGTGAACGAGGCGGTCGAGCTGCGTTCGTTCCGCGAGATCATCCCCTCGATGAACGACATCTTCATAAGAGCCGTAAACGGACAGTTATAGACCGGAGCACCATGGAAAAGCAGAACGGAGAGACCGGACAACGGAACCCGAAACGCCTTACGAAAGCCGCCGCAGGGACGCTCGCCGGCCTGTGTCTGGGATTCGGCATGTACGGAGTGGTCCACGGCCTGAGAACGGAGGAGAGCACATTCCGGCTCATCCTCTCGTCCATCACGCTGTGCTGCGGCATCCTGCTGCTGCTCCGCACCCGGGGAGACCGGAAAACAGAAGAGAAAGAGAATTGAAAAAAACAGACGCCATGTCCAACATACCCATCATTATCCA
>CALUKL010000083.1 GCA_944321195.1 uncultured Alistipes sp.
CTGCCGACGGATTACGATGCGGCACTGCTGCGTGCGGTGCTCGACCGTCCGATCCGCGTCTGCGGCATGGTCCGCAACGAGGGCGAGCCGGGCGGCGGTCCCTTCTGGGTCGGGAACCCCGACGGCACGGAATCGCTGCAGATTGCCGAGTCGAGCCAGATCGGCCCCGACGACATGCCGCTGATGAAATCGGCCACGCACTTCAATCCGGTGGATCTGGTCTGCGGGGTAAAGACCTCGAAGGGCGGGAAATTCGACCTGCGGCAGTACACCGACCCCTCGACGGGCTTCATCTCGTCGAAGTCGAGCGGCGGACGCGAGTTGCGGGCCCAGGAGTTGCCGGGTCTGTGGAACGGAGCGATGGCGCGTTGGAACACGATCTTCGTGGATGTGCCCATCACGACCTTCTCGCCGGTGAAGGTGGTGCAGGACCTGCTGCGCCCGCAACACCAGTAGCCGCGTGCATTCAGAGGCGAAACGCCCCGGTTCGTCAGCGAACCGGGGCGTTTTTTGTGCGGACCGGGATGACGGCTACCTGAGCACATACCCTTCGGATGTTTTTTGTACGATGCCCTGTTCGACCATCTGGGCGATCATGCGCGAGAGCGACGGGCGCGCCACGCCGAGAATGAAGGCTGTCTCCTGCAGGTTGCGGATGGCGTGGTTGTCTTTCAGATAGCCCACGAGCCGCGACGATAGGCTCTGCAGGGCGAACTCGTTGATTCGTCGGCTGAGGAAGAGACTGTGGTCGGAGAGGATGGTCAGGAAATTCCGCAATACGGCATTGTCCTGTTCGATGATCTGCAGGATGCTCTCGCGCCCCACGACCCAGAGACGGCAGTCGCTGTTGGCGATGATCGATACGGGATAGCGGTTTTCGGTTCCGAAGATGAATGCCGAGGCGAGCGTATCGGGGGCCGAGAGGGTGTCGAGCGTCAGTTCGCGGCCTTCGGAACTGGTCATCTGGGCATAGACGCTGCCCTCGCAGAGCAGCAGCAGCGAACGGCAGGCGCTGTGCTGCAGGGCGATGAAATCCCCCTTTTGATACGAGGCATAGCGGCCCGGGGATTTTTGCAGGATGGTTTCCATCCGTGTCCTGTCTCCTCCGCGGAAGAGAGGCATATCGTAAATTTCACACTCCATACGGTGTTTGTTTGCGGATTGGAGATTTGCCGTAACCTTTGTTACGCCAAAGCTCTTTTCGGGATACTACTTTTGCAGCCGTTCCGGAGAGATCCCGGTCCGCGAAGCACGGAGCGGGAATCGGCACGGATGGATACAAATATAACAATAAAAGCGCCAAATGAAGCGAATATTTTCTGTTGTTTTGGGTGCCGGCCTGTTTCTGGCCTCCTGCGAGCGGGACGCGTGGCATTCCGCACCGTCGGCTCCGGAGGCGGGCCAGGCGGTTTTCCATCTCAACTATGCCGCTTACGAGGGGGATGCCACCCGTTCGCCGCATCTTCGGCTGGCCGATTACGACCGGGTCGAGTTCCGGGTGATCGATGCTTCGGGGGCTGCAGTAGGCGATCTGAAGGGGCTGTACGACGCGTCGGCCTCGGTGCTGCGGATCGAGGGGCTCCGCGACGGCGAGTACCGGCTGCTGATCCTGGGCATCCGCGGCGATGAACGGAATGACCGGGTGACGATCCGCCCGATCGGCCATATCAACGAGACGTGGGTGAGTTTCCCGGAGGATCTCGGGAAGCCGCTCGACGCCGAATATTTCTATTCGCAGACACCGTTTACGGTCCGTGTGGAGATGGACTCCTCGGGGATTGCGTCGAGCGTGATCTCGGGAACCGAGACCGTGCAGCAGCGCATCGTCGGGCGGGTCGACTTTACGTTCGCCTATGAGAATCACTATGTCCGCACGGCCGAGCTGTCGAAGCGGGCACTGCTGACCGGAGCCCGTTTCCGTACGGGACTGACCGGTTCGGGCCTGTTTGTCGGGGAGAGTGACGAGTTGTCGTTGGAGGTCGATCTGGAGTCGGCGGCGAGTTGTCTGTTCCTGCCGTCGCTGGAACCTGCCTCGTTGTGCGGGGAGATCGAGATCGAGACGCGCACCTACCGGGGCGGCCGGGTCCGTCGTCTCTACGAGTTCGAGCTCGACCGGGTGGAGGCCAACCGCATCGGGCAGGTGCATACGCCGGTGTCCCATCCGGACAATGTGTCGGGGACGATGTTCATCACGCAGCGGGCCTACGACGAGGGTTCCCATGCCCAGATTCTCCAGGACGGCGAATCGAAGAACGTCTATACGGATCCGGCACAGCGGCGTTTCAATACGGCGTCGCCGCTCCAACTCTCGGTGACCGATGCCGGGGAGCTGCACGCACGCTTCTATTCGCCGCGGGCCCTCTCCGGGGTGCTTGTCCGGGCCCGGATTCCGCAGGTCGACAACGAATATCTGGATCTGGCCTGGTTTGACAGCATTCCGCCGTTTGCGGATTTCTACGAGCTGCTTCCGCAGGTACAGCGTCCGACACTTTGCCTGTCGGAATCGGGCCGGTGGGTCGAGCTCCCGCAACTGGATGCGCAGGCCCTGACGGGCATCGAGTTCCGGATCGAATCGGAGGACCCCTACTGGGCGAAGTTGCAGGGGATCCTGCACGGCTGGACCATTGCGTTCGGGCTCTACGGCGGGGATCCCGATCTTCCGAACGGCGGCCCGGCCGGCAACTGGATGGGCATACGCCCGGTGCATTGCCGGGAGGTCGTGGCCTTCTTCCTGAACTTCACCTACATGATCGACATGCCCGAACACGAGGAGATTCTGCGCGAGAACCAGGACCGGCTCTACGGCAACGGCGGAGTCGAGGACAAGGTGACACCCGAGACGGTGCTTGCGCAGATGCGTCAGCCGCGGAACCTGATCGTGGGGCTGGTCTACCCGGGGCACGGTGTCATCGGACTGGGCGGAGGCAATGTCTTCGGGGCCTATCAGTGGGCGTGGCTGCATCACTATACGCATCCGTATGCCTGTGACACGATGTTCCACGAGCTGGGACACGTGATGGGCTACAACCACAGCAGTTCGTTCACCTACGGGCCCTGGGCGCAGGAGCTGATGAACAACTTCTATGTCAACCATCTGCACGAAATGCCGATCGACTCGCCCTCCTATCTGAATACATCCGATAACCCTACCTTGTATCCGTAAATCATGAAAAGACGATATCTGTTATTCCATTTTGCGGCCGTATTGCCGATGCTTTTGTCGGGTGCGGGTTGTGCGGGCGATGCGATGTCGGCCGCCGTACCGACCGCCGCGCCGTTGTCCGTGCGCCTGAATACGGTGGCGGCGGAGGGCTCCGACGCTTCCGGATCCGAATCGGTGATCCGGACGGTAACGGGTTACCGCTTCGAGGGCGGGACGCTCCGCGAGGTGATTCCGGGAATCCCGTCGGGCGACGAAGGAATTTATACCTTCTCGTCGGCATCGCCGCGGGGCGAGCTTCACCTGGCGGTGAATGCCGCGGGGATCGGGGCTTTCGGGTCGCTGGTCCCGGGGACGACGACACTCGAAACGTTCCGGTCGCTCGAAGCCTCGCTCGACGAGATGACGTTCGACGGTCTGGCGATGACCGGCAGCCTCGTGCTCGACGGCGCCGAACTTACGTCCGCATCCCGGGGCGTGAATCTGCGCCGGAGCGTGGCGCGTATCGACCTGCTTTCGCGCGATGCGGAGGTCGAGGTCCATTCGGTGACGATCCGGCGGGTTGCCGACCGGGGTTATGTGGCAGAGAACGGTACGCCGTCGACGCCGACGTCGGCCTCGCGGACGGATTTCCGGCGCGACTACGGCGACGCTCCGCTGACGGCGGCCCGCGAGACGCTGCTCTACCTCTGCGAACAGCCCAACGACGGTATGGAGGTAGAAGTGTTGGTCCGTTTCGGCGGGGGATGGCACCGCTTGAAAAATACGCTTCCGGCGCAGCTGCTCCGCAATACGGTCTATACGCTGGAGGTCTATGGCCGGGGCGCCGATGCCGGCGTGACGGTGATGGCCGGGAACTGGGAAGCGGGTTCCGCAACGGAATCTTCTCCGGTGCTGCGGGGAATGATCGATGCCGCTGCTTCGGAATTGCCCGCGGGCGCACGGCTCAACGAGGCTTGCGATACGCTCTACATACCCCATGTGGCCAGTGAATTGCGCCTGGTGCTGCGTGCCGAGGCGGGTTCGGAGGTGATTGTCGACGGACAGGTCCGCGGGGTCAGCGTGATGCCGGAGCCCGTAACGCGGGGGTTGGAACCGGTGGCCGCGGTTTCGGTCTCCACACCGCTGCGGATACCGGGATCGACCGACGAGTATATTGGGCTGACGCTTGCCCGCAACGGTGTGATGTCGGGCCGTGTGGTGTTGGTCTTCAAGGCCAATCCGGTCCGGATCGAGGGCCTGCTGCAGTTGGATGAGACGGGCGTCTGCGATTTCGGCCGCTATATCGAGGGCGAACTGGCCCGCATTACGGCCCCCGAAGGGGTCGAGCTCCGGGTGGAGTTTGCGTCCGGCGAATCGCACTGGATGTCGCTGGTGCCGGAAGAGGGTGTCTACCGCCTGCTGGGCGGCTGGAAGCCCAACGATCCGCAGGCCGACGGGCGTATGCAGGAGGGTTTTCTGGTGATTGCCGATGCCGGCGGAGAAGCCGTCGAGCGCTATGCGGTCCGCCGCCGCAACTGGGGCCTTCCGGTCGTGGAGATCGGCGGCACGTGGTGGTGCAAATATAACCTGCGGGGCGATGTTTCGCGCTACGAGGATCAGGTTCTGATAAAGGACGATCCGGCTGCGGATGCCGAACTGGCGGATTATCTGGTGTCGGTCGACGATGCGGATCTGCTGGAGCTTCTGGGAGACCAGTACCAGGCCGGGAACCTGCAGGGACTTCCGCTCCGGCACGACGGTTCCGTTTTCTACCACGAAGGAATGGCCTCTTCGGGGCAGAACTTCGGGACGCTCGATCCGACAATGATGGCCCCTTACGGCTACCGGGTTCCCGGCTACGACGACTATGCCTTCTTCGCGCAGAACGAGAACTACAACATCGGGGGCGTCGGAGAACGGACCTACCGGAATGCGGCGGGCGAGGAGCTGACGGTCCGCATCCAGGAGCGGGATGCCGAGTTTTTCGGACAGACCTACGGGACGATGGCAATCTATGAATTCCGTTCCGGAGGCTCGGTCTGGGTGCTGGCCGGTCTGGGACACCAGTGGGACACCACGCCGGGGAACATTGCACGGATGTCGCTGCTGCTGGCCACCCATGGCAACGCCTCGAAGACCTGGATGATGGAGGGTTATGCCAATGCGCAGCGCCCGGGGCAGAACTGGTTGAAGTTTGTGGCGAACAATATGACGAAGACGCGCGTGGTGCGTTGTGTGAAGACGCCTGTCGAGTATATGTATGAATAGAAAATCCCGCACGGGAATCAATAGCAAACAAACGGAAAAACAACTAAAAGGGAAAAACATGAAAAAGAACATGAACAGGGTGACTGTAAAGACTTTGGCTTTTGCAATGGCGTTGGGTGCGGGCTTGATCTCCTGCACGAAAGCGGTTGAGACGCTTCCGGTACCGGGTCCGGCCCCGCTGGTAAAGACCCGTCTGGCGAACTTCGAGGGCGCGGAACAGGCGCTCGCCGGGGAGAATGATGTGACCGATCTGCGGGCCTGCCTCTTCGTGGGCGGTACGCTGTCGAAGGTCTACGATGCCCCGACGCCGGTCGACGGCGGCTACGGCATCCAGCTCGACAGCCATACCGGAACGCTCTACGTGGTGGCCAATACCGAGGGCCTTGTGGACTTGAATGCCCTTCAGGAACGTTCGATCAGCGAGAGCGAGTGGCTTCAGCTTTCGGTGGCGATGAAGGATGCGGCTCCGGCCCGTTTCTTCTCGGGGAAGCTCCGGCTCGACGGACTGGAGAATGCGCAGACGGAACTTCCGGTGACGCTCAAGCGCGGTGTGGCCCGTTTCGACCTGCAGCTCCGCACGGCGGGCGTGGCGTCGGTGAAGGGCATTACGTTGAAGAATGCCGCACAGTCGGCCTATCTATTCCCGGTCGAGGGTGATCTTTCGCCTGCCGACGTGACGCGCCAGGATGCCGTCGCGGCGATTTCGGAGCCGCTGACCAAAGATACGCAGGCCGTGCTGTACGTCTACGAGCAGGAGAACGACGGCCTGGAGATCGTTGTCGAGGCGGAGATCGACGGCAAGACGACGACGCTGCGCAAGACGCTGGATTGCGCGCTGGAGCGGAACAAGATCTATACGCTGACGGTCCGCAAGGATGTGATCGACGTGCGCCTCGACATCTCGTTCGACGAGTGGGAGGAGGGCAGCGATACGGAGTTGACCCCGCAGCGCCGATAATCGGTCTCCGGGAATGCCCGGAAACCACTCCATGATATGATAATCGTATGATGACATTGAATAACAGCTTATGGATACGGGCCGCCGCGTTGCTGGCCCTGACCGGAAGTCTTGCTTCGTGCACGGAGAGCCTCGAATACGCTTCGGGGGACTCCGCCGCGGAGCGGGTGGTCCGAGTCTCTGCGGCGCCGTTTTCGATGGCCGGGGATGCCGGTGCGGTCGCAGGGGAGGATGCGATCGAAGAGATGCACGCCTATCTTTTCGAGGAGGGGCTGCTGACGCGAGTTTATGAGTCGCTGCCCGTATCGGAGGGCGGTTGTGACTTGCGCCTCGAACGCCTTTCGGGAAGGCTTTACGTGGTGGCGAACGCCCGCCCGACGACCCTTTCCGGGACATTGGCTCCGGGGCTTTCGGAGACGGAATGGCTTGACGCGACGGTCGGGATGTCCGATGCTCCGACGGTGACCTTCTCGACCGGGTGCCTGGACCTGGAATCGCTCCCGGGGGGAACGGCCTCGGTGCCGCTGACGCTCACCCACGGCACGGCGCGTGTCGATCTGCGCCTGCGGGTGGCCGGGCGCGTTTCGGTCGAGTCGTTCACGCTGCTTGATGCAGCCCGCACGGGTTACCTGTTTGCCCGGGATCGGGTGTCGACGCCCGCCGGGGCGGAGCGCGGGGAACAGACCTCCCTGCAGCCGCTGCCGCTTGCGGAGGATACGCCCGGCGTGGCCTATCTCTACGAACAGGAGAATGCCGACCTGCGGGTCCGGCTCGAAGGCCGGATCGACGGGAAGCCTTTCTCGTTGGAGAGGGCGATGCCCCGGCCGATCGAGCGGAACCGGATCTATACGGTGACGCTGCGCAAGGATGTCACCGATACGGATGTTTCGCTGCAGGTCGAGGCGTGGGGCGACGGGGGAGATACCGGGCTGTATCCCGACACGGATTCTCCGCTGCGGATCGATGAGAGCCGCTCGACGATTCCCGCGGACGTGCAGGTGGCGGACGGGGGCCGGACGCTTCTGCTGCCCTATACCTTTACGGAGGTGCTGGTGACGGTCGAGAGCGACAGCCAGCTGGAGGTGGCTCCGCTGGCGGAGTTCCCGCTGACGGTCGAGGAGGTCTCGACGGGCAGCGGTCCGGACGACATGAACCGCTTCCGGATCCGCAAGTCGCTCTACGCTCCGAACCGGCCTGCGGCGGAGGTGGAGGTCCGTTTCCGCCGCAAGGGGCTGGAGCAGTTCTATCCCGAGGATCGGATTCTGTTGTCTCTGGCGGCCAATCCGTCGCGGGTTGAGGGCGGTCTGGATTTCGACAATGCGGACTACGAGGTGGATTTCGGGCGTTACATCGACAACGAACTGGGTCTCTTCGTGCTGCCAGCGGAGAAGGAGTTGGTGGCCGAATTTGACGAGGGGGAGGATCCCTGGGTGTTGGTTTCGGCGGCTCCCGACCGGGAGAATGCCTTCCGGGTGCTGGGCGGCTGGCGTCCGAACGACCCGACGGCCGACGGACGCCGTCAGGCGGCCCGGCTGGTTGTCCGCAACCGGGCTGACGGGTCGATGCGCGAGGAGTATACGGTGGTTCGCCGCAACTGGGGGCTTCCGGTGACGTGGCTTCATGGCGTCTGGTGGTGCAAGTACAACGCCCGGGGCAATTCGCGGCGTTTCGAGGATCAGGTGCTTTCGTCGGCGGACCCTGCGGTGCAGGCCGGGAAACGGGTCATCGACTACCTGGCGAGCTGTCCGGCCGAGGAGTTCTACGACCTCTGGAGCTGGGCTTATCAGGGAGACAACGGCCAGGGTATGCGGGTCGTGGACCAGGACGGCGTTGCGGTGATGGAGGACTTTTCGTCGAATGTCTCCGCGCACATCAACAAACTCGCGCCCGACGCCCTGTCGCCCGACGGCTACGAGCTTCCGACGATGGAGGAGTTCAACCGGGTCTTCGACGCTACGGACTACATCTGGATGATGTGGGACGGTACGCATACGCTCCGGGAACCCTGGGAGGGTCACTCCCGGGTGAGCCGGACGCAGCGGCGGCGCAACGACCTGGTGGTGGGGACGCTGGCGCTGACCGACCTGATCAGCATCCGGATGTGGAGTACGGATTTCCCGTCCGACGAGGGGGTCACGTGGTACGGTCCCGGGGCGCAGTGGAATTCGGACGGCATCAAGCACTCGGGCCACTACAACAACATTCTCTTTGCGGTTTACTCTCCGCAGGGTTCGGGATGGTACATGAACGGCGGAATGGGCAACCTTTACATGACGAAGAACGGTGCCGGGACGAAGGATACGCGCATCCTGCGTTTCAAGAAGTCGCCCGTGGAGTATATCTACGGCATTCCGGAGGTACGTTAGCATCCGGTTCCGGAGGCCTGGTCGCCCCTGCCCGCTTTTGCGGGCGGGGGCGATTCCTTTGCGACCATTACCCATTTTGTGTCATAAATTTGTCAAAAGAGGATAATTTGTTGTTTGTGGCTGCGGTTTGTGCGCAATCTTTTCTTATATTTGTATCCGAAAATGAAAAACGATAATTAAAATACGATAACACTATGGAAAACAAACTGCAAGAGTTGACCCGGAAGCTCTACGACGAGGGTTTGGAGAAAGGTCGTGCCGATGCCGACAAGCTGGTTTCGGAAGCCCGGGACGAGGCTCGGAAGATCGTCTCGGAAGCCGAGACCCAGGCTGCGGAGATCGTCCGCAAGGCGCAGACCAAGGCCGAGGATGTGGAGAAAAACACCCTGACGGAGATTTCGCTTGCCGGGCGTCAGGCCGTTTCGAAGATCAAGTCGGAGATCGCGTCGCTGATCGTCGCGAAGTCGATCGGCGAAGGGGTCAAGGCTGCGGCGCTGGATGCGACGTTCATCCGCGAGATGCTCGTTTCGGTGGCGAAGAACTGGAACGGCGCCGATTCGGGAAAGGTCGAACTGCAGGCGCTGCTTCCGGAGGATGCCCGCGCGCAGCTCGACGCTGCCTTTGCCAAGAGTGCCAAGACGCTGCTCGATGCGGGCATCGAGGTAGGCTGGTCGAAGGAGGTGAAGACGGGCTTCAAGGTGGGCGCCAGGGATGGCGGCTACTACATTTCGTTTACGGATGCCGATCTGGAGGCGCTGCTGGGCGAATACCTCCGGGATAAGGTTTACCAACTCTTGTTCAAGGCTTAGGAGATGTTCGCAAACCAATATTACTGTCTGGTAGCCTCGCTCCGGGAGTATACGCTCGATTCCGATACGAAGGGTTTCGATGCCCGTGAGATCGTCGGGGAGATTCTGGAGGGGGTGAAGCGGAACGATGCCCGTGAGGTTCGCCTGCTTTACGGCTACTACGACTGCGAGAACCTGGCGGCGCTGCGCGGCGGACGTTCGTCGTACAACCCGCTGGGGAACCTCACGCGCGAGGAGCTGGAGGAGGAGCTGAAGGCTCCGCGGCGGCTTCCCGCGGCGGTGGCGCGGGTCGTGCGTGCCTACGCCGATCCCGAAGGCGAGGATGCCGAGTCGGTGGATACGGCGCAGCGTTTCGAACGGGAGCTGTTCGGCGCCTACTATGCGGTGTGTGCGCGTTCGCGGAGCCGGTTCCTGCGGGCGTGGTCGGCGTTCGACCGGGACCTGCGGAACGTCACGGCAGCCATTGCCGCCCGGGCCACGGGCCGTCCGATCGAGGATTCGATCGTGGGCGGCGGTGACGTCGCGGAGCAGCTGCAGCGCAGTTCGGCGGCCGATTTCGGGCTGCGGGGCGAACTCCCCTGCATCGACGCGGTGATCGCGGCGGTGAACGACGAACAGAACCTCGTGGAGAAGGAGCGCAAACTGGACCTGATCCGCTGGACGGAGGCCGTGGAGCTGGCGACGTTCGACTATTTCGATCTCGACGCCATTCTCTCCTACCTGGTCCGCGTGAACATCGTGGCCCGCTGGACACGCCTCGACGCGGAGCGGGGCCGGGAGATGTTCAACCGCCTGATGGCGGGGCTGGACGGCCGGGAACTGATTGAAAATAAACAATGAAAAATACGATGAAAACGACAGGACGTGTAAACGGTATCATTTCCAACATCGTGATCGTCAAGGCCGACGGACCTGTAGGCCAGAATGAGATCTGCTATGTGTGGACGGGTGATACGAAGATGATGGCCGAGGTCATCAAGGTCATAGGCGATTCGGCCTATGTACAGGTTTTTGACAGCACGCGCGGCTTGAAGATCGGCGACCGGGTTGAATTCGAGGGGCACATGCTCGAAGTGACGCTGGCGCCGGGCCTGCTTTCGCGCAACTACGACGGTCTGCAGAACGACCTCGAAAAGATGGAGGGGCTGTTCATCGCCCGCGGATCGATCACCGATCCGGTTGATTTCGAGGCCGAGTGGGCGTTCACGCCGCTGGCCAAGGCGGGCGACAAGGTGTCGGCCGCATCGTGGCTGGGCGAGGTGAAGGAGCAGTGGGTCATGCACAAGATCATGGTCCCGTTCACGATGACCGGGAACTATACGGTCAAGAGCGTGGCGAAGGCCGGGACCTACAAGGTGACGGATACGATCGCCGTGGTGACCGACTCCGAAGGGGAGGATCACGAGATCACGATGGTGCAGAAGTGGCCGGTGAAGCAGGCCGTGCGCTGCTATACGGAGAAGCCTCGTCCGTCGCGCGTGATGGAGACGGGCGTGCGTGCCATCGATACGTTCAACCCGATGGCCGAGGGCGGTACGGGCTTCATCCCGGGGCCGTTCGGCGCGGGCAAGACGGTGCTGCAGCACGCGATTTCGAAACAGGCCGATGCCGACGTGATCATCATGGTGGCGTGCGGCGAGCGTGCCAACGAGGTGGTGGAGATCTTCAAGGAGTTCCCCGAGCTGGTCGACCCGCGCACGGGCCATAAGCTCATGGAGCGTACGATCATCATCTGCAATACGTCGAACATGCCCGTTGCGGCTCGCGAGGCCTCGGTCTACACGGGTATGACGATCGGCGAATACTATCGTTCGATGGGCCTGAAGGTGCTGGTTATGGCCGACTCGACGTCGCGTTGGGCGCAGGCGCTGCGCGAGATGTCGAACCGTCTGGAGGAGCTTCCGGGTCAGGATGCCTTCCCGATGGACCTTTCGGCAATCATCTCGAACTTCTACTCGCGGGCCGGTCTGGTGACGCTCACGAACGGCCAGACGGGTTCGGTGACGTTCCTCGGTACGGTCTCGCCTGCGGGCGGTAACCTCAAGGAGCCGGTTACGGAATCGACGAAGAAGGCCGCGCGCTGCTTCTACGCCCTGTCGCAGGGCCGCGCCGACTCGAAGCGCTACCCGGCCATCGACCCGCTGGAGTCCTATTCGAAATACCTGGAGTATCCGGAGATCCGCGAATACCTCGACGAGCACATCGAGAAGGACTGGGTGGACCTCGTCTATGCGGGCAAGACGCTCGTGCAGCGCGGCAAGGAGGCCAACGACCAGATCAACATCCTGGGCGACGACGGCGTGCCGGTGGAGTACCACGAGCGGTTCTGGAAGTCGGAGCTGATCGACTTCGTGATCCTGCAGCAGGATGCCTTCGACGACATCGACGCCAACTGCCCGATCGAGCGTCAGAAGATGATGTACGAGATGGTGCTTGGGATCTGCCGCAAGTCGTTCTCGTTTGCGGATTTCGAGGAGTGCTCGCAGTTCTTCAAGGGTTTGATCAACCTCTTCCGCCAGATGAACTACTCGGAGTGGAAGTCGGAGAAGTTCGAGGACTACAAGCGTCAGATCGAAGAGTACGTGAGTGAAAAAAACAGATAAGCCATGACAACACGCGCATTTCAGAAGATATATACCCGGATTGACAACATCACCAAGGCGACGGTTACGTTGCGGGCGCAGGGCGTCGGGAACGACGAACTGGCCACGGTGGGCGGGAAACTGGCCCAGGTGGTGAAGATTATGGGCGAGAACGTGACGCTTCAGGTTTTCGCCGGCACCGAAGGACTTTCGACCGACTCGGAGGTCGTCTTCCACGGCGAGCCGCCGAAGCTGCGGGTTTCGGACGCCCTGGCAGGCCGATTCTTCAATGCCTACGGCGAGCCGTTGGAGGGTGGTGAGATCGTCGAGGGCGAGGCCCGCGAGATCGGCGGCCCGACGGTGAACCCCTTCAAGCGTATCCAGCCCTCGGAGCTGATCGCCACGGGTATCGCGGGCATCGACCTGAACAACACGATCGTGACGG
>CALUKL010000084.1 GCA_944321195.1 uncultured Alistipes sp.
TGGTTGGTTCCGTTTCCGTGTCCGAAGGCGAATCCCTGGTCGATGGCGTGGTCCATGACCAGGAAGAAGTTGTCGTCGTATTTCGGGTCGCGGTTGACGTAGCTGTTCAGGGCGAAGGCGTTGAGCATGTTCTCGATGTCGTCGAGCCGCAGTTCGCCCTTCGGACGGTTGCACTCGTCGTTCGAGAGCAGCGGGGCGCCGATGACGCCGCCGTCGTCGGTGCGGCGGATCTGGGCCGCCTCGAAGGTCTTCAACGCCCGCGGGATGATCGTGCCGTTGATGTAGTTTCCGCTCGACATGTTGGCCTCGACGATGGAGTTGATGCGGGATTTCACCAGATCGAGCTGTTTTTTCTCGTCGGCGGTGAGTTCACGCAGCGGTTCGTCGTATTCGTACTGTTCCCACTCCCAGAGCCGGGCCCAGTGCCAGAGGGCGCGTTTGAGGTTGCAGTTGTTGTCGGGGATCTGCTGGTCGGGGGTGATCTGGTCGTGGAGGCGGGTTTCGGCGAAGGTCAGGCGGTCGATATAGAGTTCGCCGCTCTGCACGCCCTCCGGGGTGGAGATCGTCAGGCGCGAGATCTGTTGCGAGGCGTGGTCGCCGGGCATGTCGTTGTACTTGATCCAGCAGGCGCGCCACCCCGTGAAGTCGAGGTGGAAGTCGAAATAGTAGGGGATTTCGCCCGTGGGGGTTTCGAAGGCGAAGTGCAGGTCGGCGTCGACAGCCCTGGGGTTGTAGATCCAGAGCATGACGCCCGCCTGTTTGACGCGGAACGAGCGGATGAGCTGTCCGAAGTCGTTGTACTGGAGGGTCGAAGGTGCGTTCCAGGTCCAGCACAGGGACTGCCGTCCGTCCTTGAAGTGTTTCCCGCTCAATTCGATCCGGCTGTCGTTGCCGCATACGAAAGCTTTGGGGATTTCCGTTTCGAAGGTGATTTTGGCATCGATTGCGGCCTGTACGGGCTGTTGCCAGAGGGCCGAAAACAGCCCTAAAACGGCTGATGTAGCGTATAATAAGAATTTTTTCATACCATTCAATTTGTTCAAAAATAATGAAAGAATTCGGACATACAAAATTTATAACGGGGAAAATAGTAAAAATTTATATTTACACCGAAAAAATTCTTAAAAAGTAGTGGAAGTCGAGAAATTATTTTATCTTTGTACGGAAAGTGCGGTTTGGTAGCCTCGGAAATCATAAAACGAGGTTGCCTGTCGTTTTATATTGCAAATATTTAATTACTATGATCCTCAAAACCGAATTTATGACTTTTCTGTCCAAATGTGCGATCGCCGTGCTGGCTGCCGGAGGCGCCGTCGCCTGTTCGCAGGCTCCGAAGACGACTTCGATCATCGACGAGAATGTCGTCGTTGCCAAGCAGCAGCTCTCCATGCTGGCCGATTCGAGCGAAATGACCGGTACGATCCGTATCCCCTCGACCTACAAGAACGGCCGCATCGACTACGTGCCGACCGACGACTGGGTGAGCGGCTTCTTTGCCGGAAACCTCTGGTACATGTATGAGCTGACGGGCGACGAGGCGTGGGCCGAGCGTGCGCGCAAGCATACCGAGATCCTCGATTCGATCCAGTACCTGCAATGGCACCACGACGTGGGCTTCATGATCTACGACAGCTACGGCAACGGACTGCGCTTGAAGAACATCCCGGAGTACCGCGACGTGATCGTGCAGACGGCCAAGTCGTTGTCGACGCGCTTCCGCGAGGTGCCGGGCGTGATCCAGTCGTGGGACGCCGACCGCGGATGGCAGGGCGAGCGCGGGTGGCAGTGCCCGGTGATCATCGACAACATGATGAATCTCGAACTGATGTTCAAGGCCACGGAGTTCTCGGGCGACAGCACCTTCTACAACATCGCCGTGAAGCACGCCGACCGCACGATGCAGGAGCACTTCCGCGACGATTACAGCTGCTACCATGTCGTGGACTACGACCTCACGGACGGCCATGTCCGGGGCCGCTGCACGGCGCAGGGCTACGCCGACGATTCGGCCTGGGCGCGCGGACAGGCATGGGCCGTCTATGGTTATACGACCTGCTACCGCTATACGGGCGACAAACGCTATCTGGACCATGCGGAGAAGGTGGCCGGTTTCGTGCTCAACGACAAGAACATGCCCGAGGATCTGGTGCCCTACTGGGACTACGATGCGCCGAACATCCCGGACGAGCCGCGCGATGCCTCGACGGCCGCCATCCTGGCTTCGGCGCTCTACGAAATGTACACCTATACGAACAACGAACTCTACCGCGAGAAGGCCGACCGGATGATCGAATCGCTCTCGTCGCCCGCCTACCGGGCTCCGGTGGGTGAGAACGGAGGCTTCCTGCTGATGCACTCCGTGGGCAGCATCCCGCACGGCAGCAACATCGACGTACCGCTGAACTACGCCGACTACTACTTCCTCGAAGCGCTGATCCGCAAGGGCCACATCGAGAAGGGGGAGCCGTTGTTCTGAAACGATAAGGAAGGAAAGACAGATGCGTAACCTGATTTTTCTCGCCGCGGCGGCGGTGTGGTCCCTGACCGCATCGGCACAGGCCCCGGAGGAGGTTGTCGACGACCGGATCCTCTCGTTCGAGGGGTCCGCGGCGCCTTTCGAGGCGTCGCGCGGTTCGTCGTTGACGCTCTCCGGCGACCACTACAAGCACGGCACTCGTTCGGTGCGGTGGCAATGGTCGCGTCCGGGTGCGCAGCTGCGTATCGACGCCCCGGTCGGCTATCTGTCGAAGAACCCCAATCCGCGCGAAACGTCGGTTTCGACCTTCGTCTTCTGGGTCTATGCCCCGAAGGCGCTGGACGGGAGCCTGCGCATCGAGTTCCGCAAGGAGGGCCGCACGTGCGCATGGTTCGACTACGGGTTGAACTTCACGGGCTGGCGCGGGGCCTGGGTGGCCTTCGACCGCGACATGCAGGGAACGCCCGAGGAAGGAATGGACGAGGTGGTGGTCACGGTGAATGGGGTCCGCAGGGGCGAGCTCTTCTTCGACCACTGGATCCTCTCGTCGTTCCAGGACGTGCGGCACCATACGGCGGATTTCCAGGCTCCGTTCATCAATGCCGGGACGACGAGCCACTGGCTCGTGTTGCTGCAGTCGTGGCGCAATCCGATGCCGGCGGCTCCGGCCACGATCGACGAGGCTGCGAAGAGTGACATGAGGATTGTCGGGACGCGTCTGCGCGAACTGCTTCTGGAAGGGAGGAAACCCCTGCCGATCGAGACGCTGCGCGATCGTTTCGCATCGTATGGCATTACGGAGAATCGGGACGGAACGCTGCGCGGCAAGCCGATTTGGTTTGTGCGTTATGCCGAAACCTATATCAACCTCGGGCATCCGGATGTGGCGAAGCTCTTCGCCGAGAACGGGCAGTTGCTGCGGGGTTACAACGACTTCATGTTCCAGATTGCCGTGGCGCACGACGCCGCGCAGGACCCTGCCGAACGGGCCGAACTCGAACGGATGTATATCCTGCTGACGCGACACCTGCTGGACCAGGGCTTCGCGGCCGGCAGCGCATTGGGAACCCTGCACCATCTGGGGTACAGTATGCGCAACTTCTACACGGCTCCGGTCATCATGCGCGACGTGCTGCGTGAGGCCGGGCTGGAGCACGAGGTGCAGCAGGCCATGGAGTGGTTCTCGGGGGTTGGCGAAGTGAAACTCCCGCCCGCGGTGCCCGGTATGGACATCGACGCCTTCAACACCTCGCTGATCGGACGCCTGGCCAGCATCGTGCTGCTGCCGGATTCGCCGCAGAAGGAGGCCTACCTGACGGCCTTCTCGCGCTGGGTTGACAACGGTTACAAGGTCACGGAGGGAACGAGTCCCTGCTTCAAGAGCGACGGCACGGTCTTCCACCATCGCCACCACTATCCGGCCTATGCCGTCGACGGCTTGAGCGGCGGGGGCGTGAATGCCGTGTGGCTGCTGTCGAAAACGCGCTTTGCGGTGAGCGAGGAGAGCCATGCGATCCTGAAACGGGCGCTGCTCGAAATGCGTTTTTACTGCAATCAGCGGTCGTTCCCGCTGGCTCTGTCGGGACGCCATCCCGACGGCAGGGGAGCCCTGGTTCCGTGGCATTACGCGCGGCTGGCCGTAGCGGGCTCTCCGGACGGACGGCAGGAGATCGACCCGGAGTTGGCGGCGGCCTACCTGCGGGTTTGCGACGGCGAGGACAGCTATACGCGCCTCTTCACCGGAAAGGGAATCTCGGCCGAGGCTTCGCCCACGGGAACCCATGTCTACGGCTATAACGCTTCGCTGGCGCACCGTCGCGGGGACTGGCTGGTGACGGTGGCGGGGCACAGCCGCTATCTCTGGGCCGCGGAGATCTACCAGGGCTGCAACCACTATGGGCGTTACCTGACGAACGGAAGCCTGCAGCTGCTGGGCGACGGCGATCCGGTGAGTGCCTTCGGCAGCGGATTCCGGCAGGAGGGTTGGGACTGGTGCCACATTCCCGGCACGACGGCCCTGGCCATCCCGATGGAGCAGATGAAGGCCGATATCCGCAACGTCGACACCTTCTCGGGTTACGAGGAGATGCTCTTGTCGGACGAGGCGTTTGTCGGGGGCGTGAGCCACGAGGGGCGCAACGGCCTCTTTGCCATGAAACTCCACGACCACGACAAGTACAACGGCACGCTGCGGGCCCGGAAGACGTTCTTCCTCTTCGACAACCGGGTGGTCTGCCTGGGTTCCGACATCGAGAACCGGGCCGAGGGCGGCGTGCATACGACCCTTTTCCAGAACTTCCTGGAGCGTGAGTCCGATCCGGTCGAGGTGAACGGCGAACGGGTGACGGCCTTTCCCTATGAGACGGCACTGCCGCAGGGCGGCGTGCTGCGCGACAACCTGCGGAATCTCTACGTGATTCCGGCCGGGAAGGTCTTCGTGAAGAAGAGCCTTCAGCACTCGCTGCACGAGGAGACCGACGCGCCGACCGAAAACGACTTTGCCACGGCGTGGATCGACCACGGCGAGGGGGAGGTCGACGGCCAGGGTTACGAATACCTGATGGTGGTGCACGCCTCGGACGACGAGGCGGTGCGCTATGCCGGGGAACTTCCCTACGAGGTGCTGCGGCGCGATTCGACGGCGCACATCCTGCGCGACCGCCCGACGGGCATCGTGGGCTATGCTTTGTTCTGCGGCGGAGCGGTGGACGAAGGACTGTTGGAGCGGGTTTCGCAGCCGTCGCTGGTGATGATCGGCGGCGGGGAGGGCTCGTTGACGGTCAGCGTGGCCGATCCGGACCTGCGCTTCTACGAGGGCCCGAGCGACGAGGTGTTCGATGCCGACGGCAAGCGGGTCGAGCGGAGCATCTACTCCCGGAAATGGATCGATGATCCTTCGCGGGCCTCCGAAGTACAGGTGACGATCCGGGGCCGCTGGACGCTGGACGGCGGATCGGAAACGTGCCGGGCGGAGGTCGTCGGCGACCGGACGGTGCTGACCTTCACCTGCCGGGAAGGTGCGACGCGGGAAGTGAGACTGACAGAACAGAAATAAAACGAACATGGTGAGAATCAAAAATATGATTCCGTTTGCGGGGCTCGCCCTGACAGCCTGCGGGCCGTCTGCGGCCGAGCGCCCCAACGTGATCTATGTATTTCCGGACCAGTACCGCAACTCTTCGCTGGGTTTCTGGTCCGATCCCGACTTCGCCTCACAGGTGGCCTGGCAGGGAGATCCGGTCGAGACGCCCAATCTGGACCGGTTCGCCCGGGAAGCGGTGGTGCTGAGCGAGGCCGTGAGCAATTTCCCGGTGAGCAGCCCGCACCGCGGGATGCTCCTTTCGGGGATGTATCCCGAACGCAACGGCGTGGTGCTGAACTGCATGTCGGAACGTCCGGAGAGTTCGCTGCGTGAGGATGCCGAGTGTATCGGTGACGTCTTCTCGGCGGCGGGCTACGACTGCGCCTATATCGGTAAACTCCACGTCGACCACCCGACGAAGAACAACCCGCAACGCCCGGGAACCTACGTGAGCGACATGGTGCCCGAATGGGATGCCTATACGCCGCCCGAACGCCGCCACGGATTCAACTACTGGTACTCCTACGGCACCTACGACGTGCACAAGCATCCCCACTACTGGGATACGGAGGGCAACCGCCACGACGTGGACGAGTGGTCTCCGCAGCACGAGATCTCGAAGGCGATCGAGTATATCGAAAACCGGGATGCACAGCGCGATCCCGAAAAGCCGTTCTTTATGATGCTGGGCATCAACCCGCCGCATTCGCCCTACGCCTCGACCGAGGACTGCGATCTGGAGGGCTACGAGCTCTATAAGGACAAGTCGCTGACGGAGTTGCTTGTGCGTGAGAATGCCGACACGACGATGGCCAAGGCTGCTGCTGTGCGCTACTACTTTGCCAACGTGAGCGGCATCGACCGGGAGTTCGGACGCCTGTTGAAGGTGTTGGATGACATGGGCCTGGCCGACAATACGATCGTCGTCTTCGCATCGGACCACGGCGAGACGATGACGAGCCATTCGGTTGCCGACCCGAAGAACTCCATCTGGCGCGAATCGCTGAACATCCCCTTCCTGGTGCGCTATCCGGGGCATTTGCAGCATCGAGTGGACGACCTGCTGCTCTCGACGCCCGACATCATGCCGACGCTGCTGGGCCTGGCGGGTCTGGGCGACCGGATCCCCGAGAGCGTCGAGGGACGTGACTTCTCGGCGGTGCTGCGGCTGGACACCGTGCAGCCCGAGCGGCCGCGCGCGGCGCTCTACATGCGCAACCTCGACGGCGAACGCGATGCCGAGGGTCTGGTCCGCGGCTTCTTCCCCGAAGCGCGGGGGCTGAAGACCGCCACGCACACGATGGAGTTGTGCATCGACCGCGACGGAGCGCTCAAACGGGTGCTGCTGTACGACGATGTGCAGGATCCCTACCAGTTGCAGAGCCTCGATCCCGCGACGTGCCCCGAACTCTTCGCCACGCTGTGCCGGGAGCTGGCCGGACTGCTGCGGGAGAATGACGACGTATGGTTCCGCGAGCGGGTTTTGTCGGAACTGATCCCCTATGATACGGAAAACCAATCTTGAATTGTCTATGAATAAATTGTTTTTGTGGATTGCAGCGGTTTCGGCCTTCGTGCTGCAATCGTGCCAGAATGACGACGGGATCCGGGACGAGATCGACAGCCTGCGGGACCGTGTGGCCGCTCTGGAATCGAAGGTCGGTGATGTGAACTCCGGTATTGCGGCGTTCCATCAGCTGTTGACCGAAACAAAGGTGATCGTCGGCGTCCGGGAGACCGACAAGGGATATGTGATCGAGATGAGCGATGGCAGCCAGTATCCCGTGACCGAGGGCGAGAAGCTCGATGTGCTGGTTCCGGTGCTCGGCATCGACGACGAGGGTTATTGGACCGTGAGCCTGGACAACGGAGTCACCGTGACGCGGATCAAGGATGGTAGCGGCAATGATGTTTCGGCATGGCCCATGCTCGACGGCGAACACCAGCCCGATGCTG
>CALUKL010000085.1 GCA_944321195.1 uncultured Alistipes sp.
AAAAAACGGATTGCGACAACCTTCTTTTCCCGAAAAATCCCGAGCCGAACACTTTTTATCCACTCCGGATGGCGTTTTCGACCAAAAAAAGTCCGCCGAATTTTGGGGATTCGCAAAGATTCGCCTATCTTTGTGTTCGCAAAATAACAACGTCTGAAATACCACAAAAATAATCAACCAAATTCAAATTCCATTTAGCTATGAAAGTTTCTCATATCGAGCATCTTGGCGTCGCTGTGAAGAGCCTTGATGAAGCCATTCCCTACTGGGAGAACGTCCTGGGTCTGAAATGCTATGCCATCGAAGAGGTCGCCGACCAGAAGGTGCGCACGGCGTTCTTCAAACTGGGCCAGACCAAGATCGAACTGCTGGAGCCGACCTCCGAGGACTCGACCATTGCCAAGTACATCGAAAACCGCGGCGTGGGAATTCACCACATGGCTCTCGCCTGTGAGAACATCGAGGAGCAGTTGGCCGACGCCGAGGCCAAGGGCATCCGTCTGATCGACAAAACCCCGCGCAAGGGCGCCGAGGGCCTGACGATCGCCTTCCTGCACCCGAAATCGACCCAGGGCATCCTGACCGAACTCTGCGAGAACAAGAACAAGTAGTCAATCACAAACGATTCCGCTCCGGGCGGAATCGTTCCGTGTGTGCGGAACACCTCCCGGGACGGACAATATCAACATTATGAGCCAAATTCAGGAAAAGATCAAACAACTGATCGACAACCGCGAAACGGCCCGTATGGGCGGCGGCCAGAAAGCGATCGACAAACAGCACGAAAAGGGCAAGTACACGGCCCGCGAGCGTATCCAGATGCTTCTCGACGAGGGCTCGTTCGAGGAGTTCGACATGTTCGTGACGCACCGCTGCTACGACTTCGGCATGGAGAAGAAGCACTTCTTCGGCGACGGCGTGGTGACGGGTTACGGAACGATCGGCGGACGCCTGGTCTATGTCTTCGCCCAGGACTTCACCGTTACGGCCGGTTCGCTCTCGCTCTCGATGTCGGACAAGATCTGCAAGGTCATGGATATGGCCCTGCGCAACGGTGCTCCCTGCATCGGCATGAACGACTCGGGCGGCGCCCGCATCCAGGAGGGTGTCAACGCGCTGGCCGGTTATGCCAACATCTTCCAGCGTAACGTGATGTCGTCGGGTGTCATTCCGCAGATCTCGGCCATCTTCGGCCCCTGCGCCGGCGGAGCCGTCTATTCGCCCGCACTGACCGACTTCATCATCATGAAGAAGGAGACCTCGAACATGTTCCTCACGGGCCCGAAGGTCGTGAAGACCGTCACGGGCGAGAACGTGACGCAGGAGGAGCTGGGCGGAGCCACGATGCACACCACCAAGTCGGGTGTTGCGCAGTTTGCCGTCGATACCGAGGAGGAGGGTATCGAACTGATCAAGAAACTGATCTCCTACATGCCTCAGAACAACATGGAGGATGCTCCGCTGACGGTCTGCACGGACAAGATCACGCGCCTGGAGGATTCGCTCAACGACATCATCCCCGACAGCGCGAACAAGCCCTATGATATGGCCGAGGTGATCCGCGCGATCGTCGACGACGGCGAGTACCTGGAGTCGGCGGCCGGTTACGCCAAGAACATCATCACGTGCTTTGCGCGCTTCAACGGGCAGTCGGTGGGCATCATCGCCAACCAGCCGAAATTCATGGCCGGCGTGCTCGATATCAATGCCAGCCGCAAGGCGGCCCGTTTCGTCCGTTTCTGCGACGCGTTCAACATTCCGCTCGTGACGCTCGTCGACGTTCCGGGCTTCCTGCCGGGCACGACCCAGGAGTACGGCGGCGTGATCACGCACGGCGCGAAGCTGCTGTTCGCCTACTGCGAGGCTACGGTTCCGAAGATCACCGTGACGCTGCGCAAGGCCTACGGAGGCGCCTACATCGTGATGTCGTCGAAGCACATCCGCGGCGACATCAACTACGCCTGGCCGACGGCCGAGATTGCCGTGATGGGTGCGAGCGGAGCCGTCGAGGTGCTCTACGGCAAGGAGCTCAAGGAGCTGGCCGACAAACCCGAAGAGAAGGCCGCGTTCATCGCCGAGAAGGAGAAGGAGTACAACGACAAGTTCTCGAATCCCTACAATGCAGCGCGCTACGGCTATATCGACGATGTGATCGAACCGCGCAACACACGGTTCCGCATCATCCGCGCCCTGCAGTCGCTGGCCACGAAGCGCCTGCAGAATCCGCCCAAGAAGCATTCGAACATTCCTCTGTAACCTCGTAAAAATCGGAAATCATGATAATACAGGCAGTAAGTTGGGGCTGGTCCGAGATTCTGTGGGCTTCACTCATCGGCTTCGTGCTGGTATTCGTCGTGCTGGTGGCGCTGATCTTCATCATGAAGGGCCTCGGTGTCTGCTTCCAGCGGATGGCGACCACCAGCAAGAAGCAGGCGGTTGCTCCGCAGCCGATGATCAGCCAGGAGGAGATCGCGGCGATAGCCACGGCCCTGAAGATCTACAAGAGCGTGCTGCACGACCGCGAGTCGGAGGTGGTGACGATCCTCAGCATCAAACGGGCCTATTCGCCCTGGAATTCGAAAATTCATGGTTTAACCCAGCTTCCCGAGCGGAAATAGCGTTTTTCGTCGGAATCTGACAATCCAGAAACAACAATGAAAGATTACTCACTGAAAATCAACGGACATAATTACAACGTCCAGATCGACGACGTGAACGACAGCTCGACGGTAGCCCATGTGATCGTCAACGGTGTGGACTACGAAGTGGAGATCGAGGGGGGCAAGAAACCCAAGGTCTCCAAACCGCAGGTTGCTCCGGCTCCGAAGTCGGCCAACAGCGGTATGATCATGCCTTCGACGGCGACTCCTTCGCCGCGGCTGTCGGCGATTCCGCCCTCGTCGGGTTACAGCGTGAAGTGCCCGCTGCCGGGTACGGTGCTGAGCGTGAAGGTCGCCGTGGGCGACACGATCTCCCAGGGCCAGACGCTTGTGGTGCTCGAAGCCATGAAGATGGAGAACAACATCGATGCCGACCGCGGCGGCGTTGTGAAGCAGATTCTCGTGCAGCAGGGCGCCACGGTCATGGAGGGCGATACGTTACTTGTAATCGAATAGCCTTATGTGGACTTTGTTGACATCCAGTTCCGATTTCGTATGGGACAGCCTGCAGACCTTTGTCGAATCGACGGGTATATCGGCCCTGGTCGAAAGCATGGGATGGGGGCCTCTGGCGATGATCGTTGTGGCCTTCGTGCTGCTCTACCTGGCCATCAAGCACAAGTTTGAGCCGCTGCTGCTGCTCACGATCGCCTTCGGTATGCTGCTGACGAACCTTCCGGGCGCCAATATGTTCCATACCGAGCTCTTCGCAGGCGGGCAAGTCCACTGGGATATCTTTGTGGCCAACGCCGGGCTGCTCGACTACCTCTATTTGGGCGTCAAGCTGGGTATCTATCCCTGTTTGATTTTCCTCGGGGTGGGGGCCATGACCGACTTCGGTCCGCTGATCGCCAATCCGAAGAGTTTCCTGCTGGGCGCAGCCGCCCAGTTGGGTATCTTCCTGACCTTCATCGGCGCCTATGCGCTGAATTTTTCGCCGGAACAGGCTGCTTCGATCGGTATCATCGGCGGAGCCGACGGCCCGACGTCGATCTACCTGACGGCCATTCTGGCCCCGGAGCTGCTGGGCCCGATTGCCGTGGCGGCCTACTCCTATATGGCGCTTGTGCCGGTGATCCAGCCGCCGATCATGCGTCTGCTCACCACGGAGAAGGAGCGTAAGATCAAGATGCGCCAGCTGCGTCCGGTCTCGAAGACCGAGAAGATCCTCTTCCCGCTGATCATTACGGTGATCATCGCGCTGCTGCTGCCGTCGGCGGCACCGCTGGTAGGCAGCCTGATGCTGGGCAACCTGATGAAGGAGTGCGGGGTCGTGGACCGTCTGTCGAAGACCGTTCAGAACGAACTGATGAATATCGTGGTGATCTTCCTGGGCATCACGGTGGGTGCTACGGCCACGGCCGAAGCGTTCCTCAATCCCCAGACGCTGAAGATCCTGGTGCTGGGTGTGATTGCATTCAGCTTCGGAACGGCGGGCGGCGTCCTGCTGGCCAAGGTGATGAACATCTTCCTGAAGGAGGGCAACAAGATCAATCCGTTGATCGGTTCGGCCGGGGTTTCGGCGGTTCCGATGGCGGCCCGCGTGTCGCAGACCGAGGGTCAGAAGGCCGATCCTTCGAACTTCCTGCTGATGCACGCCATGGGCCCGAACGTGGCCGGCGTGGTCGGTTCGGCGGTAGCTGCGGGTATTCTGCTCTCGTTCCTGGCCTAATAGCCCGGGAGGCGGAGGCCCGGCCGGATGAATTCCGGTTTCGGAATCCGCCGTCGATATATGAACGGAAAAAGCCGGAGTTGTTCCGGCTTTTTTCATCCCTTTCTTAAAGGAGCTTTTTGGATCGGCAAAAAGCCCCCGGTTAAGAACCGGGTTCTATGGGCGATGGAATGCCCGAAAGGTTCGGAAGCAAATCACCGCTCCCGACGGTCGAAGCGCGGAACTCTTTTTAGTGGGAGGCCTGTGGGCTGGAGAAGCTCCGGCTTGATGAAAAAAACGAAAAGAAAGATGCGGACTAAAAATGCGAGCGCCGGGGACGGTTTGCAAGCAAACCGGCCCCGTTTCTTATCGCGCCGTCTGCGCTGCGCCCTCTCTCCGCAAAAAGCAGAATGCGGCAGCAAGGCCCGCCTAAGAGGCGGCTTTTAGGAGCTGCTGGGCCTTTAGCGGTTTCCGAGCCTTGAATCCGCTCCGACCGACGGGAGCGGTGATTTGCTTCCGAACCTTTCAACATCCCTCCGCCTCTAAAACCGGCTTCTTAAACCGGTCATTTCCGCCTTGAGCGGAAATCCACCCAAAGGTCTCGAAACCGGTATATTTCGAAAAGGGCCTCTGTTTTCGGACCGTTTTCCCCTTCGGTTTCGGCGCCGGGGATCGGAAATCATCGGGGACCGGGACGGACTTTTGTCCGGGAAACGAACGGGTCGGAAAAATATTTGCGAAATGATTTTCAACCTGTTTTGCAGATCCAAAACTTTTTCGTACCTTTGCGCACCCGCAAAGTGCGGGAAACGGATTACAATAAGTTAAATTACACGTAATGGATTCTTTAAGCTACAAGACTATCTCGGCGAACGCTGCGACCGTCACCAAGGAATGGGTGGTGATCGACGCGACGAACGAGGTACTGGGACGTCTTGCATCGCAGGTCGCGAAGATCCTCCGAGGCAAGAACAAGCCCTGCTACACGCCTCACGTGGATTGCGGTGACTACGTCATCGTCATCAACGCGGAGAAGGTGAAGCTCACGGGCAACAAGATGACCGACAAGGTCTACACGCGCCACACCGGATATCCCGGCGGCCAGCGTTACGCCACGCCTGCCGACTATCTGGCTAAAAAACCGACGTTCCTCATCGAGAAGGCCGTCAAGGGAATGCTTCCCAAGACCCGCCTGGGTGAGAAACTGCTCACGAACCTGAAGGTTTATGTCGGCCCGGAGCACCCGCACGCCGCCCAGAACCCGAAGACCATTAAATTAAACGAGATTAAGTAAGAGTTATGGAAGTTGTAAACACCGTAGGTCGTCGTAAGGCCGCTGTGGCTCGCGTATTCGTGAAGCCGGGGAATGGTCAGATTACAATCAACCACAAGGAACTCGCCGTATATTTCCCGCTCGAAATTCTCCAGTTCCAGGTGAAGCAGCCGCTGCTCGCCACGAACACTGCTGAGAGCTATGACATCACCATCAACCTCGAAGGGGGTGGTATCAAGGGACAGGCCGAGGCCGCTCGTCTGGGTATCGCACGTGCGCTGTGCGAGATCGACGCCGAGATGCGTCCGGTGCTGAAGAAGGCCGGATTCCTGACGCGCGATCCCCGCGAGGTTGAGCGTAAGAAGCCCGGACAGCCCGGAGCACGTCGCAAGTTCCAGTTCAGCAAGCGTTAATACGCACGACCGGAATTTCGGCAACGCACGGTGTCGGTTTTCAAATCGGGAGGACTACTTATATTATATATGTATTACCCTTCGGTTGCCGCGCCGCGGAAAACTCCCGGGATCGACAAGGTCGCTACCCGCCGGAGTTGAAGAAAAGAGAATTAGAATCAATTAACGAAGAGAATTAAAATGTCACGTACAGATTTTAATACATTACTGGAAGCCCGTGTGCACTTCGGTCACCTGAAGCGCAAATGGAACCCGAAAATGGCTCCGTACATCTTCATGGAGAAGAACGGCATCCACATCATCGACCTGCACAAGACGGTGCTGAAGGTCGATGAGGCTGCTGCAGCGCTGAAGCAGATCGCCAAGAGCGGTCGCCGGGTGCTGTTCGTAGCCACGAAGAAACAGGCCAAGGAGATTGTTGCCGAAAAGGTGGCAGCCGTCGGGATGCCCTACGTCACGGAGCGTTGGGCAGGCGGTATGCTGACCAACTTCCCCACCATACGTAAAGCCGTCAAGAAAATGTCCACCATCGACAAGATGACCAACGACGGCACGTTCGATAACTTCTCGAAGCGCGAGAAACTCCAGATTGCCCGTCAGCGTGCGAAACTGGAGAAGAACCTCGGTTCGATTGCCGACCTGACCCGTCTTCCGGCCGCACTGTTCGTCGTCGACGTACAGAAGGAGGCCAACGCCGTGAAGGAGGCCAAGCGGCTGAGCATCCCCGTCTTTGCAATGGTAGATACTTGTTGTGATCCGACCGACATTGATTACGTAATTCCTGCAAATGACGATGCTGCGAAGTCGATTGCGGTGATCGTGGATGCCATGTGCGCCGCCATCGCCGAGGGAACGGAGGAGCGCAAGCTGGAGAAGGAGAAGGAGGCACAGGAGGCTGAGGCCGAGGGTGCCAAGAAGGAGGGCAAACCCCGCATCAAGAAGGCCGTGAAGGCTTCGATCGACGCCGAGGAGGCTGCTGTAGCGGAGGTTGTTGCTGCCGTAGAGACTCCTTACGAGGAGCCGGCCACGGAGGCTGAGGCTGCTGAGGCTGCTGAGGCTCCCGCCGAGGAGGCCGCTGCAGAAAAGGCAGAGTAATTTGCCGCAGGGACCGGACCGGGAGGGGACGTTCTGACCGAGTAGCCGGGGAAGTCCTGACCGAGCAATTGGGGAGGGAAAATTCCGACTGAGTAATTGGGGAAGTCCTGACCGAGTAACCGGGGAAAAGTTCCGACCGGGTAATCGGCCCCGGCCGGGTAATTGAAAAATAGAAACAATCGAAAAAGAATAAAGACTATGGAAATCAAAGCTGCTGATGTAATGAAGCTCCGCAAGATGACCGGTGCCGGTATGATGGACTGCAAGAAGGCGCTCATCGAGGCTGAAGGCGACTATGCACGGGCTCAGGACATTATCCGCGAAAAGGGCAAGCTCGTCGTGGCAAAGCGTGCGGACCGCACGGCTTCGGAGGGAGTTGTCGTTACGAAGATCGTGGGTCAGAAGGCCTACATCCTCTGCCTGGCCTGCGAAACGGACTTCGTGGCACAGAATGCCGAGTACACGGCTTCTGCCGAGGCAATGCTGGAGGTAGCGGTTGCTGCCGACGCTGCCGACCGCGACGCGCTGCTGGCTGCGAAGAACGCCGAGGGCCACACCGTCGAGGAGATGGTTACCGAGAAGTCGGGACAGACGGGCGAGAAGATCGAGCTGGCATACTATGCCCGCATCGAGGCTCCCTACTGCGCTGCTTACGTACACTTCAACAAGAAGCTGGGTACGCTGCTGGGCTTCAACAAGGAGGTTCCGGCCGAGGTTGCCCACACGGTAGCCATGCAGGCTACGGCTATGGCCCCGGTATCGATTTCGGAGGCCGACTGCCCGGCCGAGGTTGTCGAGCACGAGCGCAAGATCGCCGTGGAGGCCATGAAGCAGGATCCGAAGAACGCCAACAAGCCGGAGGCCATTCTGGAGAAGATCGCCGAGGGCAAGATGCGCAAGTTCTTCGAGGAGAATACGCTGCTGAACCAGACCGTGGTTGGCGAGAAGGAGACGATCGCCGAGTTCATCCACAAGGCCGACAAGGAGGCTACGGTAATTGCCTACAAGCGTTTCGCACTGGGCGAGTAATCGTACCGACATACCGTCAGAAACAGGCCGGGGTAGGGAGAAAACCTGCTCCGGTCTGTTTTTTTGTGCAAGGCGGGCGGGGGTGTTGGAGGCTCCAGTATCAACAGCCGTTTGGTGGCGGGGTAAAACCTGCTCCGGTCTGTTTTTTGTGCTTGGAGGGGTGGGGCGTTAGAGCCCGCACCGTTTCAGCAGCCACAGGGGGTATTTGCGGAAGGATCCGAGCCGCATCCAGAGCCGGCCTAACAGCAGGTGGAGGGGGCTGCACGCCACGGCGCCGTAGATTCGTCCGCGGGGGATGGATTCGGTGCCGACGGGGTTGCCGTCGCCCTGGAGGATGATCCGCTCCGCTCCGATGCGGCGGACCCGATGGATGACGAAACTCCCGGCGTCGGTTTGGCCCAGCACGACGTGCCCGCGCTGCAGGTCGTCCGGCCGGATCGGATGCAGCCGGATGCGGGCTCCGCTCCGGAAGAAGGGGAGCATACTCCGCCCTTCGATCCGCACGGTGACTTCACGCCCTTCGGCGAGGAGGTCACGGAGGAGTTCGAAACCGGCCTGATGGGAAGTTATCTGCATTGTCGGTCGGGATTTTCCGGACCGGACCGGAGTGGGGTGAGGGGTGCCCCGAAGAGGGTCTCGCAGGCGAGCCGGGCGGCATCGGCATCGGGACGGCACTCCAACAGGTAGACGGGAACCAGCCCGATTACCTGCCCGAGCAGGGTGCAGACGGCATCCTGAAGGCGGGTGGCGTGGATGAAGGCGGGGGGAGTCGAGGGAAAGAGCGCTCCGAAAGCTTCGATTGGAGAGAGACGCCGGATCCGGTTTTCGGGGGCCTGGACGAGCCGCACGATGGCTGCGACGGGACAGGACTCGTTGCGGTAGCAGGGGACCTTGCCGCTCCAGGGGGATCCCCAGACGCGGACCGTACCGTCCGCAAGCCCGAGAATGGGACTGTCGTCGTTGAGCAGGGCGGAGCCGGGGATGTTTTCGCGCCACAGTCGGCTGTGGGTGCTCTTGCCGGTCCCGGATTCGCCGAGGAAGAGGACTCCGCGGCCTCGGTAACGGATTGCCGAGGCGTGGATGGCCACGGCGTTCCGATGGAGTGCCGTAAGGTTGAAGAGGGTCCAGATCCCGAACCGGAAGAGGGCGGGGTGGTGTGCGGGAGTAAAGTCGCAGCAGGCGAGGGGACCTTGTTCCGGGATCCGGAATCGTGCCGGGAGTGAACCGTCCCGGGGTGACATTTCGAGGAGAAATCCGGCTTTGTCGTATCCGAAACGGCAGTCGGCATTGGCATCCGCGAAGTCGAAACGGTGGAGTTCGTGCCATCCGGCGGCTTTATGGATACGGACGTCGGATTCCAGAATCAGTTCCGGCACGGAACCGGTTTTCGGGGTGACCTCGGACGCTGCGGCCCTCGCCCGCGCGACAGCCTCCCCCGGGGCGATCTCGGACGCTGCGGTCCTCGCCCGCCCGGCCTCCTCTCTCCCTTCTTTTCCCTCACTTGCAGCTTCCGTCCCCGCAGCGGCAAAAGCCTGCAACGCCCCGGCGAAACGGGGCGGAATCAACGAATCCGGAAGCGAAAGCCGGAGTCCGGCAATGATGTATTCCATAAGCGCAGTTTTTTTTAATTTTCGAGTTCGATGATCCTCTGGCACCCGGCGAGGGAGTGCCCGTTGTGGGCGATTACGAAGAGCGTCATGCGGGGATTCCGCGCGGCAAGCTCCTCCAGCGAGCGGAGCAGTTCGGCTTCGGTGCGGGGATCAAGCGACGAGGTGGCCTCGTCGAACAGGAGCACGTCGGCATTCCGGTAGAGGGCCCTTGCGATGGCGATCCGCTGCCGCTGTCCGCCCGAAATCCGGGCTCCGCATTCGCCGACCGGCGTGTCGATGCCACGGGGCAGCGTGGCGGCGAATGCTTCGAGGCGTGCCGTCCGGATGACCTCCAGGACCCGTTTGCGGTCGATGTCGTGCGGAGGAACCTCCGGTGCGATATTTTCGGCCAGGGATGCGTTGCGGAGAAAGGCGCGTTGCGAGACGTATCCGATCCGTTGCTGCCAGGCCCGGCGGTTGGCGGCGGTGAGCGGTACGCCGTCGATGCGGATCTCGCCCAGTGTGGGTTCGTAGAGTCCCGCCAGCAGATGGAGAAGGGTGGTTTTCCCGACTCCCGAAGCGCCGCGAATGCCGATCCGGTCGCCTTTCCGGAATGTAAAGTCGACGCCGTGCAGCACCTCCCGGCTGCACCCCGGATAGCGGAACGCGAGTTGCCGCACCTCGATCGTCCGCTCGAAGGGTAGAGGCCCGGACTCCTCCGGCGTTGTTGTGCCGGATGCGATGGCGGGGTTCTCTTCGGTTTTTGCCTCGGTTTCCGCCGTGAGGGCCTGTCGCAGGATGTCGAGCGTGTAGCGGTTGTAGCGGATCGAGACCCAGCCGTTCAGAATGGCCCGCACTGCGGGCATCAGGCGCAGGGCAGCCACGGCCGACACCCCGAACCACAGAGCGGAACCCTCCTTCCCGAAACTCCCGACAGCCAGCAGGGCCAGCCCGACGGCCAGTGCGGTTTCGACGACAAGCGGCGGCAGGCGGTTCAGGTCGGCTTCCCGCGCGCGGGCGCGGATCGCTTCGTCGAGCGAACGGTCGAAGGCCCGCAGCATCTCCGGGAATGCGCCGTTGAGTTCGATGTCGGCGTATCCGCGGAAGGTTTCGCCGACGATCCTTGCCTTTTCGCGCAGCGCCCGATTTTCCGCACTACCGTATCGTGCGCAGCGCCTGCGGAAGCAGCGGATGTACCCCCATCCGACCGGAAGGAATACCGCAAGGGCCAGCAGGACGGCCTGCGGAGCATACGGGAACAGGACCGCGGCAGTCACTCCCAGCAGGGCGGTTTCGGCGACGATCACGGCAGCGGGGCGCAGAACGCCGGTGGTAAAACTCCGGGTGACGGCGTTCACGTTCCGGACGAGCGTCGCGGAGTCGGAGGCGTCGACGAAGGCCATGCCGCGGTCGTGACAGGCGATGAAGATCCGTCGGGAGAGCGCCCGGTAGAGGTCGAGCAGACAGCGGTTTTCGATCCGGGCGAGATGAAAGGTCGCCGCGCCCCTCAGCAGCGTGAAGAGCACGACCCCTCCGCAAACCATTCCGGCGAAGAGCCGGGTTGAAGCGATTCCCGAGAGTCGGTAAGCCGCAGCCAGGCATCCGTCTCCGGTGAAGGCTTCAGGGTCGAGCAGCAGGGCCAGCAGGGGCAGCAGCAGGGCCAGTCCGGCGAAGTCGAGCACGGCCCGTGCGAGGAGCGTGGCGACCACGCCGCAACTCCGGCGGCGGAAGCCGTCGGGAAGGATGTCGAGGATTTTTTTCAAAGGCTCACGGACTCGATTTTATCGAGGAGGACATACCACAAAAACCCTTCCGTTTTTGTATATCCCATTTCGTGCAGCAGTTGCATGTATTCGCGGATCTGGCGCCGGTATCGTTCGGCGTCTCGTTCTCCGAACTTGTAGTCCACGACGACGGCGCGACCCTCCTCGCCGAGCATCACGCGGTCGGGGCGGCGTGTGGAGGCGCTTCCGGGGAGGATGATCTCCTGTTCGTTGCGCACGCGGCGCCACTTTCCGCCGAACCATTCGCGGGCTTCGGGGTGTTCGAGGGCCCGGGCGATCTTTTGTCTCAGGGTTTCGGCCTCGGTCTCCGAGAGTATGCCGTCGGCCTGCATCTGCACGACGGCCTCGTCGATCTGTGTTTCGTTGTCGGCCTGTTCGAAGGCGCGGTGCATCAGGATCCCGAAATCGCGGGGCGAGAGCCCGCTTTCCCCCTCCTCGAAGTAGCGCTGCGAGGGGAGCCGCAGCCGCAGGTCGGCCTGTGCCGTGGGATACTCCTCCAGAACGATGTGCCGGACCTCGGCCTGCTCCTTTTTTTCGGCAGCGGGGCCCGCGAACTCCCCGAATGCGAAGTGCTCGCCCGCCTCATCCGCCGCGTACCGGCCTTCGAGGGCGTCGAGCAGGGCCTTGTCGCCCTCGACGCGGATGCTCCGGAGCAGCAGGGCGCCGACCGTCCGGTCGTTTTTCCGGGGAATGAAGAGGTGCAGGGACTCGGCGGCCCGGGTAAGGGCCACGTAGAGGAGGTTGATGTTGTCGACGTGCGAATAGACCAGTTCGCGGTAGTACTCCGGGGAGAACTCCGAATCGGCCATTGCCTTGCGGTAACGCACCGGGAAACGTCCGATTGCTTCGGCCTCGCCTTCGCGGGCTTCGGCCCAGACGATATTTCGGATCGAGCCGCTTGTCTTGGGCTCCAGCTGCCACGAGCAGTAGGGGATCACGACGGCCGGTTTTTCGAGCCCCTTGGCCTTGTGAATGGTGGTGATTTCGACCGTCGAGCGGCTTTCGTCGACGCTCAGCGAGCGGTTGCAGCCCGTTTCGTCCCACCAGCGCAGGAAGAGCTCGATATCGGCGACCTTCGTTGCGCAGAAGGCGATGATCTGTTCGTGAATAGCCTGGAGATAGGCCGTCTGGGAGCGGTCGCCCTGGAGGTCGAACGCCATGACGATCCGCTCGAAGGCCTCTTCGGGCGAGAGCAGGCGGATCGAACGGAAGAATTCGTTTTCGGGATCGCTCAGCGGTCGGTCGAAATCGCGGCGGAGGTAGTGGTTGAACTGGGCCCGGGCGAGGGAGTCGTCGGGATTCAGGGCGAGCCGGAGCGCTGCGGCGATGAATGCACTGACGGGGGCATTTCCCACGATGAGGGCCTCCTGGGTCATGACGTCGAAACGGTAACGGGGATCGGCGTTGCGGCGTTTGAAGTCGAGGAGTTCGGCGGCGATGCGTGCGCCGTCCGAGGCGCTGCGCACGAGGATCAGGATGTCGCAGGGCCGGAATCCGCGGTCGAGCAGTGCGCAGATGCGCTCCACGACGGGCGGGCGTTCGTCGAAGGTCTCGACCGAGACGTAACCCGGATGTTCGGCTTTCCGGCGTGAGGTCTGGGCATGGTCGCGGTAGGCTGCGGCGAGCGTGCCGCGCAGGGCGTCGGCATCGGCGGGAGCGATTCCGTGCTTTTCGACCGCCTGGTCGAGGGCGGTGTCGAGTGCGCGGTCGTCGGTTTCGACGATCCGGGCGATGATGCGGTTGTTGAACTCCACGATTTGCGGCAGGCTCCGCCAGTTTTCGCGCAGGACCTCCACCTGGGTCTCGGCGGGTCCCAGGGCCTGCCGGGCCTGCTCGTGGAGGATGCGCCAGTCGCCGCCGCGCCAGCGGTAGATCGACTGCTTGATGTCGCCGACGAGCAGGACGGCCGTCTGCTGCTCCTCGGTCTGGGCCATGGCGTTGCGGAGCAGCGGGAGGAAGTTCTCCCACTCCTTGGCCGAGGTGTCCTGGAACTCGTCGATCATGAATCGGTCGAAGCGGTTTCCGACCTTTTCGTAGATGAACGGCGCGTCGTTGTGGTCGATGAATTCCGCGAGGATGTATTTGGTTTCGGAGAGCAGCATGAGGTTCTGCTCCTCGCAGAGCTGCTGCACGCGGGCGTAGAGGTCGGCGAGGAGTGCGAAGCTGCGGTAGTTTTCGCGCAGCAGGTCGCACGTGTTCCAGTGTCGGAGGTTCGCGTCGTAGATGTCGCGCATCCGCTGCAGCAGGGGCCTCAGCTGCGGGGCGAGGTTGCGGGAGGGCGAACCCTTTTTGCCCCACTTGTCGTCCGAGTCGGCGGCCTCCGCGACGCGGGTTTTGTAGGGTTCGAGCGAGCCCTCGGCCGCGGTGTAGAACCATTTGGCGAATCCCGTTGCCTTGTATGGGAAGTCGTCGAGGGAGAGTCCCGCGGCGCCGATGATCCCGAGGGCCTGGCGGGCGGTTTCGCGGAGCTCCTTTTTGGAGGCTTCGGCCAGGTGCGTGGCGCGGGCGACGATGCGTCCCAGTTCTTCGCGGGAGCGTGCGTCGGTCAGTGCCGACTTGTTTTTCTCCTTGAAGATCTCGCCCGCGAGGGAGAGGATTCCGTCGCGGACATCCCATTTGAGCCCGTCGTCGATGCGCTCCTGGACGAATTCCGAGAGCCAGCGTTGGAGGTCGCGGTCGACGGTGATCTGTTCGATCAGGGCGTCGGCGCCCTTCGAGAGCACCGACGAGGTTTCGATCTCGACGTTGTAGTTCAGGTCGATCCCCAGCTCCTTGATGAAGGCGCGGAGGATGCGCTGGAAGAAGGTGTCGATGGTGAGGACCGTGAAGCGCGAATAATCGTGGAGGATCTTTGCGCGGACTTCGGCGGCGCGTTTGCGGATGGTTTGTTCGTCGAGGGCGAGCTCTTCCGAGAGTTGCGTCAGATAGGAGCTGTCGTTTCCGGCCGCGAGGTTGTGAATCTCCTTCAGGATGCGGGATTTCATCTCCTCGGTGGCCTTGTTGGTGAAGGTCACGGCGAGGATATGCCTGTAAAGTTCAGGCTCCTCGATCACGTCGCGGACGTACTGGAAGGCCAGTTGGTAGGTTTTTCCGGAGCCGGCGCTGGCATTCAGGATCTTCGCTCTCTTCGTTTGCACTGTTCGGAAATTCTTTTTGGAAGGTAAAAATACGAAACAAAACCCGAATTTCGCAAGAAATTCGTAAATTAGCCGGACAAAACAGAACCGAAACATGAAAAAAATGCTTTTTAGTCTGCTGCTGCTGACGGTTTTCGGTGCGCTGCAGGCCCAGACTCCGGCGGACGGCGGAGCGCAACGCGAATGGCTCACCTCGTTTACGGCCGTGGAGGTTACGGCACCGCTCGACATCCGTTTCATCCGGGTTCCCGACAGCGAGGCTCCGAAGATCATCTACGATACGAAAGGTTCCTATACGACTCGTTTCCGGTTTGAAGTCCGGGACAAGGTGCTCCGGATCATGGAGCGGCCCGATTCGCGGCGTCCGGAGCGCACGCAGGTCGAGGTTTACTACAATTCGCTGGAGCGTATTGCCGTGGCTGATGCGGTTGCGACGTTCGACAGCACGCTGGTGTCGACGGTCCTCGACCTTACGATCGGGGGTATGGCCCAGGTGACGGTGCCGCTCGACGTGAAGGATCTCCAGTTGGAACAGACGGGCAAGAGCCGTGCGACGCTGACGGGGTCTGCGCGTTATCTTTCGCTGTTTGTTTCGGCGGGGACGCTCGATGCTTCGGCGCTGGAGGTGATGTCCGCGGAGGTGAACGTGACGGGTTCGGGTTCGGCATCGCTGTGGGTGACCGACCGTTTCGAGGGGAAGACCTCGACGGGCGGCAAGATCACCTACAAGGGAACCCCGACGGTGATCCGCGGGGGCATGAAGTTCATGGGCGGCGACATCACCCGAACCGGGGAGTAAGACGCGCGTCGGGAGGCTCCGCAGGGGTGCCCTGTCCGCTGCGTGCTGCACATTCTGAATCATGAAGAGTTTCCTTTACGAAGTTGCTGCGGACCTCTATGCCCGCTACGGGGAGGGATTGTCGGAATGTTCCGTTCTCTTCCCGTCGCGTCGTGCGCGGCTGTTCTTCATCGACGCGCTGTCGCAGATTGCCGGGCGTCCGATGTGGCAGCCGACGTGGGCAACGATCGACAGCCTGATGGAAGAGATCTCGGGGCTGCGGCCCGGGGACCGCGTGCGGCTCATCACGGAACTCTACAAAATCTATTCGCAATACCACGCCGAACCGTTCGACCGGTTCTACTTCTGGGGCGACATGCTCCTGACGGACTTCGACACGATCGACAAATACGGCGTGAATGCCGACCGGCTTTTTCGCAACATCACGGACATCAAGGAGTTGGAGGCCGATATTTCGTACCTCACGCCGCGTCAGCTGCAGATCGTGAAGGCCTTCTGGTCGACGTTGGACGACGAGTCCGACCTTTCGGTCGAGAAGCGGCGGTTCCTGGCGATCTGGAAGAGCCTGGGACCGATCTACCATCGGCTGCGGGAGCGCCTTTCCGAGCTGGGCATCGCCTACAACGGCATGATCCAGCGTGCGGCGGCCGACCGGCTGCGGGCGGGCGGCTACTCGTTTCCGGAGCCGCGGCGTTACGTCGTGGCGGGCTTCAACGCCCTGTCGGAGTGTGAGAAGCAGCTTTTCCGCTTTTTGTCGACGGCTGCCGAGACCGATTTCTACTGGGATTACGACACCTATTACAGGGATGCCCCCGAACAGGAGGCGGGGATGTTCGTGCGCGAGAATACCGTGCAGTTCCCGGCGCGGAGCGACATCTCCCACGACAACATGGCCCGGGAGAAGGAGCTGACGGCCGTGGCTGCGGTTTCGAATGCCGTGCAGTGCAAGGCTGCGGCGGGGATCCTGCGCGAACTGGCGGCTGCGGGCCCGCTCGACAAGCGTACGGCCGTGGTGCTGACCGACGAAAACCTGCTGCTGCCGCTGCTCTACGCGCTGCCGCCGGAGATCGGGCGGGTGAACGTTACGATGGGCTACCCGCTGCGCACGACCCTGGCCTATACGTTTGTCGAACGTCTTGTGGCATTGCAGTCGCACCGCCGCCGGAAGGGGGAGGGGTGGAGCTTTTACCACGCCGACGTGGTGGGGATCCTCGCACACCCCTACGTCTCGGAGAGCGATTCTGCGGAGACCCGCCGGATGCAGGAGGAGATTGTCCGCGAACGGCGTATTTCGGTCGATGCCGCGTGGCTCGGGTGCAACGACCTGCTGCGGCAGATCTTCTCGGCGGCCGAGTCGTGGCGCGACCTTTCGGAGTGGCTGCTGCGGGTGGTCGGGGCCGTGGCCCGCATCCCCTACGAGGGGACGGATGCGCGTCAGCGGGTGGAGTTCCTGGCCGTCATTGCGGGGGAGCTGACCAAACTGCGCAACTCGCTCGAAGCGTGCGACATCGCGCTGACGCCCGAGATCTACGCTTCGCTTTTGCGGCGCCACCTCCAGACGCTGCGCATCCCCTATGAGGGCGAACCGCTCGAAGGGCTTCAGGTCATGGGGATCCTCGAAACGCGCAACCTCGATTTCGACAACGTGATCCTGCTGTCGATGAACGACGACAACTTTCCGGGCAACCACATGGCGCAGGCGTCGTTCATTCCCTACAACCTGCGGGCGGCCTACGGGCTTCCGACGCCCGAGCACCACGAAGGGGTCTACGCCTACTATTTCTACCGGTTGCTGCAACGGGCGCGGCGGGTATGGATGCTCTACTGCTCGCATGCCGACGACAAGTCGACGGGCGAACCGAGCCGCTATATCTACCAGCTGGATTACGAGAGCGGTTTTGCGGTCCGACGGGTGGAGGTGGGCGTGGACGTGAACCTCGCGGAGACGGCTCCGATCGAGGTGGCGAAGGACGAGCGGGTGCTGCGGAGCCTGGAACGCTTCACCGATCCCGCCTCTCCGGCGACGCTCTCGCCGACGGCCTTTTTCCGGTATGTGGCGTGTCCGCTCCGCTTCTATTTCCACTCGGTGGCGCGCCTGGAGAGCGACGACGAGATTTCGGAGGAGGTCGACGCTCCGATGTTCGGCACGATCCTCCACGCCGCGGTGCAGAAACTCTACGCGCGGATTGCCGGGGAGCACCGCCCGGGCGGGACCCTGCGGGCGCTGCTCCGCACGGGCGAGGTCGCGGCGGCCGTGGAGGCTTCGATCAACGAGAACTATCTGAACGATGCGTCGGCCACGCCGGACGACTATACGGGCAACCTGCTGCTGGTCCGCGACATCGTGACGCGCTACCTGCGCGGCGGGGTGATCCCCTATGATGCGGCGCACGACGGCTTCACGGTCGAGGGGCTGGAGGATTCGGTGGCTTACGGGTTCGATTTCCGCACGGCGGACGGGACGCTTCGCCGCATGAAGTTTGCGGGGATCGCCGACCGCATCGACCGGCTGGACGACGGGACGCTGCGCGTGGTGGACTACAAGACCGGGGCTCCGCACCTGGAGTTTGCGGGGATCGAGTCGCTCTTCCGCGGCGAGGGCAAACAGCGCCTTTCGAACATCCTGCAGACGCTGCTCTATGCGATGATGCTCTACCATACGCGGGGTGTGGATGCCGAGCCGACGCTCTACTACGTGCGAGCGATGAACCGCCCGGACTACGATCCGCGGCTTTTCGACCGCGAACTGGACCTGCGCGGGGGGCGCTATACGCACTTCGCCGGACGCTTCGAGGAGCTGGTCGGCGAGACGCTGGCGGAGCTGTACGACCCCGCCACTCCGTTCCGGCAGTGTGCCGATGCCGATACCTGCAAGTATTGCGACTTCAACGTTCTGTGCCGCCGGTAGCCTGAAGATACCCGAAAAAACGTCCCGTTTACCGGCAGGCGGCCGGTTCTGGATTTGGCAATACGGCAAATTGCATTATCTTTGTAGTGGAATCGATGGGAATTCCCTAAAACACCTCATCCGCGATGAAAACACGAAGAATTGGAATGTGTGCCTGCTCGTCACGGCACTGTTGATGCTCTCCTCCTGTGCCGTGCACCGGCCTCACGGACCGCGGCTGCGGATCAGAGTTTGACGACGAAATAGGAGGCGCCGCTGCGGCGTGCGGCTTCGATCCCGATGGGGGAGTCCTCGAAGATGAGGGTTTCGCGCGGCGAACACCCCTCGCGGCGCATGGCCTCCAGGAAACAGTCGGGATAGGGCTTCGCACGGGCGATGTCGGGCCCGGCGAGGATGCCGTCGACCCTTCCGAGCGGCGCTTCGGCCGGCGCTTCCGGACGCCCCTCTCCGCCGTTCGCCGCTTCCTCTACGGGCCCTCCGATTCCGAGGTGGCGCATGACGTTGTCGATATTGGCGCGGCTGCCGGTCGAGACCACCCACACGCGCCCGCCCCGGGCCTGGAACTGGCGGCAGAACTCCCACAGCGGACGGTTCAGCCGCACGGAGCCGAAAAACGAAGGGTAGAGCTCGATTTTTCGCAGCCGCAGGCGTTCGCGCTCCGCGGGGTCGGCGATTCCGAAGCGGGTGAGGAACTCCTCGCAGCGCATTCCGAAGTAGTTGGCCTCGTACTCCTGTTCGGTGAGGGGATACCCGGCCTCGGTGAGTGCCGCGACGTAGGCCAGCGTATTGGCGCGGCGGGTGTCGGCCAGCGTGCCGTCGAAATCGAGCAGCAGGAGCCGGATGCGGGTGTTTTCGGTTGTCTCCATGCCCCGGTTGCCTTAGTCGAAGGATTGCATGCCGGACTGGGCGATGCGCATGAGCCGCTGGTACTCGCCGGGGGAGAGTTCCATGAAGAAGTAGTGGACGGGATCGACGCGCATTCCGTCCTTGCGGACCTCGTAGTGGAGGTGCGGGGATAGCGAGAGCCCGGTATCGCCCGAGAGGGCGATGATGTCTCCGCGGCGGACCTGCTGGCCCTTGCGGACGTTGATTTTCGAGAGGTGGCTGTAAGAGGTTTCGTATCCGTTCCCGTGGTCGATGACGACGGTGCGGCCCTGGGTGGAGCTGCGCGAGGAGACGTTGCGGACCACGCCGTCGGCCGTTGCGAAGACGCGCGAGCCTTCGGGAATGGTGTAGTCGACGCCCTGATGGGCCTGCAGGGTCTTGAAGAAGGGGTGGATGCGCATTCCGTAGGAGGCGGTCAGCAGGGTCAGCTGCTTGTTGATGACGGGCTGGATCGAGGGGATGTGGTCGCACCCGCGTCCCACGGTGTCGATCCGCTGCTGGAGGCGGAGGTAGGAGTCCCCGAGCTCCGCGAGCCGGTTCTCCATCTCCAGCACCCCCTCCTTGAGCTCGCGTTTGAGCTGGCGCGTGGAGCGGCCTACGATCTTTTCGTAGGTGGCGGCCTGCCTTTGTTCGACCTCGGCGTCGAAGTCGTAGGGTTCCGATTCGAAGAGGATCCGGAAGACGTTGCGGTCGCGTTCGGAGAGGTTGTCGAGGACCATTGCCAACGAGTCGTAGCGTTGTGCGAGCCGGTCGTACTCCTGGCGGAGCCGGTCGGTGGAGTGCTTCATCTGGTACTCGAACGGGGTGTCGAAGAAGATCGAGAAGCCGATGTAGTAGATCACGGCGACCCCGAACCATACGAAGAGGTGTACGGTTGCGCGGATGATGCGCTGTTTGCGGCGTTTGCGCCTGCGGAGGCGTTCGAGGTCCTTTTTTCCGGCCATGGCATCAATACTTTTCGAAGTTGGTTTCGCGCAGGTTCTCCATCAGCCGTTCGTACTCTTCGGCGGTCATGTCGCGGTTGAAGTAGTTGATCGGGTTGACGGGCACGCCCCGGTGGATCACCTCGTAATGGAGGTGGGGTCCCGTGGATCGTCCGGTGTTTCCGGTCCGGGCGATGATCTGGCCTCGTGTGACCGTATCGCCGGGTTTGACGAGGATGTCGCTCAGGTGCGCGTATCGGGTTTTGTAACCGAATTCGTGGTTGAGCAGCACCTGATGCCCGTATCCTCCGTTGTATCCGACGGGCTGGGCGAGTTCGACGACGGCGTCTCCCGTGGCGTAGACGGGGGTGCCGCGGTCGCAGCCGAAATCGACTCCGGTGTGTGCGACCACGCGGTGCAGCACGGGATGGAAACGCCGCGGGTTGAAAGCGCCGATATGGTTGTTGTGCAGGGCCTTCCGGTCGATGGGCCAGATGGCGGGGACGGCCGAGGCGAGTTGTTCCTTGTTTCGGGAGAGCTGCTGGAGTTCGTCCATCGAGACCGATTCGAGGTAGAGCGTGCGGGCCAGGGCGTCGATCTGTCGCCAGGTTCCGATCATCAGCGGGGCGTACCGGTCGTCGGCCATCGGGGCGTATTTCGAATCGGGGTAGGGATTCCAGACCCCGGGGATCGAGATCGTGTCGGTGGAGAAGAGTGCGCGGTAGACGTAGCTGTCGCGGTGGCGGATCTCGTCGACGCGGCGCTGTGCGGAGCGGATGCGGTCCTGGAGGATGCGGTATCGGATTTCGGTTTCGCGGTTTTCCTGGAGGATGCGGTACATCTTGGGGGTGTAGAAGAAGTAGGAGAAGAGGACGTTGGCAATCGACACGAGGATGAAACCGATGAGGATCTTGCGGATCAGGCGGTAGGTTTTGAGCCGGAAGGGTGCAGCCATGACGTCGCGCGTGAGGACCTGGGCCTCGTGCGAGAGTTCGCCTGCTCCGGCGCGGATCGCCCCGGTATCGAATCGGTGTCGTTTTTTGCTCATTGCGGAAAAAACTCTTACTGCGAGATGCAAATTTAGTTTAAAATGTGTAATTTTGCAACCCGAATCAGGAACGCGAAAATAGGATAAATCGATATATGATGGAGTCAAATAAAATCAGACAGGCCTTTCTGGACTTTTTCGAGTCGAAGGGTCACACGATTGTCCCTTCGGCGCCGATGGTGGTGAAGGGCGACCCGACGTTGATGTTCACCAATGCGGGCATGAACCAGTTCAAGGACATTTTTCTGGGGAATGCGCCGCGGAAATATCCGCGTGCAGCCGATACGCAGAAATGCCTTCGGGTGTCGGGCAAGCACAACGACCTGGAGGAGGTCGGACACGACACCTACCACCACACGATGTTCGAGATGCTGGGCAACTGGTCCTACGGCGATTACTTCAAGAAGGAGGCGATCGAGTGGGCCTGGGAGCTGCTGCACGACGTTTACAAATTGCCCGCCGAGCGGATGTACGCGACGGTTTTCGAGGGTTCGGAGGAGGACGGGGTTCCGTTCGACCAGGAGGCCTACGACTACTGGAAGCGCTTCCTGCCCGAGGACCACATCATCCGCGGCAACAAGCACGACAACTTCTGGGAGATGGGCGAGACGGGTCCGTGCGGTCCCTGCTCGGAAATCCACTTCGACCTGCGCGACGAGGCGGAGATTGCAGCGAAGCCGGGCCGGGAGATGGTCAATGCCGGCCATCCGCAGGTGATCGAGATCTGGAACCTGGTGTTCATGCAGTTCAACCGCAAGGCCAACGGCTCGCTCGAAGAGCTCCCGGCGCGCAACGTCGATACGGGCATGGGCTTCGAGCGCCTCTGCATGATCCTGCAGGGCAAGAAATCGAACTACGATACGGATGTCTTCCAGCCGACGATCTCGCGCATCGCCTCGATGGCGGGCAAGCGCTACGGCGAGGATGAGAAGTCGGACGTGGCCATGCGTGTGATCGCCGACCACCTGCGTGCCATCGCCTTCTCGATTGCCGACGGACAACTCCCGTCGAACGTCAAGGCGGGTTATGTGATCCGCCGCATCCTGCGCCGTGCCGTGCGCTACGGCTACACCTACCTGGGCTTCACGGAGCCGACGCTCTGCCGGCTGGTTCCGGGGCTCGTGGAGCAGATGGGGGGCCAGTTCCCGGAGCTGAAGGCGCAGCAGACCCTGATCGAGAAGGTGATCGAGGAGGAGGAGGCATCGTTCCTGCGGACGCTGGCCACGGGCATCAACCTGCTGGACGGCGTGATCGCCCGCACGAAGAAGGAGGGCGGCAGCCGCATTTCGGGCAAGGACGCCTTCGAGTTGTACGATACGTTCGGCTTCCCGATCGACCTGACGGAACTGATCGCCCGCGAACAGGGCGTGGAGGTGGACCTCGACGCCTTCGAGAAGGAGCTGCAGGCCCAGAAGGAGCGCTCGCGCAACGCTGCGGCCGTCGATACGGACGACTGGGTGGAGCTCTTCCCGATCAAGGAGAGCGTTTTCACGGGCTACGACACGCTGACCGAACAGGTCCGCATCGCGCGTTACCGCCGTGTGACGACCAAGGGCAAGACCTCTTACCAACTGGTCTTCGACCGCACGCCGTTCTACGGCAATTCGGGCGGTCAGATCGGTGACATCGGCGTGATCGAGAGCGCCAACGAGCGGATCCCGGTCGTCGCCACCGAAAAGGAGAACGGCCTGATCATCCATATCGTGAACCAGCTGCCGGAGAACCCCGCTGCGGAATTCACCGCGAAGGTCGACCCGGAGAAGCGCCAGAATGCCGCGAACAACCACACGGCCACGCACCTCATGCACGAGGCGCTGCGCAAGGTGCTGGGTACGCACGTCGAGCAGAAGGGTTCGCTCGTCACGCCGGAGATGCTTCGCTTCGACTTCTCGCACTTCCAGAAGGTGACCCCGGAGCAGTTGCGCGAGGTTGAAATGCTGGTCAACCGGGCTGTGCGCGCCGACTACCCGCTCGTCGAGAACCGCGAGGCCACGAAGGAGGAGGCTGCGGCAGCCGGAGCGATGATGCTCTTCGGCGAGAAGTACGGCGACCGGGTGCGCATGGTGCGCTTCGGGACGTCGGTGGAGCTGTGCGGCGGTACGCACACGCGGGCTACGGGAACGATCGGATTCTTCAAGATCCTCTCGGAGAGCGCCATTTCGGCGGGCGTGCGTCGTATCGAGGCCGTCACGGGCGAACAGGCCGAGAAGATGCTCTACGCTGCGGAGGATACGATGCGCAACGTGGCCGAATACCTGAACAACCCGCAGGTGGTGCAGGCCGTGAAGAAGATGCTCGAAAGCAACGAGGCCCTCTCGAAGGAGGTCGAGACGATGCGCCGCGAACAGGTGGCGCAGTGGGCGGACAAGATCGCCGCTTCGGCTCCCGAACGGGACGGAATGCAGCTCTTTGCTATGCAGACGGACCGTCGTCCGGATTTCGTGAAGGACCTGGCCTACAATTTGCGGCAGCGGATGCCGCGGCTGGTACTGGTCGTGGGTTCGCTGTGCGAGGGCAAGCCGACGCTGACGGTGATGCTGGGCGACGAGATCACGGCGCAGGGCGTGAATGCCGGGGCGGTGGTCCGCGAGGCTGCGAAACTGATGCAGGGCGGCGGCGGCGGCCAGAACTTCTTCGCCACGGCCGGCGGCAAGAATGCCGACGGCCTGCAGGCTGCGATCGACAAGGCCGTGGAGTTGATCTCGGCACAGGTGAAGTAATGGCGGCGCTGCCGTCTCCGCGGGAGCGGGCGGCGGACGACGGGGGCTTCTGCCTCCGGGGCCGCATAAAGAGGGCCGCGTAAGGACGCATAAAGGGGCTGCGTAAAAGGGGCTGCGTAAAAGGGGCCGCGTAAAGAGAGTATGTTAACGAAGTAAAACGAATAATTATGAGTAACAAGGTATTATTGATGATCCTCGACGGCTGGGGCAACGGCCACCACGACAAGGCGGACGTCATTTCGACGGTGCACCCGGCCTACATCTCGGCGATGACCGAGAAATACCCGCACGCCGAGCTGCGGACCGACGGTGAGAATGTCGGCCTGCCCGACGGCCAGATGGGCAACTCGGAGGTGGGGCACCTCAATATCGGTGCGGGGCGTGTGGTTTACCAGGACCTGGTGAAGATCAACCGGGCGTGCCGCGACAACTCGATTCTGAAGAACCCCGAGATCGTCAAGGCGTTCGAATATGCGAAGGCCAACGGTGTCGGCGTGCACTTCATGGGCCTGACCTCGGACGGCGGGGTACACTCGTCGTTCGAGCACCTCTTCAAGCTGTGCGACATCGCCAGGGAGTACGGCGTCTCGGAGCGCACCTACGTGCACTGCTTCATGGACGGCCGCGACACGGACCCGCACAGCGGCAAGGGCTTCATCGCGCAACTGGAGGAGCACCTCTCGAAGACGGGGGGCAAGATCGCCACGGTGATCGGCCGCTACTATGCGATGGACCGCGACAAGCGCTGGGAGCGGGTGAAGGTGGCCTACGACGCCCTGGTGGAGGGTATCGGTGAGCACGATACGGACATGGTCGCTGCCGTTCAGAAGTCGTATGATGCCGACGTGACGGACGAGTTCATCAAGCCGATCGTTCATGTCGACGGGGCCGGGAAGCCGATGGGCCTGATCCGGGAGAACGATCTGGTCATCTTTTTCAACTACCGCAACGACCGCGCCAAGGAGCTGACGATCGTCCTCACGCAGCAGGATATGCCCGAAGCGGGGATGCACACCCTGCCGCTGTACTACTGCTGCATGACGCCCTACGACGCGAAGTTCACGGGCCTGCACATCCTCTTCGACAAGGCCGACGTGCCCGACACGATCGGCGAGTGGGTTTCGAAACAGGGCCTGAAGCAGCTGCGCATTGCCGAGACCGAGAAGTACGCCCACGTGACGTTCTTCCTGAACGGCGGCCGCGAGGATAAGTTCGAGGGTGAGGAGCGCATCCTGGTTGCCTCGCCGAAGGTGGCGACGTATGACCTGCAGCCCGAGATGTCGGCTCCGGAAGTGGCTGACAAGCTGGTTGTTGCCTTGAACGAGCGGAAGTTCGACTTCATCTGCCTGAACTTTGCGAACGGCGACATGGTGGGCCACACGGGCGTCTACGAGGCGATCGTGAAGGCGGTGAAGGCCGTAGACGGTTGCGTCGAGAAGGTCGTTGAGGCAGCGAAGGCCAACGGCTACGAGGTGGTGATGATCGCCGACCACGGCAACGCCGACAATGCGATCAACCCGGACGGCACGCCCAACACGGCACACTCGCTGAATCCGGTGCCCATCGTGGTGGTTTCGGACCGCGTGAAGGCCGTGCATAACGGCATTTTGGCCGACGTCGCCCCGACGGTGCTGAAGCTGATGGGACTTCCGCAGCCTGCGGAGATGACCGGCAAGGTTCTCGTCGAGATGAAATGAAAAATACTTGCTTTAAGTATCGGATAAATTGAATAATTTTATTTAACTGGTTTGATTTTATGAAAAAATTATGTATGGGGGGGGGTATTTAGCCTTGCCATCGCGTTAAGCGTGACTTCCTGCTATTCCACGAGGATCCTGTATGGGGATGTAAAACCCAATGAACCGTTGGTGCAGATAAATCAAGTGTGGAATCACCACATCATCGAAGGATTGGTTCCGGTTGGTAAAAACAAACTCGATGCTTCGGAATATGTGAACGATGCGGAGAATTTTGTGGTAAAGACCAACCAAAGCTTTGTAAACATGTTGATTTCGGGCATAACCTTCGGTATTTATACCCCGACGCAGACCAAATTTTATATCCCGTTGCGGGATATGCAGGTCCCGGTACAGAATGGAAAAATCAAGTCGGATCAATGAAAAGGGGGCTGTCTAACAAGTCTTAGACAGCCCCTTTTGTGCAGGCTGTGGGCGCGGAAGAGCCGTCAGTAAAGTTCGATATACTCGTAGGAGTTGCCGACGGCGGCGAGGAACCTCGCAAACTCCTCCTGCGCGATGACCACCGTCGCGCGGTTGTCGTTGGGGTGGAACGAGAGGGCGGGCCACTCGCAGAGCCGGGCGTCGAGGAAGAGGTGGACGTGGTTCGCCGGGTCGTTGATCAGCCCGAAGGGCGAGACTGACCCGGGCCGCAGCCCCAACCAACGCTCCATGCGCTGCTCCGAGGCGAACGACAGCTTGCCCTGATGCAGGCGGTGTTCGAGGTCGTGAATGGCCATCGCCTGCTCGCAGTCGAAGCATACGAGGTAGTGGCGGTCGCCCTTGTGGTTGCGGAAGAAGAGGTTCTTGCAGTGTTTCGAGCCGTCGTCGTGCCAGTATTGGCGGGCGATCTCGATGGTCGGGGCCTCGGGGTGCTCGTACCACGTGTAGCGGATTGCGTGGGCGTCGAGCCAGTCGAAGACCCGCTGGCGGCGTTCGTCGGGGGTCAGCGGGGTGGTTTCGGTCGTCTCCATGGTCAGTTGTTTTTCCAGTTTTCGCGGATGTTGCGGGCGATGCACCCGACGAGCACCTCGACCGCTTCGACGGGCGACCAGGCGTTGTGGGGCGAGAGCAGCAGCCGGTCGGGTTCGCGGACGGCGAGCAGGGGATTTCCGGGCTCGAGGGGCTCGTGGACGAAGACGTCGAGCGCCGCCCCGGCCAGCCGTCCGGCATCGAGGGCTGCGGCCAGGGCCGTTTCGTCGACGATGCCGCCGCGTGCCACGTTGATCACGAGTGCCGAGGGCTTCATGAGCGACAACTCGCGTGCCCCGATCAACCCGCGGGTGCGGTCGGTCAGCGGACAGTGCACCGACACGATGTCGGCCCAGGCCAACAGCTCGTCGAGCGGCCGGGCGGGGTAGGGCTCCTCGCGCACGACGCCCGAGGTGGAGGTGTAGGCCACCTCGCAGCCGAGGGCTTCGGCGACGCGGGCGACGTTGCGGCCGATGTTGCCGAGCCCGACGATCCCCCAGCGGGATCCGTAGAGTTGACGGGTCGTGCGGCCGAAATGGAACTGGCGCCCGGCTCCGGCGTAATGCTCTTTGGTGTAGCGGTCGTAGTAGACGACCTGACGGAGCAGGGCGATGGCGGCGCCGATGGTGGTTTCGGTCACGGCGTGGGTCGAGTATCCGACGGCATTCTTCACGGTGACGCCGCATTCGGCCGCAGCCGCGAGGTCGATGTGGTTCATGCCGGTTGCGGCGATGCAGATCAGCCGCAGGCGGGGCAGGGCGCGGAGTGTCGCGGCATCGAAGGGCACCTTGTTGGTGATGACGATGTCGGCCTCGCGGCAGCGGCCGACGATCTCCGCGGGACGGGTCGTTTCGTAGGCCGTGTAGTTGCCGAGCGAGCGGATGGCCGCGAGGTCGGCGCCTCCGAGCGAGTATTCATCCAGAAAGACGATGTTGGGTTTCATGGGTATTTTCGGTTGTTTGGACGATTTGCTTTTGCGGATGTCCGGGGCGGTTCCGGGGGTCAGTCGAGCTCGCCGATCAGCCCGCGGATGACCACCGAGGCGCAGGCGATTCCGAATGCGGCCGGGATGTAGGAGATGGTTCCGACGTTGGATTTCTTGTTCTGCTCCTCGCAGAGGATCATCGCGCCCTCGCGGATCGGTTCGGGTGAGAAGACGGCGCGGAATCCGCTGCGGATGCCGATTTTGTGGAGGCGTTTGCGGAGCATGTGGGCCAGCGGGCAGTGGTGTGTTTTTGCGATGTCGGCGATCTCGATCCGCGTGGGGTCCGTCTTGGCCCCGGCGCCCATCGAGCTGACGAGCGGCAGGCGGCGTTCGAGCGCCGCGGCAATGAGGGCGAGTTTCGGAGAGAGGGTGTCGATGGCATCGACCGCGTAGTCGTACCGCGCGGCATCGAGCAGCCGGTAGGTCTCCTCGTCGCGGATGTAGCGGTTGACGACCGTGAGGTCGATTTCGGGGTTGATGTCGCGCAGGCGTTCGGCCAGGATGTCGGCCTTCTGCCGTCCGACGGTCGAGTGCAGGGCGACGAGCTGGCGGTTGATGTTCGTCGTGTTCACGGTGTCGGCGTCGGCGATGGTCATGCGTCCCACGCCCGCCCGGGCCACCATCTCGGCGGCATAGGCCCCCACGCCGCCCAGCCCGACGACCAGGACATGGGCCCGTTTCAAACAGGCGAGTTTCTCCTCGCCCAACAGCAGTTCCGTTCTCTCCAGCCAGTTATCCATTTTGTGTTTCGAATAGGCGTTTGTAATTTCCGAGGGTGGCGCGTTGCAGCTCCTCCACCGGGCGACCCAACGCTTCGGCCGCCCGGGCGTAGATCTCCTCGATGGTCACCCCGGCGGCGTCGGTCTCGAAGAAGAGCTGTCCGAGGGGCGTTTCGCGCAAGGCCCGGAGGGTTTTGGACGACGCGAAGGTCCGCTCTCCGAATGAGAGGTAATAACCTCGCCGCAGGGCCTGCCGGGCCTGTTCGGGGGAGCCGATGAACCCGTGGAAGATCACGGCCCGAGGTTCACAGGCGGCCAGTTCGCGCATCAGCGGCTCGAAGGCCCGCACGCAGTGCAGTACAACGGGCCGTCCGGTGCGTCGGGCCAGGTCGAGTTGTGCGCGCAGGGCGGCGAACTGGGCTTCGCGGGGGACCGGACAGGCGAAGTCGAGTCCGGTTTCGCCGATGGCCTGCACCTCGGCGGCTTCGTCCCCGACGATCTCGCTCCCGACACGCTCCGTCCCGGCGGCTTCGTCCCTGACAACTCCCTCTCCGACACGCTCCGTCCCGGCGGTTGTTCCCCCGGCAACTCCGGTTCCGGCGCTTCCGCCCTTGTCGGCGAACCGGGCGGCAAAGGCCTCCACATCCTGAGAATCAGCCTCCCAGGGATGTATGCCCGCGGTGCGGAGTTCGATTCCGCGGCCCGTGGGACGGTGGGTATGTATATTTATATAAGGAAGCATCGGTGAGACAAAAATAGGAATTTTAAGTAAATTTAAAAAATAATGCATTGCGGGATGGCTTTTATCGGAAAAATTTTGTACTTTCGCACGCGAAATGATTGTTAGTTTGCTAACAGCCAGGGCCGGACAGGGAAACGCGCAGTGAAAAACGGCGGATTCCGGCGAGCCAGTGACGGACGGTGCACGGGGTGTACCAGTGACGGACGGGACGCGGGATGTGTCGGTGACGGACGGCAGTCAGGAAAGCAACCAAACACACAAAATAATTCAAACTCTTTAACCATGTCGAAAATCATTACATTACGCAAGGGTTTAGACATCAATCTGGTGGGCAAACCCCAGGAGTCGCTGGCGGAAGCGCCGATGGCTTCGGAGTATGCCCTCTCGCCCCTGGATTTCGAGGGTGTGACACCGAAATTGCTGGTTAAGGTGGGTGATCGGGTGAAGGCCGGTACGGCGTTGTTCTTCAACAAGTTCAACGAGCGTATACTCTTCACTTCTCCCGTCAGCGGCACGGTGTCGGCCATCAATCGGGGTGAGAAGCGCAAGGTGCTTTCGGTGGCTGTGACCCCGGACTCCAGGCAGGAGTACGAGACGTTCACGGTGCCGGGTCTCGAAAAGGCCGCGCGCGAGGAGATTGTCGAACTTTTGCTCCGTTCGGGTCTGTGGCCGATGATCATCCAGCGGCCCTACGGCATCATTGCGGACCCCGTGGACACGCCGAAGGCGATCTTTGTCTCGGCGTTCGATTCGGCGCCCCAGGCTCCGGACTACAATTTCGCGCTGAAAGGCGAACAGAAGGACCTCCAGACGGGTATCGAGGTGCTCCGCAAGCTCACTCCGGGGAAGGTTCACCTCTCGGTTCGCGCGAAGAGCGAAGGGCAGATGCCCCAGCTCAAGGGTGTCGAACTGCACACCTTTGCCGGGAAACACCCCGTAGGTAACGTGGGCGTGCAGATCCACCACATCGACCCGATCAACAAGGGCGATCTGGTCTGGACGGTGAATATTCAGGACCTGGCAATCATCGGCCGCCTGTTCAACGAGGGGCGTGTCGACCGGACGAAGACCATCGCCGTGGCGGGCTCGGAGATCGAGCACCCGCAGTACGTGCGCGTCATCGACGGCGCCAGGGTCGACTCGATCGTCAAGGGCAATGTCAAGGCGCAGCAGGAGGACGACTCGATCCGCTTCATCTCGGGCAACGTGCTGACGGGTACGAAGACGTCGCTCGACGGCTTCCTGGGCTTCTACGCCCATCAGCTGACGGCCATCCCCGAGGGCGACAAGTACGAACTGCTGGGCTGGGCGATGCCGCGCTTCAAGAAGTTCTCGGTATCGCGGGCCTACTTCTCGTGGCTGTGCCCGCGCAAGGCCTACGATCTGGATACGAACCTGAACGGCGGCGAGCGCCCCTTCGTGGTGACGGGGCTCTACGAGCAGTATCTGCCGATGGACATCTACCCGATGTACCTGTTGAAGGCGTGCCTGGCGGGCGACATCGAGAAGATGGAGAACCTGGGCATCTACGAGGTGACGGAGGAGGATCTCGCGCTGTGCGAGTTCGTGGATCCCTCGAAGATCGAGATCCAGCAGATCATCCGCGACGGTATTAACTTAATGATCAAGGAGGCTTAAAGATGGGACTTCGCAAACTGATGGATAAAATCAAGCCCACGTTCTCGAAAGGCGGGAAACTGGGCTTCCTGGAGTCGACGTTCGATGCGTTCGAGACGTTCCTCTTCGTTCCGAACACGACGACCGTGAAGGGTGCGCACATCCGCGACTGCAACGACATGAAACGCACGATGATCATGGTTGTGCTGGCGCTGATGCCGGCATTCCTGTTCGGGTGCTGGTGGACGGGCTCGCAGGTGGGTCTGGAGGGTTTCCGGGCCTTCTTCTACGGACTGGTCCGGATACTGCCGATGGTGTGCGTGTCGTACATCGTGGGTCTGGCTATCGAATTCTATTTCGCACAGGTGCGCGGGCATGAGGTCAACGAGGGCTTCCTCGTGACGGGCCTTCTGATCCCGATGGTCTTCCCCGTTTCGACCCCGCTGTGGATGGTGGCCCTCTCGACGGCCTTCGCCGTGATCTTCGGCAAGGAGGTCTTCGGCGGAACGGGCATGAACGTCTTCAACCCGGCGCTGCTGGCCCGAGCTTTTGCCTTCTTCGCCTATACGCCCTCGATGTCGGGCGAGACGGTCTGGTACTCGACCTGGACGATGATGGGCGCACAGGTCGACGGCGTTTCGGGCGCTACGGCCCTCGAACAGCTCGCCTCGACCGGCACGATGACCTATTCGCCGCTGGATGCCTTCCTGGGCATGATCCCGGGGTCGTTCGGCGAGACCTCGACGCTGGCGATCCTGATCGGCGGCGCGATCCTGCTCTTTACGGGCATCGCGTCGTGGCGCACGATGGTTTCGGTCTTCGTCGGCGGTCTGGCGATGGGCTACCTGTTCCAGGCACTGGGCGTGACGACGTATCCGGCATGGTGGCACCTGATCGTGGGCGGTTTCGCCTTCGGTGCGGTCTTCATGGCTACGGATCCCGTGACCTCGGCCCAGACCAATAAGGGCAAGTACATCGTGGGCCTGATGACGGGTGCCCTGGCGGTTCTGATCCGCGTGGTGAACCCGGCCTACCCCGAGGGTATGATGCTTTCGATCCTCTTCATGAACGCGCTGGCACCGCTCGTAGACTACTTCGTGGTCGAGGCGAACATTTCGCGGCGCAAGAAACGTGTGAAACTCGCAAAATAGGGGAACCATGGCAACGAAAAGATTCAAATGCAACGTTTGCGGCTATATCCACGAAGGGGATGCCGCACCCGCAACGTGTCCCGTTTGCGCGGCTCCAGCATCGGAGTTTACCGAACTGAAGGAGTCGGCCGACGCGGCGGCTCCGAAGAAGAAGGGCCTGTTCAGCAATACGGACAACAACGCCTATATTGTTCTCTACTCGACGGTGATGGTCGTCATCGTGGCCACGCTGCTGGCGCTGGCCGCCCTGGGGCTCCAGAAACGCCAGTACGAGAACGAACTCAACGAGAAGAAGAAATCGATCCTGCTGTCGCTCTACGCGGGCGACGCCCAGAAACAGGGCGTTGCAGCCGAGGAGCTGATCCAGACGGTGAAATACGAAGATGTGATCGACGCCTATGTGGTCGACAAGACCGGGGCGCGCGTCGAGGGCGAGGATGTCTTCGCGCTGCTGAACGACCTTCCGGGGGCCTTTGCCGCCGGGAAGTTCCCGATCTTCGAGTCCAAGGACGGCCGCGTGGTGATTCCCGTGACGGGTATGGGCCTGTGGGGCCCCGTGTGGGGATATGTGGCCCTGGAGAAGGACATGAATACCATTGCCGGCATCATCATGGCCCACAAGGGTGAGACCCCGGGTCTGGGTGACGAGATCGCCACGGCGAAGTATCAGGCGAAATTCGTCGGGAAGACGATTTTCGAGGGTGACGAGTTCGTGTCGGTGACGCTTCGCAAGGGCGGAGCGAAGGACCCGGCGCACGAGGTAGATGCCATTACGGGCGGTACGAAGACCTCGGACGGTGTGTCGGCGATGCTCCGCAACAGCCTGGAGAACTACCTGCCGCTGCTGGAGTCGAAGCGGGCCGCCGCGGAGACGGGGGCTGCGGCCGCGGAAGTGTCTAACGTAGAAAATGCAGAAAGCCATGAGTAACAACATGAAATATCTGACGGGTCCGTTCTCGGCGAACAACCCGGTGATCGTTCAGATTCTGGGAATCTGCTCGGCACTGGCCGTAACCGTCCAGCTCAAGCCCGCGATCGTGATGGCGCTGAGCGTAACGGTCGTGACGGCCTTCTCGAACCTGGTGATGTCGCTGCTGCGCAACGGCGTTCCGGCGCGTATCCGCATCATCGTGCAGCTGGTGGTGATTGCGGCGCTTGTGATTCTGGTGGACCAGGTGCTGAAGGCCTACGTCTATGAGGTCTCGAAACAGTTGTCGGTCTACGTGGGACTGATCATCACGAACTGTATCGTCATGGGCCGCGTGGAGGCCTTCGCCCTGGGCAACAAGCCGTGGGCGTCGTTCCTCGACGGTATCGGCAACGGCCTGGGTTACGGCCTGATCCTGGTGATCGTGGCCTTCTTCCGGGAGCTGCTGGGCTCGGGGAGCCTGCTGGGCTTTAGGATCATTCCCGAGAGCTGGTACATGGCCGAAGGCGGTTTCTATTCGAACTGCGGTCTGATGCTCTTCCCGCCGATGGCGCTGATCATCGTGGGCTGCATCATCTGGGTGCACCGCTCGCGCAACAAGGATTTACAGGAAAAATAGGAGGGTAGCATATGGAATCATTGAATCTCTTTATCCGGTCGATCTTTATCGACAACATGGTCTTCGCCTTCTTCTTCGGCATGTGTTCGTACATCGCCGTGTCGAAGAGCGTGAAGACGGCCCTCGGACTGGGAGCAGCCGTTACGTTCGTGATGGTGATGACCGTACCGTTGAACTATCTCCTGTATGAATACATTCTCAGGCCGGGCGCGCTTCATGCGTGGATTCCTGCGGTTCCGGAGAGTGTGGATCTGAACTTCCTGTCGTTCATCGTCTTCATAGCGACGATTGCGGCGTTCGTGCAGCTGGTCGAGATGATCGTCGAGAAGTTCTCGCCGGCGCTTTACAACCAGTTGGGCATCTTCCTGCCGCTGATTGCGGTGAACTGTGCGATCATGGGCGGTTCGCTGTTCATGCAGCAGAAGGTCGACGCCGGGGAATTGGATACGCTGTGGCAGTCGGTCGTCTACGGTCTGGGCTCGGGTCTGGGCTGGTGGCTTGCGATCGTGATGATGGCGGCCATCCGCGAGAAGACGACCTACTCGCACATTCCCGCGGCGTTGAAGGGCCCGGGTATCGCCTTCATCATCACGGGTCTGATGGGTATCGCCTTCATGATCTTCTCGGGCATTCAGTTCTAATCTAAGAAGAATTCGCAACAATGACTACAACGATTTTAATAGCGATTGCGGCCTTTCTGATCATCACGCTGGTGCTGGTGGCGCTGCTTCTGTACGCGAAGGCGAAGCTGACGACGTCGGGGGCCGTTACGATCGACATCAATAACGGCGAGAAGGTCATTACGACGGAGAGCGGCTCGACGCTTCTGTCGACGTTGGCCAACAACAAGGTATTCCTTCCCTCGGCGTGCGGCGGCGGCGGTTCGTGCGGGATGTGCAAGTGCCAGGTTCTGGAGGGCGGCGGCGACATCCTGCCCACGGAGACGGGCTTCATCACGCGGAAGATGGCCAAGGACCACTGGCGTCTGGGATGCCAGGTGAAGGTGAAGAACGACCTGAAGATCCGGGTTCCGGAGGCTGTTCTGGGCGTGAAGAAGTGGGAGTGCACGGTGGTTTCGAACCGCAATATCTCGACCTTCCTCAAGGAGTTCGTGGTGAAGCTTCCGGAGGGTGAGAACCTGAAATTCCGCAGCGGCGGCTACATCCAGATCGACATTCCGAAGTACGACGCGATCAAGTTCTCGGACATGGACGTGGACGAGAAGTTCCGCGCCGACTGGGACAAGATGAAGATGTGGGATCTGGTGACGACGAACCCCGAGCCGACGTTCCGCGCCTACTCGATGGCGAACCACC
>CALUKL010000086.1 GCA_944321195.1 uncultured Alistipes sp.
ACATCTTCGCCATCCGCATCATCATCGACTGCGAGCGCGAGCAGGAAAAACCCCTCTGCTGGACCGCCTACTCCGTGGTCACGGACTTCTATACGCCCAACCCCAACCGCATGCGCGACTGGATCTCGATCCCCAAGTCGAACGGTTACGAGTCGCTCCACACCACCGTCTCGGCCGAAGGCCGCTGGGTCGAGGTGCAGATCCGCACCGAACGGATGGACGCCGTCGCCGAGCGCGGTATCGCCGCCCACTGGCGCTACAAGGGCGTCGGGCAGGGCGCACAGACCAGCGAACAGTGGTTGAGCCGCCTGCGCGAACTGATGGAGGACACCACCCACTCGCTCGCACAGCGGTTCGACGCCAAACCCGCCTCGGGCGAGATCTTCGTCTTCACGCCGAACGGCGACCTGCGCAAACTGCCCGAAGGGGCCACGCTGCTCGACTTCGCCTTCGATATCCATACGAACCTCGGCTCGACCTGCGTCGGCGGAAAGGTCAACAACCGCGCCGCCTCGATCCGCGAGCAACTCAAGAACGGGGACATCGTCGAGATTCAGACCCAGAAGAACCAGACCCCGAAGTCCGACTGGCTGAATGTCGTCGTCACCTCCAAGGCCCGCAACAAGATCAAGTCGTTCCTCCGCGAAGAGCAGGCCAAGCATACCCGCATGGGCCGCGAAGAGCTGGAGCGGAAACTCAAAAACTGGAAGATGGCCATCTCGATCGACGAGGCCGTGGCCTATCTCGCCCGTCATTTCAAACTCCGGCTCGGAAGCGACGTGTACGGGCTGATCGCCACCCAGAAACTCGACTTCGGGACCATCAAGGAGCTGCTCTCCCGCCACCTCTCCGGAGAAGCCGCCGAGGAGCGGCGCGCCGCGGCCGCCGAGGTCGAACGACAGAAGGCCGCTCAGCACGCCGCTCAGGAGAAGGCCGCGCCGCAGGATGCCCTGATCATCGACGACGACATCTCGAAGATCCAGTACAAGCTGGCCAAGTGCTGCAACCCCATCAAGGGCGACGACGTCTTCGGGTTCGTGACGATCAACTCCGGAATCACCATTCACCGCTGCGACTGCCCCAATGCCAAGCGAATGTGCGAAAACTATCCCTATCGGGTGGTCGAAGCCCGCTGGCGGCAGTCTGCCGAAGGGGCCTTCCGCGTCTCGATCCGCATCGTCGCCGCCGACACCACCGGCATGGCAAACCACATCACCGAGGTCATCATCCGCGACCTGAAACTCAACATCCGCTCGATCAACTTCGCCGCGGCAGGAAACGGGTGCATCGCCGGAACCGTCGCCGTCGAGGTCCCCGGATCGGCCGTCGTCGATACGCTCATCCACCAGATCATGCGCATCAAGGGCGTACAGCGCGCCTACCGCATCAACTGATTCGAAAACATCTTTTTACCCACACTATCATCGATCAATGAATAACAACTCAATCAGCGTCGTTTTTGCCGACTCGTCGCACGCGCACTACGCTCCGCGTATCTGCCAGCTGATCTACGAGTCCGCATTGCAGCGGGGAACGGGTATCGCCAAGCGGTCCCCGGAGTACATCGCTGCAAAAATGACCGGTGGCAAGGCCGTCGTGGCGCTGGACGGTGAAAAACTGGTCGGGTTCAGCTACATCGAGTGCTGGGAGCATGGCGACTTCGTCGCAACCTCCGGCCTGATCGTCGACCCCGAGTACCGGCACATGGGACTCGCGGAGCAGATCAAACGACGAACCTTCGAACTGGCCCGACGACGATTCCCGTATGCCAAGTTATTCAGTATCACTACGTCGCTCCCCGTCATGAAACTCAATTCACGCATGGGATACGTCCCCGTCACCTTCTCCGAACTGACCGAGGACGAGGAGTTCTGGAAGGGTTGCGAAGGCTGCTGCAACTACGACATCCTCCAGCGAAACAACCGTCGCATGTGTCTCTGCACCGGAATGCTCTACGACCCTGCCAAGGAGCCGCCTCAGAAGCACTCCCGTTTCGCTCCCTACGTCATGTTCCTCAAGAACAAAATCAAAAAAATCTTCCATCTGAAATAAAAATAAAAATACGATATAAAGCCATGGATACCAAGAAAAAAGTCGTGCTGGCGTTCAGCGGTGGGCTGGACACCTCGTTCTGTGTGAAGTACCTCTCCGAGGAGAAGGGTTACGATGTCTACACGGCCATCGCCAATACCGGAGGCTTCTCCAAACCCGAACTCGAACGCATCGAGAAGCGCGCCCTGGAACTCGGGGCCGTCAGGCACGCCACGCTCGACATCGAGCAGGAGTACTACGAGAAGAGCATCCGCTACATGGTCTTCGGGAATATTCTCCGCAACGGCACATACCCCATCTCGGTAAGTTCCGAGCGTATCTTCCAGGCCATCGCCATCATCGAGTATGCCAAGCAGATCGGGGCCGACGCCGTGGCACACGGCTCGACCGGTGCCGGGAACGACCAGGTGCGTTTCGACCTGACGTTCCAGATCCTCGCTCCCGGGATCGAGATCATCACCCCGACGCGCGACATGACCCTCACACGCGAATACGAGATCGACTACCTGCGCAAGCACGGCATCACGGCCGACTACAAGAAGATGGAATACTCGATCAACAAGGGCCTCTGGGGAACCTCGATCGGCGGCAAGGAGACCCTCCATTCGGAGCAAACGCTCCCCGAAGAGGCCTACCCCAGCCAGATTACGGCCGAAGGTGAGGAGCATCTCAAACTCTCGTTCGAAAAGGGCGAGCTGTGCGCCGTGAACGGGAAGCCCTACGCCGACAGGGTCGAGGCCATCCGTGCCGTCGAGGCCATCGGTTCGAAGTTCGGAATCGGGCGCGACATGCACATCGGCGACACGATCATCGGCATCAAGGGCCGCGTCGGATTCGAGGCCGCCGCCCCGATACTCATCATCGCCGCACACAAGATGCTCGAAAAGCACACCCTCACCAAGTGGCAGATCTACTGGAAGGATCAGGTCGCCACGTGGTACGGCATGTTCCTCCACGAGGCGCAGTACCTCGAACCCGTCATGCGCGACATCGAGGCCATGCTCCTTTCGTCGCAGCAGAACGTCACGGGTACCGTCGAACTGATCCTCCGCCCGAGAAACTACACGCTCGTCGGCGTCGAGTCGCCCTTCGACCTCATGAAGACCGACTTCGGCGAGTACGGAGAGGTCAACAAGGCCTGGACGGCCGACGACGCGAAGGGCTTCACGAAGATCCTCGCCAATCCGATCAAGATCTACTACAACGTCCAGAAACGTAACGAAAAACCGGAAAAATGATCCGCGCGGGAATCATCGGAAGGGCCGGATACACGGCCGGGGAGCTGATCCGCCTGCTGGTGAACCACCCGCAGGTCGGGATCGTCTTCGTACACAGCACGTCCAACGCCGGGAACCTCCTCACGGAGGTCCACGGCGGGTTGGAGGGCGAGACGTCGATGCGCTTCTGCGAGGCGTATGACCTCGCGGCGGCCGATGTCGTCTTCCTCTGCTCGGCACACGGGCAGAGCAAAGGCTGGCTCGCGGAGCAGCGGCTGCCCGAAGGGTTGCGCATCATCGACTTGGCGCAGGATTTCCGCGACGAGTCCGAAGGGTTCGTATACGGGTTGCCGGAGATGAACCGCGAGCGCATCCGACAGGCAAGGCGGGTCGCCAACCCCGGCTGTTTCGCCACGGCCATTCAGCTGGCCCTGCTGCCGCTGGCCGCCGCAGGGCTGCTGCAGGACGAAGTGCACGTCACGGCCGTCACGGGGTCGACCGGCGCCGGCGTGAAGCCCTCGGCCACGACCCATTTCAGTTGGCGAGCCTCGAACCTCTCGGTCTACAAGGCCTTCACGCATCAGCATCTCCTGGAGATCGGCCGCAACATCCGCCTGCTGGAGCCCGCGTTCGACCGCGAGATCAACTTCGTACCCATGCGCGGCGACTTCACCCGCGGCATCCTGGCCAGCGTCTACACGACGTGTGAACTCGACGAAGAAGCGGCCCGGAAACTCTACGCAGACTACTACGCCGAAGCCGCCTTCACCCATGTTGCGGAGCGCGGGGTCGATCTCAAACAGGTTGTCAATACCAACAAGGCTTTGCTCCATGCAGCCAGGCACGGGTCGAAACTGCACGTCGTTTCGGTAATCGACAACCTGCTGAAAGGAGCCTCGGGCCAGGCCGTGCAGAACATGAACCTGATGTTCGGGCTCGACGAACGCGAAGGACTGCGGCTCAAGGCCTCCGCATTTTAACAAGCAGAGAGCCGTTCCGTCGCGGGACGGCAAAACAAAAAAACGGATCCATGGAACTGTTCAACGTATATTCACTCTATCCGATCGAACCCGTGCGGGGAAAGGGGTGCTTCGTCTACGACGAGGCCGGAACCGAGTACCTCGATCTCTACGGCGGACACGCCGTCATCTCGATCGGACACACGCAGCCCGACTACGTGAAGGCCGTCTCGGAGCAGGTCGGAAGGCTCGGGTTTTACTCCAATTCGGTCATAAACTCGCTGCAGGTCGAGCTGGCACAGCGGCTCGGACGCGTGTCGGGTTACGACGACTACAGGCTCTTCCTCTGCAACTCCGGCGCCGAGGCCAACGAGAACGCATTGAAACTCGTCTCGTTCCACACCGGGCGCAGCAAGGTCCTGGCCGTCGAACGCGCCTTCCACGGCCGCACCTCCGGAGCCGTGGCCGTCACGGACAATCCCGCTATCTCGTCGCCCTTCAACCGCACGCCCAACGTGGAGTTCACCCCGCTGAACGACCTCGAAACGGCCCGCACGAAACTCGCCACACGTGAGTATGCCGCCGTCATCGTCGAGGGCATCCAGGGCGTGTCGGGCATCCACTGTCCCACGGACGAATTCCTCCGCGGATTGCGCGAGGCGGCCTCCGAGACCGGCACGCAGCTCATCCTCGACGAGATTCAGTCGGGATACGGACGCACGGGGCGCTTCTTCGCCCATCAGCAGGCCGGGATTCGCCCCGACCTGATTACCACCGCCAAAGGCATGGCCAACGGTTTCCCGATCGGCGGCGTGTTGATCGCCCCCCACTTCGAGGCACGGCCCGGGATGCTCGGAACCACTTTCGGAGGCAACCACCTCGCCTGCGCCGCGGCGATCGCCGTCCTGAAGGTCATCGAGCGTGAAGGGCTCGTCGAAAATGCCGCCTCGGTCGGGCAATACCTCCTCGATGAACTGCACGCCATGGAGGGGTTGAAGGAGGTCCGCGGACGCGGTCTGATGATCGGCATCGAGATCGACGGCTCGGGATCGGAACTCCGCAAGCGGCTCCTCTTCGAGAAGCACATCTTCACCGGAGGCGCCGGAGCCTCCGTCGTCCGGCTGCTCCCCGCGCTGTGTCTCTCGCGCGAACTCGCCACGCGCTTCCTCGAAGCATTCCGCGACACGCTGCGAAACAAATAACCCGTTCGGGGCGGGCTCCGGGGTGCGGCGGCGGAAGTCGCCGCAGCGTCGGAGCCCCGGCAAAGACCCCGGCACCCCAAAACATGCACAAGAAATGAAAAAATTCACCTGCGTACAGGATATCGGCGACCTCAAGACTGCCGTCGCCGAAGCCTTCGAAATCAAACGCAACCGCTTCCAGTTCACCGGGCTGGGCCGCAACAAAACCCTGCTGATGCTCTTCTTCAATTCGAGCCTCCGCACCCGCCTCTCGACCCAGAAGGCCGCCATGAACCTCGGCATGAACGTCATGGTCCTCGACGTCAACCAGGGCGCCTGGAAACTCGAAACCCAGCGCGGCGTCGTGATGGACGGCGACAAGGCCGAACACCTGCTCGAAGCCATCCCCGTCATGGGCTCCTACTGCGACGTGATCGGCGTGCGATCCTTCGCCCGTTTCCAGGACAAGGCCGAAGATTACGAGGAGCGCGTCCTGGAGCAGTTCATCCGCTACTCGGGACGTCCGGTCTTCTCGATGGAGGCCGCAACCCGGCACCCGCTGCAGAGCTTCGCCGACCTGATCACCATCGAGGAGTACAGGACCACGGAGCGTCCGAAGGTCGTCATGACCTGGGCCCCCCATCCCAACGCCCTGCCGCAGGCCGTGCCCAACTCCTTCGCCGAGTGGATGAATGCCGCCGGGTATGATTTCGTCATCACACATCCCGAAGGCTACGAACTCGACCCGCAGTTCGTCGGCGGGGCCCGCGTCGAGTACGACCAGCGCAAGGCCCTCGAAGGCGCCGATTTCGTCTACGCCAAGAACTGGGCCGCCTACACCGATCCCAACTACGGAAAGGTCCTCTCGCGCGACCGTGCATGGACGGTCGACTCCGAGAAGATGGCGCTGACGAACAACGCCTGGTTCATGCACTGTCTGCCCGTGCGGCGAAACATGATCGTCACGGACGAGGTGATCGAATCGCCCCGCTCGCTGGTGATCCCCGAGGCTGCCAACCGCGAAATATCGGCCCAGGTCGTACTCAAACGCTTGCTGGAAGGGTTGGAATGATGGAAAAGATCACGGTAATGAAGATCGGCGGGAACGTCATCGACAATCCCGAAGCCCTGAAGGCCTTCCTCGCGGAGTTCACCGCGGTCGAAGGCCCCAAGATCCTCGTCCACGGAGGCGGTAAGTTGGCTACCCGGCTCGCCGAACGTCTCGAACTCCAGGTCCAGATGGTCGACGGCCGCCGGATCACCGACAAGGGTACGCTCGATGTCGTGACGATGGTCTACGCCGGGCTCGTCAACAAACAGGTCGTCGCCGGACTGCAGGCCGCCGGCTGCAACGCCATCGGGTTGTCCGGGGCCGACGGGAATGCCGTCACCGCCCATCGGAGAGCGCCGCAGCCGATCGACTACGGGTTTGTCGGCGACATCGACCGCGTCGACGCGGAGTTGCTGCAACGGCTGCTGGAGAGCGGGTTGGTACCCGTCTTCTCGGCCATCATGCACGACGGACACGGCACGCTGCTCAACTGCAATGCCGACAGCGTTGCGTCGGCCGTGGCGCTCGGCGCCGCTGCCATCGCCCCCACCGATCTGGTCTTCTGCTTCGAGAAGGCCGGCGTGTTGCGCAATCCCGAGGACCAGGGCTCGGTCATCCCCGAAATCACGGCCGACAGCTACCCGCCGCTCAAAGCCGACGGAACGGTCAGCAAGGGGATGATCCCCAAGATCGAAAACGCACTGAAGGCCGTCGAACAGGGCGTGCGGAGCGTCACGATCCGCAGCTCGGCCCATCTGGCAGACGGCATCGGAACCGTCATCCGCAAATAACTCCGGGGTGCCCCGGCCTCGTCCGAAAGTTTGACCCTCTGTCCACGAAAAGCATGAATCCGAAAACCGCAGAAGCCGTCGAGTTGTTGCAGGCGTTGATCGCAACGCCCTCGCCCTCTCGCAACGAGGCCCGCACGGGCGACCTCCTCTTCGTCTTCCTCGCGGAGCACGGGGCCGCGCCCGAACGGCTGCACAACAACGTCTGGGCCCGGGCCGAAGGGTTTGATCCCCGGCGTCCGACGCTGCTGCTCAATTCGCACCACGACACCGTGCGCCCCGCGGCCTCGTATACGCGCGACCCCTTCACACCGTCGATCGAGGAGGGGTGCCTGTACGGACTCGGAAGCAACGACGCCGGAGCTTCGGTCGTCGCACTCGCCGAGACCTTTCTCACGTTCCGCCGCCGCAAACTCCCCTTCAACCTTGTCGTGGCCCTCTCGGCCGAGGAGGAGTGCATGGGCGAACACGGGATGCGGGCGCTGCTGCCTGCGCTGGGGAAGATCGACATGGCGCTCGTCGGCGAGCCTACCGGGATGCAGGCCGCAACCGGTGAGCGCGGGCTGGTCGTCCTCGACTGCACGGCCCGCGGCCGAAGCGGGCACGCCGCCCGAAACGAAGGGGTCAATGCCCTCTACATCGCCGTAGAAGATATTGCCCGCCTGCGCGGGTTCCGCTTCGAACGCGAATCGTCGCTGTTGGGACCCGTCGGCATCGCCGTAACGCAGATCGAGGCCGGGACACAGCACAACGTCGTACCCGACGTATGCCGTTTCGTCGTCGATGTCCGCACGACCGACGCCTACTCGAACGAAGAGACGGTCGAAATCCTCCGCAGAGCGTTGCAATCCGAAGTCGTGCCCCGCTCGACCCGCATCCGCGCCGCAGCCGTCGGAGACGACCATCCCCTCGTCCGCGCAGCAACGGACGTCGGACGTCGGACCTTCGTCTCGCCGACGACCTCCGACCGTACGCTGATGCCCTTCCCGTCGCTCAAGATGGGGCCCGGAGAGTCGGCCCGATCCCATGCCGCCGACGAGTTCATCCGCCTCGACGAGATCGACCAGGCAATCGCCATCTACGAAAAATACATCGAACAGTTAGCCATTCTATACGCATGAGCACCACCAAACTTTGGGACAAGGGTTTCGAACCCGACAAGATGATCGAAGAGTATACCGTCGGCAACGACCGCGATTTGGACCTGCAACTCGCCCGATACGATGTCCAGGGGTCGCTGGCACATATCGCCATGCTCGAAAAAATCGGACTGCTGACCGCCGAAGAGCTCCGCACGCTGACCGCCGGGCTGCAGGAGATTGCCGCCGAAATCGAAGCCGGACGCTTCGAAATCGAGCCCGACACGGAGGATGTCCACTCGCAGGTCGAGCTGATGCTCACCCGGCGGCTGGGCGATGCCGGAAAGAAGATCCACTCGGGCCGCTCGCGAAACGATCAGGTGCTGGTCGACCTGAAACTCTTCCTGCGCGACGAGCTGCGGCAGGTCGCCACGGCGGTAAAGGCCCTGTTCGACCGGCTGCAGGAGTTGAGCGAACGATACAGGGAGGTGCTGATGCCCGGTTACACCCATCTCCAGATCGCCATGCCCTCGTCGTTCGGGCTGTGGTTCGGAGCCTATGCCGAGACGCTCGTCGACGACATGCGCCTCCTCGCCGCCGCCTGGCACATCGCCAACCAGAATCCGCTGGGGTCTGCCGCCGGATACGGGTCGTCGTTCCCCCTCGACCGCACGATGACAACCCGCCTGTTGGGCTTCGAAACGCTCCACTACAACGTCGTTGCCGCCCAGATGAGCCGCGGAAAGAGCGAGCGCGCCGCAGCAGCTGCCATCGCCGCCGTCGCCGCCACCGTCGGACGGCTGGCCATGGACGCCTGTCTCTTCATGAGCCAAAACTTCGGGTTCATCTCCCTGCCCGACGAACTGACGACCGGGTCGAGCATCATGCCCCACAAGAAGAATCCCGACGTCTTCGAGATCATGCGCGGACGCTGCAACCGACTGCAGTCCGTCCCGAACGAAATTGCCCTGCTGACCGCCAATCTCCCGGTCGGATACCACCGCGATCTGCAGCTCATGAAGGATATTCTCTTCCCGGCCCTCACCGAAATACGCCGCACGCTCCGCATGTGCGACTTCATGCTGGCCCACGTGCGCGTCAACGAACACATCCTCGACGACCGCAGGTACGACTACCTTTTCACCGTGGAGGATGTCAACCGGCTCGTCCTCCAGGGCGTGCCCTTCCGCGAGGCATACCGCCAGGTCGGCATGGCCGTCCAGCGCGGCGAGTACCGCCCCACGCGCGAGGTTCATCACACCCACGAGGGAAGCATCGGGAACCTCTGCACCGCGGAGATCCGCCGCAAGATGGAGACCGTCATGCAGGAGTTTGAGACCCCGGGGATGCAGGAGGAGTTGTCATGAAAAGAGTGGACGGGGTGGAGCCCTGTGCCGTGTTGTGCGAGTTGATGAACCCCGACGGCACGATGGTCCGGCGGCCCGAAATCGAGGCATTCGGGCATTGGCACCGTTGTCCCGTCGTTTCGGTCGCCGACCTCATCCGCGCTGTCGCATGACAGAAGCCGGGAAGTAAAAAAGAAAGAAAATCGTCCGTTCCTGCACCACGGAGATCCATTGCAAAGAAAGTCCTCATACAAGCCCTTTCCCGAACGGGAAAATCTGTATCGGGCAGGTAAAAGAGTCACAAGACAGCGCGGCATATCCAAATTATTTTACCTATCTTTGCAAACAGGGATTTCTCTTCAGAAGAAATCCAAGATTCGAAAATGAATTAGAGACATATAGACATATCGTTTACAAGGCGTTAGCTTTCATTCTTGTTCTTGAAACTTCGACACTTTCAGAGCAACCAAGAGTAAAGCGTGAACGCCCACGAGAACGTGGGCTTTACTCGTTTATTTGGTTGCAAGGTAGTCGAAGACCTCAAGAACAGATAAAAGTACTGTCCCACGTCTTTTTTTATCGTATTCAGTCCTGCAGGGGCAGGCGGGACAAATTAACAACTAATCCGACATGAAGAAATTTCTGTTTTTGGGATGGCTCCTCGCCGCAGCATCGCTGACCGCCTGCGACAAGGACAACGAACAAAACGGTGACGGGCCCTGTCCCGTCACCGACATCGAACTCCCGCAATCGAGCGAACAAACGCCAATCGTGCCCGGCAGCACAATCGAAATCCGCGGAAACGGATTCGAAGACGACTGCGAAATCTGGCTCTTCGAAGAGACCCGGACCGCAGCATCCGCAGGGGTAAAGGCCGAAATCCTCGAAGTCTCCGCTTCCATCGTCCGGTTCACGGCTCCCGATCTCTCCGGAGCCCAAAGCATCGAACTTCGGCAAAATAACGGCGCATGGAGAATCGGCACACTGGTATTTCCCGAAGAAGAGGAGGAGACGCCGGTCGAGATCCTCCCCCGCCGGATCTCACACATCAAAATCACCTATCCGGACGACTTATCCTTCGTCCAGCAGTTCGCCTACGACGAACAGGGCTGCATTGCCTCCATCACGGAGACGGACCAGCAATACGCCTATCCCGGAACCACGGCCCAGGATGAAGTGACAAATTTCGCATATGAAAGCGACCGCATCGTCATCACCGAACCCTCCGGCGCACAGTCGATCCTCACATTGGTCGACAACAGAACCACTGCCATTACCGGCGTTGCTCACAATGATCACTACACCGACGACTACGCCTTCTCCTATGATGTAAATGGCTACATCGCCACCAGCACCTGGACCCAGAATCCCGACAAAACCTACTCTGCAAAAAGCATCTACACCGTCGTAAACGGATGTATGACTCAAGTCCGGGAAGATGAAGATTCCGAGGAGTGGTACGGAGGCAATGCTTCCTACACAAACAACCCCGAACAGACAAACAACCTCAACATCGACCTGTTCGGCATCAGCGACTTCATCACCACGACCGATCTCGACCGGATCTATCTGGTCGGCGCCGGAGGAAACCGACTGAAAAAGCTCCCGTCCACGATCGATTACGGGGAGAACGGAATTGACACCTATCGCTATACGATGGAGGGCGAATACATCTCGAAAATCGAAATCGACGAGGACGGTGAACCTCTCACGATACTGGAAATCTTCTACGAGGATTGACAGTCCGAATCCGACCGCAAAAAAGGGCCCCGAAAATTCGGGGCCCTTTTTCATGGATGGCGGGGTTCGCGGACTACTTGATGCGCTCGTAGTATTCGCGCGTACGCGTGTCCACGCGGATCTTGTCACCTGTGTTGATGAACAGCGGCACGCGGATCGTCGCTCCCGTATTCACCGTCGCAGGCTTCAGCGAGTTCGTCGACGCCGTGTCACCCTTCACGCCCGGCTCCGTATAGGTTACCTCCATGTCCACGATCGGGGGAAGCTCCGCCGAAAGAACCGTCTCCTTCTCCGTGTGGAACATCACCTCGACAATCTGACCGTCGGCCATCAGGTCGTAGTTGTTGATCAGGTTCTTGTCGATGTTGATCTCCTCGAACGTCTCCGTGTGCATGAAGTGCATACCCAGGTCATCCTCGTAGGTGAACTGGTACGGACGCCGCTCCACGCGAACCGGCTCGATCTTCACGCCCGCCGAGAACGTGTTCTCCAATACGCGGCCATTCTCCAGGTTCTTCAGTTTCGTGCGCACGAAAGCGGGACCCTTGCCCGGCTTCACATGCTGAAAGTCGATGATCTGGAACGTCTTCCCGTCCAGCTCGATGCACATGCCGATCTTGATGTCTGCGGTTGTTGCCATAGTATCTGTTTTTTTAAGTGTTCTTCGCGGCCGCAAAGGTAACAAAAACTTCCCGAATTTCCTAATCCCCGGACCACGCAACGCTTCCCGCCCTATCCGGCTGGGCTACAATTCGATCGACTTGCACCGAAGGCCCAACTGACGGATCTTCTCCAACGTCCGGGGAAGCGCGTAGCGCATGTTCCGGAAAGCCTTCTCGCTGTCGTGGAAAACGACGATGGCGCCCGGAGCCAGGTATTTCGTCACGTTCTTCAGGCACGTCCGGGGAGACAACTGCCGGTTGTAGTCCCGGGAGATGATGTCCCACATCACCAGCTTGTAGCGCTGGCCCAGCAGACGCGCCTGCGCCGGCGTAATCTGCGCGTAGGGAGGCCGGAACAACTCCGTATGGAGCAGGTCGTTCGCAAAATCGACATCCTCCGTATAGCGCTCCAGGCTCATCCCCCAACCCTTCTGGTGCGAATAGGTGTGGTTACCCACCTTGTGCCCCGCATCCAGGATCCGCCGGTAAAGGTCCGGGTACATCTCCACGTTCTTGCCCAGCACGAAAAACGTGGCCTTCGCGTCGTACTTCTCCAGCGTCGAGAGAATCCACTCCGTAATACCCGGCGTGGGCCCGTCGTCAAAGGTCAGGAAAACCCCGTCCGGGTCGTCGATCTCCCAGATCAGGTCCGGCATCAGGCGCCGGATGAGTTTCGGTGGTTTCAAGCGCATACGCCCGCAAAATTAATCATTTTCCGTGCCTTTTGGAAAAATAGTTGTATATTTGTAAATATTCAATTCTTACTCCATGACCATGAAAACGCTTTGCCGTGGCATATTCGCCCTGATGATCGCCGCCGCTGTGGCCGGATGCGACGCTTTCCATACCCTCAACAAGAAAAAAACCGCTCAGGGGCGACCCTACGAGCTCATCGTCGTATGCCCGCAGATGGAGTGGAACGGAGAACTCGGGGACTCCCTGCGCGCCGTCTTCACGGCCCCGGTCCCCTACCTGAACCAGGTCGAACCCCTCTTCGATGTCCTCCGGGTCACCGAACGCGGGTTCAAGGACATGATCGCAGACCACCGCAATATCCTCAAGATCGTCGTTGACCCCGAGGTCCGGCAGGCGGAAGCGGCCGTCGAGTACAATGTCACTTCCGAACCCCAGATCGTCGTCACGCTCCAGGGACCCGATGACAAGGCCGTCGTCGGATACCTCTCCCAAAACCGCGACAACCTGCTCCACGTCCTCGAACAGGCCGAACGCGACCGGGACGTCCAGACGTACACCTCGTTCAACAACCCCGGAATCGAAGCCGCCATCCGGGAACTCTTCGGCATGGAGATCAAGGTCCCCAAAGGGTACGTTCTCGCCAAACAGACCGACGATTTCCTTTGGGCCCGATATGAATACCCCACGGCAAGCCAGGGATTCTTCGTATACTCCTATCCCTACGAAGGCCCCGAGTCCCTCTCGCTCGATGCCCTGATCAAGGCCCGGAACAGGTTCGCTGCCCTGATTCCCGGACCCTCCGACGGCTCCTACATGATCACATCCGACGCTTTCGAACCCGGCTATCGGCTCTTCCGCCTCGAAGGACGGCTCTGGTGCGAACTCCGCGGCTTCTGGGACGTGGAGGGTGACTTCATGGGCGGGCCATTCGTCAGCTACACGACCGTCGATACCGAAACCAACCGCATATTCACCCTCGACGGTTATGTTTACGCCCCCGACCTCAACAAACCCCGCAAGCGGAATTACATCCGGGGCATAGAGCATCTGCTCTACACGATCCATTTCCCCGAGCAGCAAAAATAACCGCAGGAGGGGGGGGGCCGGGAGAGGATGAGAGAGAGGAAGAGAGAGGCAAGAGAAGCGAGAAAAGAAGAGAGGGCAGGAGAGGGAAGAGAAGCAAGAAAAGAAGAGAGGGGCAGGGAGGGAAGGAGAGGGCCGGCAGAGAAGCAGAGAGAGAAAAGGCTGAGGAGCTGAAAAAGTCGGCCGCAAAAACAGAAACGGATTCCGCCCCGAGAAACAGTCGATAAAAACGGCAGCCGTAACACCGTATGCAGCAAATTCTGACATACATCTTCATTGCACTCTACTCGGTGACGATCCTCAGCGTCATTCTGGTCATCATTACCGAAAACCGGAACCCGCTGAAGACCCTCCCCTGGATTATCGTGCTCATCTTCGCACCCGTGGTCGGACTCCTCTTTTACTTCTTCTTCGGGCAGAACCTCTCCAAACAACGGATCATATCCCGAAGAACCCGGAAACGAATCACCATGCACCTCGCCGAATCCGACGAATCCGGACACCCCGAAATCCCGGAAACCTGGAAACCCCTCGCCAAACTCCTCAAAAGCACAATCCACGCCGTACCCCTGTACGGCAGCCGAATTACCCCCTATACCGACGGAGCAGCCAAAATGGAGGCTCTGCTCGATGAAATCAAACTCGCACGACACCATATACACCTCCAATACTACATCTTCTGCGACGATGATACCGGGAAGCTGCTGCGCGACGTCCTCGTCGAAAAGGCCCGGAAAGGCGTACGGATCCGAATCCTCTACGACGATGTCGGATGCAGCGGCGTCAAAAAGGCATTCTTCGATTCCATGAGAAACGTGGGTATCGAAGTCCACGCCTTCCTCCATGTCCGCTTCCCGCGCTTCACCAGCAAGATCAACTACCGCAACCACCGCAAAATTGCCGTCATCGACGGCCGCGTGGGATTCATCGGCGGCATGAACATCGCCGACCGGTATGTCTTCGGCACCGGATGGGGCACCTGGCGCGACACCCACTTCCGCATCGAGGGCAACGGGGTGGCCGGTCTCCAGGCCTCGTTCCTCAGCGACTGGTCGGCCACTACCAAGCAGCGTGTCACCGGCCCGGAATATTATCCCGAAGCCCGTCACTTCACCGACGACGTGCTGCAGATCGTACCGAGCGGCCCCCTCGGCAAGTGGCGTACCCTGCTCCAGGGCGACAGCTACGCCATCGCCAACGCCCGCCGCCGGATCTGGATCCAGACCCCCTACTACCTCCCCTCCGAGGTACTCAACTCCACGCTGCAGACCGCCGCACTGGCCGGTATCGACGTGCGGCTGATGCTCCCGGCACGCTCCGACTCCCGCGTCGTCGACCTCGCCTCGCACTCCTATCTCGACGACATGATGAAGGCCGGGGTGAAGATTCTCTTCTACACCCCGGGATTTCTCCACTCCAAACTGTTGATTGTCGACGACGATCTGACGGTGATCGGCTCCGCAAACATGGATTTCCGCAGCTTCGAACACAATTTCGAGGTCAGCGCCTTCGTCTACGACGCCGAATTTGCGGCCCGCATGGCCGCCATCTTCCAGAACGACGCCGCCGTGTCACATCCGGTGACTCCGGCCGAATGGTTCAACCGCCCGCGGCCCCGCCGCTGGACCGAGTCGCTCATGCGGCTCTTCTCACCGCTGCTCTGAGGCTGCAACGGAACGATGCCGCTGAGTGAGACGCTGCCCGCGGCAAAGTGTCACTGCCCCCCGACCCGGTTCTGCGAAGTGACCGCCCGGCTCCGTAGAGAGACAGCGCTGTTCCGCA
>CALUKL010000087.1 GCA_944321195.1 uncultured Alistipes sp.
ATGTTCGACGTCACCGACCCGAAATGGGCGATGATCTGACGTCCCTTCCACGAAGCGGGAATCTCGATCTCGCGGCGGTACGAACCTACGTGGTTGTTCTCGACGGGCACTTCGGGCGGATTGTTCGAAAACTGCTCGCGCCACGCATAGCCGATATTCACATACAGCGGATCGCCGTATCCGTTCACCTCCCAGAGTCCCGGGACGGGCATCGTGGCCCAATGTCCGTCGTTGTAATCCATACGGTAGAAATCCGTCGGGCGCTCATCGGCGTCCTTCACCCAGGCGAATTTCCAGTCGCCGTTGAGCGACAGGAAACGCTCCGAAGCGCTTTTTTCGCCCCGGAGGGCCAGCTCCGCATTTTCGTAGGCGAAGAACGAGGCGTGCATCGGAAGACGGTTGATCGCATTGACCTGCGCATCGCGCCAGGCATCTTCGGGAACAGCCCCCCGGACGGTCGCCAGTCCCCCGGCGCACAGCAGCACAAAAGCGGAAAGAAATTGTAGTTTCATTGGTTTTTTAGGGTTATTTTATGAAAAAACAGGATCACAGGCACATTCCCAACGGCAAAAGTTTCCAGACGTCCGGACCTTAACGACAAAGATAGGAAAAAATATCTGTTTCTGTATATTCCTTGCCGGAATCGTCCTCCGGACAAATAAAAACAGAAAATTTTATTTATTTTCCGGCACAAAATCGTATCTTTGTCATCAATCTCCAACACCAAAGCTCACTCATCGACGATGAACAAAAAGAAGAAGTGGATCATTACGGCCATCATTCTGGCGGTATTCTGTGCGGCACTGGGTATCTATAACTACTATGCCAACCGTTCGACAAACGAAGAAGAGGTTACCCGGACGGTCTCTCCCCGCTCGAAAAACATCCTCAACGTCAACGGCGTAATCATCCGCCCGCAGCCCCTCACCGACGGAATCACTACCGTCGGCAACCTCCTGCCCGACGAAGAGGTCGACCTCTCGTTCGAAACCTCCGGAAAGATCGTCGCCATCAACTTCCAGGAAGGCGCCGCCGTCCGCAAGGGAGAACTGCTGGCCAAGGTGAACGACAAACCGCTGCTGGCCCAGCTCTCGCGCTACGAAGCCCAGCTCAAACTCGCCGAAGACCGCGTCTACCGCCAGAGCGCCCTGCTCGAAAAGGACGCCGTGAGCCAGGAGGCCTTCGAACAGGCCCGCACCGAGCTGGCCATGCTCAACGCCGATATAGACATCGTGAAGTCCAACATCGCCCTGACCGAACTCCGCGCACCGTTCGACGGAATCATCGGTCTGCGCAACGTCAGCGAAGGGGCCTATGCCTCGCCGTCGGTCGTGGTGGCCAAACTCACGAAAATATCCCCCCTGAAGATCGACTTCTTCGTCCCGGAGCGCTACGCCAGCCAGATCCGGCCCGGAACAAGGCTCTCATTCACCATCGAGGGGCGCCAGGAGCGCTTCGAGGCCGAAGTCTACGCCACCGAGACGCAGGTCGACGTCACGACCCGCACGCTCGCCGTCCGCGCCCGCTACCCGAATGCCCGGGGACGGCTGATGCCCGGGCGCTTCGCCACGGTCCAGATCCGGATGCACGAGATCCCCGACGCCATCGCCGTGCCCACCGAAGCCATCGTCCCCGAAATGGGCATCGACAAGGTCTTCCTCTACCGCAACGGGAAGGCCCATGCCGTCGAGGTCACCACCGGACTGCGCACCGAATCGAGCATCCAGATCATCAACGGGCTCAGCGTGGGCGATACGCTCATCACCTCCGGAACACTCCAACTCCGGGAAGGACTGCCCGTCACACTCGACAATATCGATTAAAACCTCCGCCGCATGAACATTTCCGAACTCAGCATCCGGAGGCCCGTACTGTCGTCCGTGATGACGATCATCATCCTTCTGTTCGGCTTCATCGGATACACCTCCCTCGGCGTGCGCGAATACCCGAGCGTCGACAACCCGATCATCTCCGTGCAGTGCTCCTACCCCGGAGCCAATGCCGACGTGATCGAGAACCAGATCACCGAACCCCTCGAACAGAACATCAACGGCATCCCGGGCATCCGCTCGCTGTCGAGCACCAGCCAGCAGGGACAGAGCCGCATCACCGTGGAGTTCGAGCTCTCGGTGGACCTCGAAACCGCCGCCAACGACGTGCGCGACAAGGTCTCGCGCGCCCAGCGCTACCTGCCCCGCGACTGCGACCCGCCGACCGTCACGAAGGCCGATGCCGACGCCACGCCGATCCTGATGGTCACGATCCAGAGCGACAAGCGCTCGCTGCTCGAACTGAGTGAAATCGCCGACCTCACGGTCAAGGAGCAACTGCAGACCATCAGCGACGTCAGCGGCGTGCAGATCTGGGGCGAGAAGCGCTACTCGATGCGCCTGTGGCTCGACCCTGCGAAGATGGCCGGATACGGCATCACCCCCTCGGACATCAAGGATGCCCTCGACCGCGAGAACGTCGAACTCCCCTCGGGCAGCATCGAGGGTAACACCACCGAGCTGACGATCCGCACCCTGGGACTCATGCACACCACCCAGGAGTTCAACGACCTGGTGGTCCGCGAAGAGGCCGACCGCATCATCCGCCTGAGCGATGTCGGACGCGCCGAACTCGGCCCGCAGGATACGCGCAGCTACATGAAGATGAACGGCATCCCGATGGTGGGCGTCGTCGTCATTCCGCAGCCGGGCGCCAACCACATCGAGATTGCCGACGCCGTCTACGAGCGTATGGAGACCATGAAGAAGGACCTCCCGGACGATGTCGTGACCTCCTACGGGTTCGACAACACGCGCTTCATCCGCGCCTCGATCGACGAGGTGAAGCAGACCGTCTACGAGGCCTTCGTGCTGGTGATCATCATCATCTTCCTCTTCCTGCGCAACTGGCGCGTAACGCTCATCCCCTGCATCGTGATCCCCGTCTCGCTGATCGGTACGTTCTTCATCATGTATGCCGCGGGATTCTCGATCAACGTCCTCTCGATGCTGGCCGTCGTGCTCTCGGTCGGTCTGGTCGTCGACGACGCCATCGTCATGACCGAAAATATCTACATCCGCATCGAACGCGGCATGACGCCCCTCGAAGCCGGAATCGACGGCGCCAAGGAGATCTTCTTCGCCGTGATCTCCACCTCCGTGACGCTCATCGCCGTCTTCTTCCCGATCGTCTTCATGGAGGGAACCACCGGACGCCTCTTCCGCGAATTCAGCATGGTGATCTCCGGCGCCGTCATCATCTCGACCTTCGCCGCCCTGACCATCACCCCGATGCTGGCCACCAAACTCCTCGTCCACCAGGAGAAGAAAAACTGGTTCTACACCAAAACCGAACCCTTCTTCGTCTGGCTCAACCGCTTCTACAGCTCGACGCTCGCCTCGTTCCTTCGCCGCCGCTGGCTCGCACTCCCGATCGTGGCGCTGACCCTCGCGCTCATCGGCTGGCTCTGGGGTTCGATCCCCGCCGAGATGGCTCCCCTGGAGGACCGTTCGCAGATCACCATCAACACCCGCGGTTCGGAGGGCGCCACCTACGAATACATCCGCGACTACACCGAAGACATCAACCGGCTGGTCGACTCGCTCGTCCCCGAAGCCGAATCGGTCATGGGCCGCGTGTCGAGCGGTTCGGGAAACATCCGCGTCTCCCTGACGGACATCGCCACCCGGGAACGCTCGCAGATGGAGATCGCCGAACAGATCTCCGCCGCCGTGCGCTCGAAGACCAAGGCCCGGGCCTTCGTCCAACAGCAGAGCACCTTCGGAGGACGCCGCAGCAACATGCCCGTACAGTACGTGCTGCAGGCCACCTCGCTCGAACGCCTGCAGGAGGTGCTGCCCGAGTTCATGCGCAAGGTCTACGAAAGCCCCGTGTTCCAGATGGCCGACGTCGACCTGAAGTTCAGCAAGCCCGAAGTGCGCATCGAGGTCAACCGCGACAAGGCCAACCTGCTGGGCGTCTCGACGCGCAACATCGCACAGACCCTCCAGTACGGGTTGAGCGGACAGCGCCTCGGCTACTTCTACATGAACGGAAAGCAGTATGAGATCCTCGCCGAAATCAACCGCCAGCAGCGCAACAAACCCTCCGACCTGCGCTCGATCTACGTGCGCAGCGACAAGGGCGAGATGATCCAGATGGACAACCTCATCTCGCTGGTGGAGAACGTCGCCCCGCCGAAACTCTACCACTACAACCGCTTCCTCTCGGCTACCGTTTCGGCCGGTCTGGCCAAGGGAAAGACCATCGGGCAGGGACTCGACGAGATGGACCGCATCGCCGCCGAAACCCTCGGCGACGATTTCCGCACGGCGCTGGCCGGCGACTCGAAGGAGTTTCGCGAGAGTTCGTCGAGCCTGATGTTCGCCTTCATCCTGGCCATCGTGCTCATCTACCTGATCCTCGCGGCGCAGTTCGAGAGCTTCAAGGACCCGCTGGTCATCATGCTCACCGTGCCGCTGGCCATCGCCGGAGCCCTGGTCTTCATGTGGAACGCCGACCAGACCATGAACATCTTCAGCCAGATCGGCATCATCATGCTCATCGGCCTGGTGGCCAAGAACGGTATCCTGATCGTCGAGTTCGCCAACCAGAAGCAGGAGGCCGGCATCAACAAGTTCCTCGCCATCGAGGAGGCGGCCCAGCAGCGTCTGCGTCCCATTCTGATGACCAGTGCCTCGACCATCCTGGGCATGTTGCCCCTGGCCGTCGCCTCGGGAGAAGGAGCCGCGGGACGTGTCGCCATGGGTGTGGCCGTCGTGGGCGGCATGGTGGTCTCGACGCTGCTGACACTCTACATCGTCCCGGCCATCTACAGCTACGTGTCGACAGACCGGAGCAAGAAATCGAAAAAGTAAAGGCATGAAACGCATCATTCTGACAATCGGTCTGTTGGCAGTCTGGAGCGCCGCGCTGGCCCAGGAGGCCCCGGGGCTGGAGACGAAAAATGCTCCGGACTTCCCCGAAAACGAACCCCTGACGCTGCGCCGCTGCCTGGAGATCGGGCTCGAACGCAACTACGACGTGCGCATCGTCCGCAACGACGAACGCATCAGCGACAACAACGCCACGGCCGCCAATGCCGGGATGCTGCCCACCGTGGACCTCTCGGCCGGATACACCGGGACGTGGGACAACACCCGCTCGACGACGCTCCGCGACGGAAGCGACACCTCCGAAACCAATGTCTACGACCAGACGGCCAGTGTGGGCGTCACCGTAAACTGGGCGCTCTTCGACGGATTCCGCATCCGCACCAACTACAAACGGCTCAAGGAGCTGCAGCAGATGGGAGCCCTGAAGACCCGTATCACCATCGAGGACTTCATGGCCAGCCTCACGGCCGAATACTACAACTACCTCCAACAGACCCTGCGGCTGCAGAACTTCCGCAATGCGGTGATACTCTCGCGCGAGCGCCTGCGCATCTCCGAAGAGCGCTTCCGCGTCGGAAACTTCTCGCGCCTCGACCTGCTGCAGGCCCGGGTGGACTTCAATGCCGACAGCTCGCAGTACATGTCCCAGCAGGAGGTTGTCACCGCCTCGCGCATCCGCATCAACGAACTCCTGGCCCATGAAAACCTCGACCGAAGGATTGCCGTTCAGGATTCGGTGATCCGCGTCAACGATGCCCTCGACTGGGACGAACTCCTCGAACGGACCCTTTCGACCAACGCCTCGCTGCTCATGGCCGGACATGACACCGCCGTGGCGGAACTCGACCTGAAGATCCTCCGGGCCCGGAACTACCCCTACGTAAACCTCTCGACCGGATACGGATACACCTACAACCACTACGGAACGGGAACCAACCGTTCGCGCGGAACCCTCGGGTTGAATGCCGGCATCTCGGTGGGATTCACGCTCTTCGACGGAAACCGCCGACGCGAACAGCGCAATGCCCGGATCGACGTCGAGAATGCGGAATTGACCCGCCAACAGTTGGAATTGTCGCTGCGCGCCGACCTGTCGAACTTCTGGCAGGCCTACCGCAACAACCTGGAGGTGATCCTGCTGGAGGAGGACAATCTCGTGGCAGCCCGCGAAAACTACGAAATCGCCATGGAGCGCTACCGTCTGGGCGACCTCCCGGGCATCGAGATGCGCGAGGCGCAGAAGAGCCTGCTGGATGCCGAAGAGCGAATCCTCACGGCGCAGTACAATACGAAACTCTGCGAAATTTCCCTCCAGCAGATCAGCGGGAACGTATTGATTTACCTGGAATAAGCATTTCGGGAACCGGCCCGGCCAGGGGTGGGGCCGCG
>CALUKL010000088.1 GCA_944321195.1 uncultured Alistipes sp.
GCATTGCCGTGGGATCGGTCGCCATCGGTGTCGCGGTGATGATCCTGGCGCTGGCCGTCGTCATCGGATTCAAGCGCGAGGTCGCCCGCAAGATGGAGGGTTTGGCCGCCCATGTCGCCGTGACCGATATTCGCGGCGTCGAGGCCCTCGATTCGCAACCCGTGCATCGGAACGGACACCTCGAAAACCTGATCCGCGAAACCGACGGGTTCGTCCGCATGGATCCCTATGCCGTCAAGGGCGGGATCGTCCGCACCCCGGAGGCCGTGGGCGAGGTCCTCCTCAAGGGGGTCGAGGCCGGATACGACTGGTCCAGCCTCCGCGAATGGCTCGTCGACGGTGAACTGCCCCGCGTGGGGGACTCTATCCGCACGAAGGACATCCTCCTCGCCCGCGTCCTGGCCGACCGCCTGCAGCTGGGCGTCGGCGACAAGGTCGAGATGCTCTTCGTCGAATCCGGCGAAATGCCCCGCCGCGACCGTTTCAAGATTGCCGGAATCTTCGACTCCGGCATGGAAGAGATGGACCGTGCGCTGGTCATAACCGACATCCGCAACGTACAGCGCCTCGCTGACTGGTCCCCCGACGAAATCTCCGGATACGAGATCCGCACCCGATCGCTCGATGAGGCCGAGGCGTTCGCCCGCACGCTCGGCCGCACACTCCTCTACGACGAGGGCGACGGTACGGAAAACCTCGCCGTGGAGAGCGTCACGGAGCGCTATGCCAACATCTTCGACTGGCTCAAGGCCCATGACGTGAATGCCGCGGTCATCATCGTCATCATGCTCGTCGTGGCTTTCTTCAACATGACCTCGGCGCTGCTGATCCTCGTCCTCGAACGCACGCGCATGATCGGACTCCTGAAGGCCCTCGGAATGCGCAACGGCGAGATCCGCCGCATCTTCCTCTGGAGGGCCGCGTTCGTTACCCTGCGCGGCCTCTGCTGGGGAAATATCGTCGGCGTCGGCCTCTGCCTGATCCAGCACTGGACCCACCTGGTCAAACTCGACTCGGAAGGCTATCTCCTCTCCGAAGTCCCCGTGGCGCTCGACTGGGGCTGGTGGCTGGCGCTCAATGTCGGATTCGTCGCCGCCATCGTCGCCCTGCTGGTGATCCCGACGGCCGTCGTCGCCCATGTCAAACCCGAAGAAACCATCCGTTACGAATGAAACCCTACAATACCGATCAAACCAAGAAGGAGGAGGTCCGCGAGATGTTCGACCATATCGCGCCGAAATACGACCTGCTCAACCATACGCTCTCGATGAGCATCGACCGCCTGTGGCGCCGCCACGTCGTGAGGATCGTGCGCCGGGCGAAACCCCGCCGGATCCTCGACGTGGCGACCGGAACCGGAGACCTGGCCATCGCCATGGCCCGCCGGATCAAGGATGTGCAGATCCTTGCCGTGGACCTCTCGGAGCGGATGCTCGATGTTGCACGCCGCAAGGTCGAGGTCCGGGGGCTCGACGGACGGATCGTCCTCGACCACGGGGATGCCGAACACCTCGATCTGGCCCCGGCCTCCGTCGATATAGCCACCGTGGCTTTCGGCGTGCGCAACTTCGGCGACCTCGATCTCGGGCTCCGCGAGCTGGCTCGGGTCGTCAAACCCGGTGGAAAGGTCGTGATCCTGGAGTTTTCGAGACCCGCGAACCCGCTGTTCCGCGCCGTCTACGAATTCTACTCCTATCGGATCCTGCCACGTATCGGGGGCATGGTCTCGCATGACCGCAAAGCCTACGAGTATCTCCCCGCTTCGGTCGGGGAGTTCCCGCTCCCCGCGGAGTTCCTCCGTCGGCTGGAGGCCGCCGGATTCAAAAACTGCAGGGCCCGGAGCCAAAGTTGCGGAATTGCCCAAATTTATACCGGAGAACGATGATGAAGATGAAGGTGCAAAAGTGGTTGCCGGCGCTGATGATCCTCGCTGTGGCCCTGTCGGCCGGTTCCTGTCGCCGGGCCGTGGAGAAGGCTGCCGACAAGGTCCGCTTCCTCGGGGTGGAGAAGGTCGAACGGCAGGGGCTGACCGGTGCCGAGGTGGTCGTGCGCATCGACAACGGCTCGGGATACAATCTCACCCTCTCGTCGGCCGAAATCGGAATCTATTACGGCAACTCCCGCGTCGGAACCGTCGTGTTGCGCGATCCCGTGACGGTGCCCCGGCGCACGCTCCAGAGCTTCGCAACCCGCTGGCGGCTGCAGATCTCCGACCCCCTGGTGCTCTATCTGCTGGCCCGGAAGGCCAGAGCCGGAGAGTTCGGGCAGGTGTTCGTCTCGTGTGCCGTCGAGGGGCGCGGGGGACCTGCTCCCGTGAAATTTTCGCGTGAAAAGATGCCGTTGTCCGATTTTTTGAATACCTTTGGACTGTCGATTCAGGATGTCGAAAATTATCTGAAATAAAATGAGATTCATCCCGCTGATCCTTACCTGGATACTCCTTGCGGCGGCTTCCGGGGCCCACGCGCAGTCGCTCGATGCCTTCAAGCAGCGGCTGGCCCGGCCGACGGCCGGTTCCGCATTCTTTGACCCGGCCCGGGTGCTCGTCTCCGAACACGGCGATGCCGCACGGGCCGTCGCTCAGGCCGCGCAGGCCGCTCAACGCCTCTCCTACAAGGGACACCGCGTCTGCATCTTCTTTGACAACGGCCCCGATGCCCGGAGCGGGGCGATCGCCGCCAAGAAACTCTTCGAGGAGACATTCCCCGGAATCAAGGTATACATGGTTTATGAAAGCCCCTGGTTCTCGGTTTCGGTCGGAAACTGCCTCACGACCGAAGAGGCTATCATCCTGAAAGGTAGGGTGTCGGCAACATTCCCGAAGGCATTCCTCAAGAACGAGGTGATCTCCGTCGCGGACCTTTTGGAATAAATTCTTCCGTTTTTGAAAATCCCCGTTTTTCTTTGCTTTTTTCCCGCGAATATCTATCTTTGCGATGTTTATAAGAATTATTAATAATTAAACGTTTGACGCTATGAAAAAGATTTTCTCTTTTGTCATCGTTCTGGCAGCCGTCGCTATGGTAGGCTGCTGTGGAAACAACAACAAGAAGGCTGCCGCTGAGGCTGCTGCTACCGAAGCTGCCGCTGCCGTTGGGGCTGCCGCTTGCGCGAAGTGCGACTCGGCCGCCGCCTGCTGCGCCGGGAAGTGCGATTCGACGGCCGCTTGCAATGCTTGCGCCGAGGCCGCTGAGGCTGCGAAATAATTTGCGGAGGTGCGGACCGGAGGTGGTCCCGAAGCGGAATCTTCCCGCCAGAAAAAGACAGCCCGAACAAATCGGGCTGTCTTTTTTTTGTGCGGAGCGGAAACCGGGGGACCGCGCACTCCCTCGTTCAATCCGAGGATCCGTGCTCCGGGACGCAGGTTGTTGCAGGTCGTATCACCCCCCCCCAATTCGACTGCCCGGCGTGGGGACGGAATTCCGATTTCGGAATTTGCGGCGGATTTTGTATCTTTGTTCTGCCTCCCGGGCGGAGTGTACGGCGGACGGCGCTTTCGGGCGTCGGGCCGGGAGAGAAACCCTGCTGTCGTATGTCGTCCGGAACGCTGTGGTTACCTTATCTGATTGAACCCATGAAAGTCTTGCTGATCAATGGAAGTCCGCATCGTGAGGGGAATACCTTCATCGCGTTGCGAGAAGTGGCCCGCACGCTCGAAGCCGAGGGCATCGAAACTGAAATCATCCCGCTGGGTACCAGACCCGTTCCCGGATGTATTGCCTGTTGGGCCTGTTCCCAAACCGGCTGCTGCGCATTCGAGGACGACCTCTACATGCTGGTTCGGGAAAAACTCGCGCAGGCCGATGGCCTCATCGTCGGGTCGCCGGTCTATTTTGCCGGGCCCAACGGTTCGCTGTGTGCCCTGCTCGACCGCTTGTTCGTCTCCTGCACGGACCGGTTGGCCTATAAACCCGCAGCTGCGGTTGTGGTGTGCCGCCGCGGGGGCGCCAGTGCCGCATTCGACCGGCTGAACAAATATTTCACGATCTCGAACATGCCGGTCGTCTCGTCGCAGTACTGGAACAGTGTCCACGGGCGTCAGCCCGGTGAGGCGTCGCAGGATCTGGAGGGTTTGCAGATCATGCGGGTCCTCGGACGGAACATGGCCCGGGTGCTGAAGGCCGGGCTGACGGCGTCGGAAAAACGCCCCGAACCCGAACCGCGCATCGTGACGAGCTATATCCGGTAGCTTCGGATTGCAGGGAGAGGTGCAGGCGGCCGGTGCTGTGCCGGATTGCAGGGAGAGGAGCGGCCGGTTCCGGATGCAGGAGGCGGCAGCGGCAGGGCAGGTGCCCGTTGGTTGGCGGAGGGCCGGCTCGGTGGATGCTGCTCTCTCCCCGGGCTTTTGGTGCAGAAAAAATCGCCGTCATTTGCAGATTCCGGAAATATTGCGTACTTTTGCAGCACCTTACGGAAAGATGCAGGAGTGGTTGAACTGGCCCGCCTGGAAAGCGAGTAAACCTCAAAAGGGTTTCAGGGGTTCGAATCCCCTTCTTTCCGCCAAAACGAAGTCGAATCAGAAACAAATCCCTGTAAATTACAAATTTACAGGGATTTTTATTTTAGCCGAAATGCAGAAAAAGGCATTGAAAAGCAGGTTACCTGTGGCCTATTCGGTGTACTTTTTCGGCCGGGGAAAAAGTATACCGAATTGCTTGTAACGAACTGGTTTCCATCTGTTTGCGTTAGTCTTCCTCTTGATGTGAGACACCTGGAAAACTAATTTTGTAACCCTTGTGTATTTCAGATTCTCGGTCGTCTTATGACTCAACGAGAAGTTCAATGCAACTGATGATAACCGCACTGACCGCCCATGCCACATTCATGGCGTTGGGCATACCTTGTACGTTGTATATGGCGTTTATCGCCGGATAACGATATCGTCCGTGTCGGTAGTGTAACCGTCGGCGGGCGCTTGGTCGAGTGCATTGAAATTCTTGTTCGGAATCTGCTGGATGGCTCCCTGTCCATTGCCCGACGTACCGCCATTGGTACGGATCAGCTCGCCGCAGAGGGCGATGTCCCAGTCCGCGCGTGCTTTCCAGGCGGCGTCCTGCGCGGCGTCGCCGAGCGGGCTCTCTCCCACCTTGCTGCCGGTTTCGAGCGAGATGTAGACCCATCGGTCGTCGCTGAGCCCCTCCACCGGGAGTGTTTTCACTTGTGCGGGCTCCGGAGCCGGACCGTTGTTGCCACCCGAATCGTCCGAGGCACATCCCGCCAGCACTGTTGCGCATCCCGCCAGCGCGAACAGCAGCAGTCTTTGTTTCATCGTTGTCATCATCGTCAATCCTTTAAACTGTTAAGATTGCGGGTGCCGTCGCTCTGGTAGAGGTATTTGATCGTCACCCGGCCTGCTCCCCGGTCGTAGTCCGTGACCTCGAACTTGGCATATTTGCCGCTTGCTGTGCGTACCACATAAGGTGTCATGTAGGGCGCCCAAAGGTTGTCGAGCCATTGTATGGCCGATGCCGAGGTGGTTTTGAGGGCTGTCGTGGCGGCCACGAAGAGATTCGCGCCCTTTTCCAACACGACCGGTTGCGGAAGGTCGCAGGCATACTCCTTCGGGCCGTCGGCATCCCGGTAGTCGATCACCGAAAAGGCATTGATCACGCCGCTGCCGGCCTTGCCGATCTCCGAGCGGGTGATCGTCAGGAAGTATTTCGGTTCGGTGTAGGAGGCGTATTTGGGTACCGCCTCCGTGAAGTCGAACGCGAGTTCGATGCTGTTGTCGTCGCTGTACTGCCCCTGCATCGGGTGGTCGCCGCCCTGATTGGCCGCGATGGCCGATTTGAGCGTGACGGTCGGCGTCGTGGCATAGGGCTTGTCGGCCACGCCCATTGTGAAGGCGAGGTCGTTGCGGGAGTCATAGGTCACCTTTACGCGGAATACCACCTGCGGGGAGTGCACCGTACAGCTGCATCCCGTGACGTCGTGGCTCAGGATCTGCGACGGACGGTCCTGCAGGAAAAAGTAGTAGGGCATGTAGAACCGCCCGTCGTCGCCCCACCATGTTCCGTAGGAGTTCACGACGATGAAGGCCCCCTTGTGGGTCTGTCCATCCTTGACGAACTCCACCGTGTCGTCGTATCCGACGATGGTCATGGCATGTGCTCCGTCCGTGGCGAGTTGTGTCATCAGATAGGTGTACTCTGTCTCCGACGGCCCCGAATAGCTGGAGTCGAATTTCCAGCCTTCCGCCAGTGTCGAGAAGGAGAGGATGCCGCCGTGGGCACTGCCGTCGCCGGCATCGTAGAGGTAGCGGCGGGCGAGGTCTATTCCTTCCTGCGAGGTCACCTCGAACGAGATGATCTCCTTCACGCGGTTCTGCATGGCCCGGGTGTACCTGTCGTAGCCGCTCGCCCATTTGAACGAATAGGTCGAGGAGGGGTCGGGGAAGTCGGCCAGCGACATGACGCCCTGCTGCCGGGCGATGTTGAGCCCCTGCTCGGAGAATCCGCCCTGGTCGATGCCGTCGTTCAGGAAATTCCAGGTGTAGAAGTAGCTGAATGTATTGGCATCCGAGGCTTGGGCGTCGCGGTCCAGCAGCCTGTTCATCTCGTAGGTGAATAGGTAGCGGATGCCCGATGACTGGGCGCAGGAGCCGCCCTGCTGGCTGAATACTTTCAGGAAGTATTTGAGTTTCGAGTTGTCCACGCTCGCGGGCAGGGCCCCTTCGAGGGGTTTCGACGGTGCCCACGAGACGGCCGCCGCGCGGATGGCCCGCACCTCGTCCGTCAACTTCGGAACCTTGTAGGTTCGGGTGGGCTGTGCCGTCGCGATATGTCCCGCTGCCGCGAACAGGAGCAGGAATGATATGCGTTTCATTATTTCAGGCGGTTATAGGTTTTTAGTGCCATGCTGCGCACCGCGGGGGCGAGCGATTCGTCGCGGCTCATGTCGAGGGCCGTTCGGGCGATCTCGTCGCGGTTCACCGATAGCGTGAACCAGCCGAAAGCCTCCAGCATGGCTTGCTGAATCTCCGGATCGTCACTTCGGCGCATGTAATCCAGCAGTTCGGGGACCATGAAATGCACGTGGTAGTTGCGCATCGCACGGATGTCCTGCATACGGCCCTTTTTCGTCCGTTCGGGGTCCATGATCGACTTCATCGAGCCGATCCAGCGCTTCGCGTTGTACTCGATGGCGTGGCGGATCTGCTTGTGTACCGTTTCGAAGTCGATGTAGTTGGTCGCGGGGAACTGCCGTTCGAATTCAGCGAGCAATTTTTCCCCGTCGAACATCGGCATCGCCTGTTTGAGCGAGAACTCCACGCGCTCGGAGGTGTTGTTGCGGATCGCGGCGGCGATCATCGCTGGAATGAGGCGTTCGTCGCCGCTTTTGGCGAGCATGTTGGCGGCGAAGCGCTCGACCATTTCGTAGCTGTCGGACAAGCCGAGTGCAATGGCTTCGATGAAGTTGTCGTCGCGGCACTCCGTGAGGTTCACGAACGCCTGCATGCGCAGCTGGTGGCTGTCGCTTTCACGGAAGATGCGCAGCAGGTCCGCCGACGAGAGGTCGCCGCGGCGGAAGAGCTTTTCGACGGCCAGCGCCTGCAGGGCCGGGTAGCGGCTCTCCGCGAGGAGCCGTTTCCACGTTGCCGGGCTGTCCTGTCGGAGCAGCTTGTCCACGTCGATCCGCTTGTCGGCCGATGCGAAACGGAAGGTCGGGTCGCCGATCAGGTGCTGTTCCAGATAGGGGGCGTATTTGGCGAGGTTGCCGACACTCATGCCCAGGCCCGTGAGACCCACATAACGGTCCACCCACTTGTCCTGCAATACGTTCACCGAGTTGGCCAGCACGGCGATGGTGCGCCCGGGGCTGAAAATGTAGGCGTTGGCGATGCTGCTGTCGCGGTGGAACGAGCCGTTGAAGCAGGCATCGAGCGACACGACGCGGCATTCGGGCTTGTAACGGTCGAAATCCGAGAGGTAGAGATCCAGATCCCGGAGGTAGAGGGAGTCCGCGGCCCGGACCTTCGGGTCGTCGGCGCCTTCGAACCATGTGTCGGGGAGTTCTCCGTAGCGGCGCGTGATGCGCGCCCGGGCGCTGTCGGCCGGGATGTCGTGCGAGACGGCGTGACGCATCGACTCCCGCAGGTACATTTTGATCTGCGCGATCTGCTGTCTGGTGTCGTTGGTCATCGGCAGGTTGTTCAGATACTCCGTATCCCAGTCGCCGTGGTGGTGCAGGACGGCGAAGTCGAGGTCGCGGCGCTGCATCTCGTTCATCAGTCGCGGCTTGATGTGCGCGTCGCGCTTGTGGTCGATGTAGCTGATGCCGTTGCGCTGCCGTTCGAGCCACGGAAAGTGTTCGAACAGCGTCGCTTTCTCGTCGATGCGGGCCACCATCGACTCCGAGATGAAGCCGTTGCCGCTGAAAAAGAGAATCTGATCGACCGGTTCGGGGTTGCGCTTGGCCTCCACGACCTTCTCCAGATAGCCGCGCAGTTTCTCATAACGCGAGGTCCCGTTGCAATCGGTGGGGCGGATGCGTCCCGAATAGATGTCGGGACGGGTCCGCTGAGCCGATTCGGCGGTCAGCGAATAATAGAAACATCCGGGATGGATGCTGTCGCGTCCCAGCGGGACGAATTCGAGGCTGAAATCGTCGTAGAACCGGTCGGAGGGGACCGACGACTCCCAGCGGTCGAACGCCGTCTGGTCCATTTTGAATGCGCTCGTGAGGTGCTGGGCGTCGCGCACCATCACTACCGGGATGTCGCCGATGAGCACGGCGCCCTCGATCGGGGCTTTCGGCTGCTCCCGGAGCTGGCGGAGCACCTGCCGGAGCGAGTCGGGCTGGCCCGTGCGATCGATGACGAAGTGTACTTCCAGGCCGCTTTTCCCGATTTCGGCGGCGTAGTCATCGACCTGCCGGCGGGCCTCCTCGTAGCTCCGGGCGTCGATCACCACGGCGAAGCCGCGGCGGGGCGAGGCTGCGAGAAGCTGTGCAGAAGCGATTGTCGCCACTGCCGCCGCGAGGAGTATTTTCTTGAATGTCTGCATGTGTGGAAAGGCTGTTTGGTGTGTCAGAAAAGAATTTCGGCGCCGAACGTGAACCTGCGGCTGTCGGTGCCTTCGAGCAGGTCGGTGTAGTTCCCCTCGCCGATGTAGCGTTTCAGCGAAGCCTCGGCGTAGAGTCCGGCCCACAGTTTCCCGAAGAGGCGGCGGTAGCGGACTGCCGCGTTGCCGCCGATCCAGGTTGCGGTGATGTATTCGAATGCTGGGTTGGTGTATGCCTGCTTGATGCGCTCCTGCACGTGCTGCGAGGAGGTGATCGGAGCGGCTCCCCGCACGCCGAGCGTCGCCGTGATCCGGTTGCGGCCGAATGCGAAGAATTTCGATGCCTCGACAGACCCGATGATGCGGGTGTAGCTTCGGTTGTAGCCGTCCCCCTCGAAGTGGGTCGTTTCCGAATCCTCATACCGTCCTGCGGCGTGCAGCGCGAAGGTCGGAAGTCCGTCGCGGAGCTTGTCGAAACGGTATTCGGCCCGGAAGACCGAAACGGTCTCCTTGTTTTTCAGCCCCGAAGCCTGCACTTTGTAGGAGAGCTGGTTGTTCTTGTCGGGGTCTACGTAGGCGGTTTGTTCGTGCCAGATACCTTCCACGCGCTTGTGGTCCCATCCGACGATGACGTTGTGCGTGCGCCGGGAGTTGCCGAAACGCAGGCGGTCGCTGACGCCGAAACCCGTGCGCGAATAGTCGCCGCCGAGGAACGTGAAGGCAGCGCCTCCGTCACGGGCCTCCTGTGTGCTCGACGCATAGGTGGCTTCGAGCAGGTTGGCGACGCCCCGGCCGCCGTCCCAGGCGAATTGCAGGGCTCCGGTGTACTCCGTGCCGGTGTAGTTGCGCGGATAGGACAGCGACGTGCCGGTCGAGATCGTGCTGTAATCGCCCAGCCCGTTGAAACGGAAATAGACGTAGGATTCGCGCGGGTCGATGACCTCGTGCGAGATCGACTCGCTCATCAGGTCGAATCCGCCCGAGAGTCCCAGCGAAAATCCGCCGCCCATCAGGTATTGGACACCGGGCGTGATGACGAAATGCATGCCGTCGGTCTTGGGGCGCGGGTCGGTCTGGTTGGCCGAACTGCCGGTGTCGTAGTCGAGCTTCAGGGCGAGTATCAGCCGTTCCAGCGGCTTGTAGGCCACCGTCCCGCTCAGGTTGAAGCGCTGGGTGTTGAAATCCGACGGGATCGAATCGCCGAGGATGAAAGGATTGTCGTCGGCGACCTGAAGCGTCGAGTTCCAGCGCCGGGCATACTCCTTGCCGTCGTTGTAGGCGATGCTTCCGGAGCAGATCACCTTGTCGAACCGCTGCTGTCCGGAGATCCCGACTCCGAAGGCGTTGATCTTCGAGGATTCGTCCACATCGTGCAGGTCGCCCCGGCGGATGTCGTAATCCGCATGGAAGTCGAGCAGGTTCCCGACGGGCGAGAACCACAGCGCCGAGGGGTTGTGGCTCCGGGAATAGAGGTTTCCGGAGCGCTCCGTTTCCTGGTAGACGGGAAGTTGCGCCTTCTGCTGGGCACGAAGCGTTCCGCCGCCGAAGAGCAGCAATGCGCACAATGCGGTACCCGGGTATCTTTTCATCGTAAGAAATGCGTTAGGTGTCGTGTCGTAAAACCGAAACGGCGCTTTCCGACGGCACCGTTTCGGTTGATTGCGGAATCGGATTCCGGACTTAGTCCGCCTGCGTGGGGTGTACGCCGGGGGTAAGCGGCTGCTCCGTCAGGAAATCGTCCGTCGTGTTGTTGGTGTCCTGATAGTAGGCGCGGCCGTTCTCGACTTTGGCAACCTTGCGGCGGATGCTCTTGCCCGAGAATCCCGTGACAGCGGCGAATCCGGCGTCGTCGCGGGCCAGCAACGTGTGGTAATGGGTGCTTCCCGTAGCGTCGAACATTTCAACGGCGTCGAGCAGGTACTCGCTGGGAAGCATGAAATAGAGTTGCGTTGCGTCTACTTTGTTCGGTTCGGTCATGAAGTTGTCCGAGTCGGCGGCGAACTGCGAGGGAGTCATGCCTTCGGGCAGTTTGGCCAGAACCAGACCTCCGCCGTAGAAGCCCGTGCCCAGACGGCGCTGGTTTTCGAGGTTGTAAACGATTGTGAGGTTGGGAGCGTCGTAGTCGGCGTCTGCCTGGTTTGCCTCGGGAACGTAGCACTCCCAGTCGGCATCGGCGAGGTTGGCGGCGCCGTCGGCCGACCAGTCTTTGGCATCGTTGGCGACGACCACGCTTTGGCCCGGTTGCAGCGGGTACTCCTTACCCGTGCCGGGGAAGGCGGCTACGACGCCGTAAAGCGGGTATTTGTCGAGCTGTGTGCCGGAGGCGTCCACCCAGGGGTTCGGTGTGGACAAAGCGGTCATTGCGCCGATAATCACTTGGTCGAGATATTGTACCTCGTCCGAATTGTTGACGATCTCCATATAGGTGTCGTTCAGTTTCCAGTTGACGGATGTCGAATACACCTCCTTGAATACGAGCGGTGATTTGTTGACCTCGGACAGTGCCACCGCAGCGGTTTTGTCTCCGAAAACGTCGGCTGTCACGGCTCCGGTGAAGGAGATCGTGTTGGAGTAGCGTCCTGTCGCGGTGATCTGGTACTGGCCCGACGACACCTCGAAGGTGACGGAGGTCGCTCCGGCAGCGGTGGTTTCGGTATAGGTCAGTTCCTTGTCGGAGTTCACGGCCGTTACGGTCATGGACGGGAGTTCCGACGCTTCGTATCCTGCGGGAGCGGTCAGGTTGACCGTCAGCTGGAGTTTTTTCGATCCGTTGTCGCCTCCATCGTCGTCATTGCCGTTGTCGCAGCCTGCGAACAGGAGGGTGGCGCCTGCTGCGAAGAGCAGCCCGGCCTTTGCCAATAAATTCATCCTTTTCATCGTTTCCTGATTTTTATGATACAAATGGTGATTTTTCGAATTATCTGTTGCCGATACGCAGTTTCAGTTCGGCGCCGAAATACATGTCGGGGTAAATCTGCTTGTAGCCCGTGCGGGTGTCGTAGTAGTGCCAGCGGGAGGTGCGCGTGAAGTTGTTGGCCGTGAACGAAAGTTCGGCGACGCGCCCGATCTCCTTCGTCAGGCGGAAGTTGAACATCACCCACGGGCGGAACGTCTCCCGGTCGTAGGCGGTCGCGAGGGACTTGCCGACCATCTGGGAGTACTCCGGACGTCCCTCGAATCCCTTTTGCCAGGCTGTGTAGTTGCCCTGCTTGTCGTAGAACCCGACGGGCATGACCTGCATGAACTTCCCGTCTTCGGAGAGGCTGAAGAGGTCGTTGCCGCTGCCGTCCTGCCAGATGTTCTGCTGGCTTTCGTACCAGACGACCTGCATGGTCGTCGAGAAGACCAGCTTCAGCTGCGGGATGTGGGTGATGAAGCGGAAATTGGTGTTCACGCGGTTCTGCAGCGTGCCGCTTCCGGCCGGCATGAGGCGGATGTAGTCGTAGGTCTCGTTGATCTTCGAACAGTATTCCTGCTCGTCGGTGCGCCTGATATGGAACCACGCTCCGTCGATGATCAGCGAGGTGCGCAGGGCACGCCAGCTTCCGAGGTCGAAACTGTACTCGACACCTTGTTTCTCGGTGCGCGAATTGTTGGTGGGCCGGTAATAGGTGGCGATGTAGTCCTCCTTTTTCGTCGCGGCCTCGACGGTGTTGCCCGATGCGTCGGTGTAGGTCACCTTGCCGTCGGCGAATTGGAGATTGGTGGCCTCCGACGGTACGTCGTAGGTTTCGTAGTGCATGTAGTGGGGTGTCGTCGAGAAGCCGAATTCGTCGGTGTGCTTCTCGCGGAAATAGGTCACCATACCGCGCACGCGGCCCAGACGGAACGAGAGTCCGGCCTCGTACTTGCGGCTGCGGGCGGGTTTGAGGTTGGGATTCGCCAGATCGGTCAGGATGTCGGTGGTCATGACTCCCAGCGTTCCCGTCGGGTCCGTGTTGGAGATTTTGGCCAGGCTGACCCGGTCGAAATAGGCGTCGTCGGGGTAGAGGTAGAGCAGCGTGGGCATCTTGTAGGAGAGGCCCCAGCCGCCCGTGACGGCGACGGCTGCCCCGGGCCCTTCGTACAGCGAATAGTTGAGGTTGACACGCGGCTCGGCGACGAAGATGTCGTCCTGCCTGGCCTGCGGATCGAGGAACATGTTCGTCAGGCGCACACCGGCCTGCAGGGCGAGCGACGTCCCCCCGATTTTGAGATTGAGCCTGTCCTCAAGGAAGAAGGCGAGGTTGTTCAGCGCCGGAACATCCCGGAACGACCGGGGACGCAGTGCCTGGCTGGATGTGTTCTGCGGCGGTTGCCGGATGTCGAAGATCAGCCCGCCGCCGTAATTGGCGTCATACCGCCAGTCGACTCCGGCCCGGAGATTGGTAAAGCTCCCCCCCCCTCCGAGTTGGATGATCTTGTTGGCCTTTACTTGCAGATAAACGCTCAGCGGCTTACCCTCTATTTCATAGTCCGAATAGTACGACGACGGGAGGAACGTACCCGGTCCGACACCGGGTTTGAGCGTGTTGGTGACCACGCTGCTGGCCGAAGCGATGTAGTCGTGCAATCGGTCGCTCTGGTAGGCCTGCGATACCATGAAGCCGTATTCGAGGGCCGTGAGGGCGGCGCCGTTGATCTTCCAGCTGCCCTCGGCGTTCAGACGTGCGCCGATGTTCCTGTTTTCGAAGGTGCTGCTCGTGACCTGCATCTGCGGGTCGGTCTTGCTGTTGTTGACGTTCGAGTAGAACGAGCCGTTGAGGCGCAGGAGCATGGGACGTCCCGCCACGTCGAAACTTTTCGAGTAACCCAGCGTCGCGGTGATGCGGTCGTAACCCAGGTAACGCTTGCGCGTATCGCCGAACGATTGCGTCCAGTCGATGCCCGCGTTGATCGCGCTGCCGTTTTTGAGCGTGAATCCCTTGCCTGCGTACACCATTTTCGAATAGGGGTCGGCCTTGAACTTGGCCTCCCAGGGCGTCGAGCCCGTTTTGGTCTTCACGATGACGACTCCCGAGGTCAGGTTGCCGTATTCGACCGACGGAATGCCGCGGATCACCTCCATCGACTCCACGTTGTCGGGCGATACCGACCGCAGGTCGACGCCTTTTCCGGCCGTCGTCTGGTCGCTCATGCCGTTCAGCGACTGGTTCGAGGCGCTTCCCGCGAGCGAGGGCGAAAGGGCCTGCAGGTTGCCGTCGTTCGAGAGCGGGGCTCCGTCGACGATCACCGCGGCGCCCAGGGCGTTGTTGGCGTTGGAGCCGATTTCGCGGATGGCGGCCTGCCCCACGCCGTTCAGGTTGGGGTTGACCGACAGATTGCCCGGAAGCAGCTGGAACATATCGCCGATGCTCATGGGCTGGATGTGGCGGATGGCCTCTTCGCCGATCTTCGACGTCGAGCCCGCACCGGTGGGCTGCGCCGTCACCACGACCTCTTCCAGCCCGAGGCTCAGCGGCGTGAGGGCGATTCGGAGGTCCTTGATGTCTGCCGAGAGGACCAGTTCCCGTTCGACGGGGCTGTATCCGAGGAACGAGACATTGTAGGTGATGGGGCCGCCCTTGAGCTTGTCGAGTTTGAATGCGCCCTTCTGGTCGGTCACTACGCCGATCGTATTGTTGACTACGAACGAGGCCAGCGCCACGGGTTCTCCCGTTTCGGCATTCACCACCTGTCCCGAAATGGAGTAGAGGGGCGTATTGCTTTTTTGGGCGTGGGCTTCGTATATGGCAAAGAGGAGCGTTAAACCTAAAAGACGGAGGGCTCGTATCATCGTTTGGATCGCTTTGTTTGTCGCAAATTCATGCAGATTTTAATTGGTTTGCAAAATTATGGAGAACAAACAGGGCGCGCAATCCCCATATGTGGGTATTTTTTCCGGGTCATGAAATGGAAAAGCGGGGATTGCCCGATTCTACGGCATACGGGGATGGTATTACGGGGATGGTATTACGGGGATGGTATTTCGGGGCGCCATTACGGGGGTGGCATCAGGCGATGCGGTTCGGGTAGTTCCGCGATGAACCCGTTCGCTCCCGAAGTACGGCCAGGGCCTCCTCGACAATCTCCAGCAAACTCCAGGAACCGTTCATCTTCCGGCAACGGAGGCGTTCGCTGGCAATCCGCAGCGGTTCGAGCAGGCCGATCGCCGCGGTGATGTAGGGAGGCAGCTTGAGGTTGCCGATCTCGTATTTCAACTGGTTGAGATAGCTCAAAAACGTGTCATAGGTTGTGCCTAACAGGTAGCGGCCGTAAAGTTCGAAGATACGCTTGCAGTTGCGATGGGCATTTTCTCGCTCGAAATAGAACCGTTTCAGCTCCTGAGCCAGAAGTATCCGCCATTTCAGATGATCGGGAACGTACATGGTGTTGGTGTTTGAGGGTTCGTATGCTCTGCCGTGTGAGATTCCCGGGTTCAAGCAGCGCTTGTGCCGGACGGTCAGACGGTTGCGGATGCTTCTGCCGCGGCTATGCCGCCGGATGGGATCATGGGGCCGCCGCTGCCATTGTCGCAGTCGCCTCTGCCGCCTCTGTCGCTATGATCGCCATTACCACTCTGCCGCTGCTTCTATTGCTGCCGCAGCCGCTGCTTCTATTGCTGCCGCCACAATCGCGACCATCCCTGCCTCTGCCGTCATGGCTGCTGGCATCGCTATCGCTGCCGCCCTGGATTATCTCATGAACAAAAATGCGGATTCCTGTACATTTCAGCAATTGGAATCTTGAAGTTTAGGGTTGGAAAAATATATTTTATATATTTAAAACAGTATTATATATTGTAAATATATAAAATATAATATGCAAACAACTCTTTTTATTGTAAAAAATGTCTGGAAATGATTCTTTTCGAGGCCGGAGGGTCGGAGATCGGACCTGGACGGAGCGGCATCTCTGATTTTTGCAAGAGGATGAATAACTCAAGCCTTTTCGGCTGATTCCCCGCCTCGATTCGGTGGCGGGAAGGTGACGGAAATTAAAAAAATGCCCCGGAGATCTCGGTCTCCAGGGCACATGTATTGGGCGGTTGATCGGTGCCGATCGTTATTCCGGGTAGATCATCCGGATGGTGGCTCCGCCGTCGATGGTCAGGGTCTGCCCGTTGAGAAAGTCGTTTGCCTCGTCGCACAGGAAGAGGCAGGCGCGGGCAATATCGTCGGGGGTTCCGACCCGGCCCGAGGGGTGGAACCGATGATCCTCGGGGCGTAACTGCTCCTCTTCGCGCACGTGGATCCATCCCGGAGCAATGGCATTGACCGTGATGTGGAGCGGGGCCAGGGAGACGGCCAGCGAATGGGTCAGCGAGTAGATGCCGCCTTTTGAGGCGGAGTAGGCCTCGGTTCCGGCCTCGCTCTGCAGGTAGCGGGTTGAGCAGAGGTTGATGATGCGGCCGTAGCTGCGATTACCGTTCTGCTGGCGGTGGAGGGCCTGTTGGCGGGAGGTGATGAAGACCGGGCGCAGGTTGGTGGCAATCACCCGGTCGAACTCTTCGATCGACAGTTCGGTGAGGGGCTTGAAGGGGCTGATCCCGACGTTGTTTACCAGGATGTCGATGTCGCCCATTGTTTCGAAGATCTGCTGCATACATCTTTCGAGGCTGACGGCATCGGTAACATCCAGCAGATAGAATCGGGCACCGGTTTCGGTTGCGGTTTGGGCGCCGAGGTCGGGATCGAGATCGCAGAAGACCACATCATCACCTTGCCGGGCAAAGGCCTCGACGGATTCCCTTTCCGATTCCGTGGGCACCGCCCGTAACGAATACGCGTCTTTTCATGGTTTTTGGATTTTTCCACAAAGATAGCTCAGGCTGGTCACCGGAACAAAACTCTGTCACCGATTTTTCGGTTAACGCAGTCGTGGAGTACGGTCGGTAGGGGAGGGAGTTTCGAGGTTTTTGCTGGGGCATTGGATATGAAATATGAATACGGCCCGAAAGATCTTTCTTCCGGGCCGCATAACATGAATGAGGTTGGATCTATAAAACGTCCTCGGGCGAGATGGGCTTATAGGCTCCGTCCTTGGCCTCGAAGATGACGGCTGGCTCAATGACAATGAGATTGTGCCAGGTACCGGCCGGAATATCGACGCCATACATTCCGATTCGAGGATCGAGGTGGAAGCGCTCGATCTCACGGCGCTGATCATCGTAGAACATTACGTCGATCTTTCCGCGCAGCAGAAGTTGGGTCTCGGATGTCGTAGGATGCCGGTGAATTGGTAGCACGGTGCTGATCTCCAATGCATTCAGCATCCGTTGCGATGTGTCGTCCGTAGAATTTCGCATGTCGCGGTTCATGCGGAGGCGTTCCGAGGTTCGGGCCAATGCCGCTACCTCGTCCAGAAGTTTATTGTCGATAAGCATGATTAGACTTGTTAGGATTTCAGATAGGCTTCATGGAGTGGGTAGTATTTTCGCATGAAGCGAGGAGCGACAAAGGCCAATAGTAGCCGAATCACTATTGCATAGATCCAATGGATGATAGGCAGCAGGAGTAATCTAA
>CALUKL010000089.1 GCA_944321195.1 uncultured Alistipes sp.
CCTCGATGAAACAGAATCTGCCCGCACTCTGGTGGCTGGTTTCGACCCTGCTGATCGTCCTCGTTTTCGGGGCGATGGGATATGCCTATGACCAGGCGATTCTACTCGCCCTGCTCTTCCTGCCCGGGCTGCTGATTCTGCGTTATTTCGTGCCGCAACTCACCCTCGGGAAGCGGCCGAAGGAGCTGCTCAACGCACTCTATCTGCTCGCGGCCGTCGTCGTGATCGAATACCTCGCCCTGATCTTCGGACTCCGCGTCGTTTTCGACACGCTGCCCGACACACTGCCCGGACCGATCTTCCATCCGCTCATCATCCTGCTGCTGATCGCGGTATTCATCGTCCCGGAGCGGCTGATCGCCCGTTACCTCGAACGCAGTCAGCCGTATGACGACACATTGAGTTTCATCTCCGAGCGCCGACGGATCACGCTCGATCCGGGGGAGATCCGCTACGTCGAATCGAACGACGACGAGGTGTGGATCCATACCGTCTCGGGCGGAGCCTACCGCACGAAGACACGCATCTCGCAATGGGAGGCACAACTCGACCGGCGGTTCCCGCGCGTGCACCGCTCCTACATCGTCAACACGGAGCGTATCGACGAATACCGCCCGACCCGCATCCGGGTCGGGACGACCGAGATCGAAATCTCCCGCAAATACAAGGAGGCCGCAAGACAGCGCCTCGGGAAAGAGTAGCCCGCCCCGGCGAACCGGACACGGCTGGCGTCACCGCCCGGTCCCGAGAATCATCCGGGAAGGGGCCGACACCCCCGGCCGCCGGGCTATCGGTTCATCGCCTCGGCCACGCGGCGGATCGTCGGGAAGGCTTCGCGCACGTGCTCCGCAGCCTCCGCGGGCGTACACCACACCACCCGTTCGATCCCCTCCTCGGTCTGGGGCTGCAGCGCCGAGGCTTCCGTTGCCCGGAGTTCGAACCAATGGGTCTGCTTCAACTCCCAGCGTTCGGTCTTCGGGAACCAGTAGGCGTGCAGCGTCCGGCACAGCGGCCGAACCACCTCACCCCGCACGCCTGTCTCCTCCTCCACCTCGCGGGCCGCACAGCTCTCGATACTCTCGCCCGTTTCGAGGTGCCCCTTCGGAAGGTCCCAACGTCCGTTGCGGTGGATCAGCAGCCACCGTCCCGCACCGTCCACAACCACGCCGCCGGCCGCCTCCACCCACGCGAACTGCGCCGCAAAGGCCCGGAACGTCGCTTCGGGATCGGCCGAAACGACCGCTACGGAGTTGTGCGATTCGAGAAAATTCAGTATCTTGGGGCGCGATACGCCGCCGTCGGACTCCGCCGCCACGGCGTACCACTCCCCGCCGGGCGCCGCAGTCGTGAAGGTCACGCTCCTGTCGGCAAAATAGACGGTACGGTTCATTGTATGAAGCATTTTTTCGGAATCCAAAAATACGAATAAATAGGAAAACCTCCACAAAAATGAAAAAAATCATCCTGATGATGGCTATTGCAGCTATGGGGCTGGGCGCCTGCGACCGGCAGCGCCCCGAGCCGCTGAAGATCGACAACGCCCTGACGGCCGAAGAGATTGCCGCCGGACGCTTCACCCCCGAGGTGATGTGGAAGATGAGCCGCGCGGGCGGTGCCGTGCTCTCGCCCGACGGCAAGCGCTTCGTCTACCAGCAGACCGACTACAACATGACCGAAAACCGCGGTGTGACGACCCTCTGGGTCGAGGAGCTCGACACGAAGGCCGCAACGCGCCTGACCGACCTCACGTCGAACAGCCTCGCTCCGCGCTGGAGTGCCGACGGGCAGAAGATCTACTTCCTCTCGGACCGCAGCGGCTCGATGCAGGTCTGGGAGATGGCGCCCGCGGGCGGCAACGTGCGTCAGCTGTCGGATTTCGGGCGCGACGTCGAGGGATTCGGCATCTCGCCCCGCGGCGACAAGGCGTGGTACGTACAGCGCGTGCAGGTGGCCGACCGCCGCTCGGCCGACATCCACAAGGACATGGACAAGTCGAAGGCCCGGATCTACGACGACCTGATGGCCCGCCACTGGGACTATTGGGACGAGGGCGAATACCTGCACATCTTCGTCGGCGACTTCGGGCCCGACGGCATGAAGGAGGGGCGGGACATCCTCGGGCCGGAAGCTGCGTGGGATGCTCCGCTGGCCCCCTACTTCGACATGGCCGAGATCGCCTGGAACCATGCCGGAACGATGCTGGCCTACACCTGCAAACCGCTGACCGGTACGGCCTACGCCGTCTCGACCGATTCGGACATCTTCGTCTACGACGTCGCCTCGCAACAGACGCAGAACATCTGCAAGCCCACCAATTTCAACACCGGAGAGCCGATCGAACGGCTGCAGGAGAACCTCCCGGGGTATGACAAGTATCCCGTCTGGTCGCCCGACGACTCGAAGATCGCCTTCCTCTCGCAACGCCGTGCCGGGAACGAGTCGGACAAGTCACGGCTCTTCCTCTACGACTGCGCGACGGCCGAGATGCGCGACCTGACGGAGGATTTCGACTACAACGCCATGAATGTCGTCTGGGAGGGCAGCGAGCGGCTCTGGTTCATCGCTCCGATCGAGGCCACGCACCAGATCTGCCGCGTGGCGACGGTCGATGGCGAGGTGGAGGTCCTCACCGGGGGCGACCACGACATCAACGCCTTCACGACGGGTGGCGGGCGCATGGTGGCCGAACTGTGCACGATCTCCTCGGCGCCGGAGTTCTACGAGGTGAACCCCGCCGACGGCGCCCTGACACAGATTTCGGGCATCAACAAATCCATCTACGAAAACATCCGCATGGGCGAGGTGCAGAAGCGATGGGTGCGGACCACCGACGGCAAGCAGATGCTCACGTGGGTGATCCTCCCGCCCGACTTCGACCCCGCGAAGAAGTACCCGACGCTGCTCTACTGCCAGGGCGGTCCCCAGAACGTCGTCTCGAACGGCTGGAGCTACCGCTGGAACTACCAGCTGATGGCCGCCCAGGGCTACGTCGTCGTGGCCCCGAACCGCCGCGGCCTGCCCTCCTTCGGGCAGGAGTGGCTCGACCAGATCTCGGGCGACTACTCCGGGCAGAACATCCGCGACTACCTCTCGGCCATCGACGACGTGGCCCGCGAACCGTGGGCCGACGAATCGCGCATGGGATGCGTCGGAGCCTCCTACGGCGGCTATTCGGTCTTCTTCCTGGCCGGATGCCACGAGAAGCGATTCAAGGCCTTCATCGCCCACTGCGGGATCTTCAACTTCGAGTCGATGTACGGCGAGACCGAGGAGCTCTTCTTCATCAACAACGACTACGGTGGCCCCTACTGGGACAAGGAGAACGCTACGGCACAACGCTCATACGCCAACTCGCCGCACAAGTTCGTGACGCGCTGGGACACCCCGATCCTGATCTTCACCGGCGAGAAGGACTTCCGCATCCCCTACACGCAATCGCTCGAAGCCTTCACCGCCGCCCGCGTGCGGGGTATTCCGGCCCGGCTCGTGGAGTTCGAGAACGAGGCGCACCAGGTCTTCAAGCCCCAGAACTCGATGGTCTGGAACCGTGAATTCTTCGGCTGGCTCGACCGTTACGTCAAAGGGGCCGAATAGGGCCCGGACCTGCCGGACCTGCCGGACCGAAAGTCCGGGCACGCAGCCGGTCATCCGGTCATCCGGAAAAAGCGGACAACGGCCCCGGAATCCGGATTGGGTCCGGGCCGGGGAAACAGCCCGGGAACCACCGAAAAGGCCCTCCGACAAATGTATGTCGGAGGGCCTTTTTGCGTGCAATCCGATGAAACCGCAACAGGAAAAAATCTCGGTTCGTGATGAAAAACAGGCCGTTCGTTGAATTTATTTCGGGAAATCGGCTTCCGACCCTATTTTTGTGGAGATTCAGATAAAAGAATTCGTGCATGATGAAACATTGGACAACCCTGCTTCTTCTGCCCCTGCTGTGCGCCGCCTGTTCGAAAAATACGGACGAGGCGGCCGATCCGGCAACAAGAAGCATCGAGGTGGCCATCGGGTCGGGTCCGCGACTCGACATCCGGCCCCAATCCACGACCCGCACCGAACTCGGGGACGACGGCGTGAGCGTCAAATGGCAGACAGGCGACCGGCTCGCACTCTGGGCCGTAAACTCCGCCGCTCAAACCGTAGTCGACGCCGTGGCCTTCAGCCTCTACCACTATAATGCGACCTACAACTCGGCCAACTTCCGCGGCAGCATCCCGCAGATGGCCGAGGACACCTATACTTATTATGCCGTGTCGCCCGTTCCGGCCTCGACCGACGGGCTGCGGGCCAGCTACGACATCCCGGCCGTGCAGGACGGTACGTTCCACGGCGAGTGGGACGTGATGGTGGCCACGCCGATCGAGGGAGCCGACGCCCTGCGCGAACACGACAAGAAGGGCCCGAGCGGCATCAGCGACAATACGGATATTGTCAACCTGCTATTCGCACACAAAATCCACGTACTGAAAATCGCCATCCCGCGCAACGACCTCGGAGAACCGATTTCGGAGATCAAACTGACCTTCCCGACACCCGTTGTGGGGCGCCTGACGGTGGATGCCGCCAACCCCGCCGCCGCAGCTGAATTGAGCGAGTCGAGCAACACGCTGACCCTGCGTTTTTCTTTGCTTATGGAGGCCGAGGATGTGGTCTATGCCCTGATTGCCCCCGTCACGCTCGAAGAGGGGCAGGAGGTTTCGGTCGTGGCGTCGAGCTCGGGCCTTGAATCGGAAGTGCGGACCTTCGCCCCGGCCGACCGGACCTTTGCCGCCGGCCACACCACGCCGATCGACTACAACGTCCCGGCCGCGGCAGTGCAACTCACGCAACTGGTCTTCACCCTCACGGAGACGGGCGTCAACACGCTGGGCGAAGCGATCGATACCTTCACGGTGACGGCACCCGAGGGGTGGAGCTTCGAGGACGGCAGCCAGAGCCATACGTTCGACGTCACGGGCACGGGCGACTATACGGTTCGCTTCCGGGGCTACACGAACCCCACGGAGGAGATGTCCGGATTCCAGGTGACGTACGATTCGGAGCACGCGCTGCTGACCGAAATCTTCACCCTGCCGACGGTAACCGCAGGGGCCGAGAACCGCGTCGCCAGCTTCCGCGTGCCGTATCTCTTCGAGGAGGATTTCAGCGGCACAACCACCCACAGCAATAACGGCGGAATGTCCGATAGCGGGCACAACGGACAAACTGAATGGGGCGACAATTGGGGATTACCCGGATGGAGCGGAAACCAGTGGCATATCGAAGGCGGTAAAACGCTGGCCATCCGCCATCAAGCGGAAAAATTCTGGCTCTTAGGAACCTACAGAGGACGCGTAGATGCCCGTCAGATTACGGGATTAAAATCGGCCCAAAAGGTCTATGTAAAATTTAACTACACGGGAAGAAACAACAAAGGAGGAACCCCTGTGCTGAACTACGGATATACCACAAAAGCCGACGCCATTTCCGGATATTACGAGGGTGGTTCATCGGTCATCAGTGGTGGTGAAACCATCGAATTCTTAGCAGGGACCGTCAATGCACCTACAAACGGGTCCGTAGAGAATCTCGATCCGAATACAGCCGCAACCATTGAATTCAATATCGAGAATTGCAATAACGGATATCGTCTGTCCTGGGATTGTTTCGTAAGCGACGAGCCCAGTGGCAACTCCCAGCAATGGGTTATCCTTGACAGCATTCGAGTATCTTTAGCGCCTATCAAGTAATGAAATCTTTTGAATTCCATACGTGGTTATTTCTGTCGCTTATAGCGGCCGTCGCAGCCGGAGGATGCACCAAAAATGAGACCCCCGCAAACGGCGAAGGCTACGGAACCCTCCGTATCGACTGCCGCACCGACGCCCTGATCACCACACGGGCCCAAATCGCCGTTACGCCGGTCCCGACCGCCGAGGAGCTCGCCCTCACGATCTCCGGGACGGAGTTTTCCAAAACCTGGGAGAGCCTCG
>CALUKL010000090.1 GCA_944321195.1 uncultured Alistipes sp.
TCTTCGACGCCATGAAGCGCATCGACACCATCCTGATCGACCTCTCGCGCGACATGTGGACCTACATCTCGATGGAGTACTTCAAGCAGCGCATCAAGGCCGGCGAAGTCGGGTCGAGCGCCATGCCCCACAAGGTCAACCCCATCGATTTCGAGAATGCCGAGGGCAACTTCGGCATCGCCAATGCCGTCTTCGAGCACCTGTCGTCGAAACTCCCCGTCTCGCGCCTGCAGCGCGACCTGACGGACTCGACCGTCCTGCGCAACGTCGGCGTCCCGATGGCCCACGCCCTGATCGCCCTGCAGTCGCTCATGAAGGGGCTCGGAAAGGTGATCCTCAACCCCGAAGCACTGGAGCGCGACCTGGAGAACAACTGGGCCGTGGTGGCCGAGGGCATCCAGACGATCCTGCGCCGCGAGGGCTACCCGAAACCCTACGAGGCACTGAAGGCCCTGACGCGCACCAACACCCACATCACCCGCGAGGCGATCACCGCGTTCATCGAGACGCTCGACGTCCCGGAGGAGGTGAAGGAGGAGTTGCGCGCCCTCTCGCCCTCGACCTACACGGGTGTCTTCCGGTAGCATCCGAAATAGCCACAGCAGACGCAAGAACATTCCGAAAAAGCCGCCGATGGATCGTAGCCCATCGGCGGCTTTCCGTTTGGCACGCTCCTTGCCCGTTCCCGAGTCAACTGCGGATCAGCAACCGCAGTGAGGTTTCTTCATTTATTTAAGTTTGGGTTAGTAGTTTAGGAGGCCCAACCTCCGGGACAGCAGGCAGTCGAGAGATTCCCTGCTGTTTTCATGTTGTCCGGACCGCAACACCGGAAGCGACCCGTTCGAAAGCGGACCGTCCCGTCACCGATCCGCCCCCAACCAGACCCGGCTCTGCCCTCCCGGCCCCGCTCTTTCCGGTCCCGGGTCGCCTAAAACTCGACCGTGATGCCCAGCGTCGGCAGCAGCGTCCCGCTCACCTGCTCGATCGTCTTCATGATATACTTCTGCTCCTCAACCGGGGCCTCGGGATTCGCAATCACCCCGGTCGACATCCAGACATCCGGCGAACGGTACTTGTTCACCGTAACGTTCTGCAGGTCGATGTAGAAACCCAGCATGCAGCGCTTGAAGTAGAAAACCTTGTCGAGGCGCACGTCCAGCTGCGCGAAGGCGCCGAGCCGTCCGGCGTTGTACTGCGTGTAATCGTAATAGGGGCGTCCCTGGGCATCCCAGGCCGCCACGAGCGACGACTTCTCCTCATCATAGGGCGTAAAGGGCGCTCCGCCCACGGCGCTCAGCTTCGCCCCGAAACTCCAGTGGCGCGGGAAATCGTAGGTACCGCTGATATTCACCACAAAGCGGTTGTCCCAGGCCGAGGCGATCCACGGCGCCGACGAGTTGTTGCGATACTCCGAGCGGTAGAGCGTCACCGACCCCACGACATTCAACCGCCCGGGGATCTGCCACCGCGCCATCGCCTCCAGGCCGTAGGCGCGCCCCTGCGCCGACGATACCAGCGCCTCGTTGCCCACCGTGCCGTAATCGTCGCCCTTGCACGAGAGCGGAATCCCGTCGACAAGCGACAGCGGAACGTTGCCGTAGCGTTTGTAGAAGCCTTCAAGGGTGACGATCAGCCGGTCGCCGTGGCGCCAGTCGAACCCGGCACTGAAAGCCCCGACGTGCATGTACTCCAGCGAACGGTTCACGAAGGCCTCCGCCTCACGGAATCCCAGGGCCGTGTAGGGCGGCAGCTGGTAATAGAGCCCGGCGGCTCCGCTCACCGACCAGGCGTCGCTCAGTGCATAGGAGACCGATGCCCGGGGCGACAGCTGCCGCCAGAAGCGCGCCATGCGTCCCGAATAGTCGCAGCCGTCGGTGCGCAGTCCCGCCGAAGCCTTCAGCCGCTTGTTCGGCGAAACGTACTCCGACGAGACAAAGAGGCCCCAACCGATGATCCCCAGCCGGGTACGGTAGTCGGAGAGCATCGATTGATCCGCCGCGTAGAGCCGCTGGAAGGTCCGGTTCGTATAGTTGGACCAGGTCAGTTCGACCCCCTCGCGCACCGACCAGCTGCCCAGGTAGGTGCGGTTCTCGCCCCGCAGCGTGCTCTTCTGCTCCACGGAGCGCAGCCGCAGCATCAGGTTCTCCTCCGACGAAGAGTCGTTGTTCCGATATTTCAGGTTGCGGTTGTTCAGGTAGTTGTGGCTCAGCGTCACCGTCTGCACGTGCCGCCCGGCGTAGTGCCGCCACACGGCCCCCACCGTAAAGGTCTCCTGCCGGATCCGCGGCAGGTAGCTCAGCAGGTATTCGGCATCCTCGCCCTCCTCGTCGACGTTGAGCTTCATGTTGTCGATCCCGGCCAGCCCCAGCACCGTCAGTTCGTCACGCTCCGAGAGGCGCGTCTTGATCTTCACCTGTCCGTCGATGTAGTTCGGCAGGAAGGGGAGCCCCAGCAGCTTGAAGAGCAGCTGCAGGTAGGACTGCCGCAGCGAAAAGAGATAGGTGGTCTTCCGGCCGATATGGCCGCTGCCGCTCACCCCCACCTCCGAAGCGCCCAGCGTCGCCTTGAAGGTCTGCCGCTCGGGGTTTCCGTCGCGCAGCTGGAAATCCAGCACCGAACTCATCGCCCCGGCGCGGTCGGCCGGGAAGGCCCCCGTATAAAAGCTGATCTCCCGCACGAGGTCGGCATTCACGATGCTCACCGGACCGCCCGTGGCGCCCTGCGTGGCGAAATGGTTGATGTTCGGGATCTCGATGCCGTCCATGTAGAACTTGTTCTCCGAGGGTCCGCCGCCCCGCACGATCAGGTCGTTGCGGTAACCCACGGGCGAAAAGGAGACGCCCGGATAGGAGCGCACGATGCGCGAGACATCGCGGTTCGAACCGGGGCTCTTCTCGATCTCCTGCAGGCCGATAACCTTCAGGCTCACAGGGCTCTCGGTCGTTACGCGGAAGGGCGTAGGACGCACCGTCACGGCCTCGACCTGCGTGGCATCCTCGTCGAGCTCGACCTCGATGAAGGGTGTGGCGGCCGAAACCAGGTATTCGGGAGTCGTCGTGCTCCTGTACCCCATCGAGGAGACCGTCAGGCGCCAGATGCCGGGTTTTACCCGTTCGATCCGGAAACGCCCCAGCGAATCGGTCGAAACGCCGGTCCGCTCCTGCCCGGCCAGCACCACGGCGGCATAGGGCACCGGCTGGCGGGTCAGACGGTCGATCACCCGCCCGCTGACGGGATAGACGGCCGACTGCGCCCGGACTTCGGGCCCTGCAAACACCGCAAGGAGGCCGCAGAGTACAAGAAGATGGATTTTCAGCAGTTTCATACGGCAAAGATAGCGCATATTCGAATGGAATGTTTCGCCGAAACCGGACAAACCTCCGGAGGAGGCCCGTTTCCCGGAGCCGAGGTCCGCAAAAATCGGGTAAAAAAATATCGCCGTCCCATGCTGAGGCGGCGATCCGGTGGGAGCTGAGGGAGTCGAACCCCCGACCCTCTGCTTGTAAGGCAGACGCTCTGAACCAACTGAGCTAAGCTCCCCGTTCGGTTTGCAGGTGCAAATATAGTACAAATAAATCATACCAGCAAATCCATTCCCCATTTTCCGGGGCTCTATTTTTCGGGGGCTTTCCCCGCGACCGGCAGAGGGGCCGGCGGAGAGGCTGCCGACGCTGCCGGAAGCGCAGAAGGTCAAAACCGGGCACAAAAAAACGGTCTGCAAAAGTGCAAACCGTTTCATTTTGTGGGAACATGCAGATTTGAACTGCAGACCTCCTGCTTGTCAAGCAGGCGCTCTGAACCCCTGAGCTATGCTCCCGATTTTTCCAAAGCCCCCCGCTTCAAAAAAAAAGCCCCTTGCATCGCTGTAAGTGGCTGTCATCGTGTGGGAGCTGAGGGAGTCGAACCCCCGACCCTCTGCTTGTAAGGCAGACGCTCTGAACCAACTGAGCTAAGCTCCCGTAAAAATGGCTTGGGACTGCAAAGGCAATCTTCCGAATTGCTGCTGCAACCTGTTCCGTGCAACGGATCGCACCGCGGATCTTCCTCCAGCGAACTCTCCGGTATTCCGTTTCGAGAAAGCGATCCTTCCGGACCCGCCCCTCTCTCTTCGGCCGCCCCTTGCAGACGTTTTGAAAGAACCTTTACGCAACCCTCGCGCATCTGGCGCCTGAACAAGGACTTGAACCTAGGACCCCATGATTAACAGTCATGTGCTCTAACCAACTGAGCTATTCAGGCATTCGATCCGGCTACCCTCCTCCCCCACGGTCCCCGGTTGTTTCACCGGCCCCGGTTGTTTCACCGTTTCGGAGTGCAAATATATAGCAATTTTTCTTTCCCGCAAAATAATCGTACATTTTTTTCCAGAAAAAAGTATCTTTGCAGAAAATCATCAACTCCGAAAAAGAAATGGCCAAACAGATTATAATTCTCATTTTATTGACTTTATACGGACTCCAGTCCCCGGCTCAGGGCTCGCTGACCTTCGATACGCCCCGCTGGGACTTCGGGACCATCCAGGAACTCGACGGCCCCGTGAGCCACACCTTCACGGGCGAAAACCGCGGCGACAAGCCCCTGGTGATCCTCGACGTGGTGACCTCCTGCGGCTGTACGGTTCCCCGCTTCTCGAAACGCCCGATCCTCCCCGGCGAAAAGACCGAAATCACCGTCACCTACGACCCCGCAAACCGCCCGGGAGTCTTCTCCAAAGAGCTGACGGTCTACTCCAGCGAGCGGAAAAAGATCGCCGCACTCACCGTCCAGGGCCGTGTCACCCCGCGTCCGAAAAGCATCGAGGAGCTCTATCCGGTCGATGCCGGAGGCGGACTGCGGCTGGCCTCGACACTCAACGCCTTCGCCTATATCCATGTCGGGGAGCCCGTACAGGGGGCCATCGGCTACGTCAACGACTCCGACCGTCCGATCCGCCTCACCCTGCGGCCGCTGACCGTCAGCGGGCTGCTCCGCACGGAGGCCCCGGCCACAATCGCACCCCGCGAACGGGGTTCGATCAACTTTTCGTACCTCATCCCCGCGGACCGGCCCCGTTACGGGACCCTGCGTGACGCCCTGGAGGTCGCGGTTGACGGCCGCAGCAACGGCACAACCCTCGTCACCCACGGAATCGGGGTGGACCCGCGGCCCGAAAACGAGGGAAAAGCGAGCCCCCGGAGCGAATATTCGGGAAATATCCTTAAATTCGGCCCTGTAAAACAGCGCGAAAGCGTCCGAAAACTCGGATTCACGCTCTCGAATACCGGCACGGCCGAGCTGATCGTCCGCGCCGTCGAGGGTGAGGGGCACGTGGCCACGACACTCGCTCCCGGCACCCGGATCGCTCCCGGCGATTCGCTGCGGGCCGAGGTCCTGCTCAACCCCAAGGACCAGGAGTTCGGCGTGCTGAGCGAACACCTCGTCGTGGTGACCAACGACCCGATCCGCCCCATGCGGCGGATCCGTGTCACGGCAATCATCGAAGAGTAACACACTAATTCATATATAATGTATCCCATTCTCGAAAAAAGACTCCTCGCAGAAGGCATCTGGCTGATGAAGATCCACGCCCCGCGCGTCGCCCGTTCGGCACATCCCGGACAGTTCGTCATCGTGCGGGCCGACGCTCACGGTGAGCGCATTCCGCTCACGATCTCCGATTTCAACGCCACGGAAGGCAGCGTCACCATCGTTACGCAGGCCATCGGGGCCTCGACGCGCAAGATCTGCACCCTGGAGCAGGGTGAAGCCCTGGCCGACTTTGCCGGGCCGCTGGGCCGTCCGTCGGAGTTCGTGCACCTGCCCCTCGAAGAGTTGCGCCGACGCCGTTACCTCTTCGTGGCCGGAGGCGTGGGAACCGCCCCGATCTACCCGCAGGTCAAGTGGCTCCACGAACACGGTGTGCGCGCCGACGTCATCATCGGCGCCAAGAACAGCCGGATGCTCATCTACACCGACGCCATGCGCGCCGTGGCCGAAAACCTCTACATCGCCACCGACGACGGTTCGGAGGGGTTCAAGGGGATGGTCACGGGGATGATCGAGGAGCTCGTCGAACAGCGCGGCGAGCGTTACGACGAGTGCGTGGCCATCGGCCCGATGATCATGATGAAGTTCGTGGCCCTGACGACCCGCAAGTACAACCTGAAGACCACCGTCTCGCTCAACGCCCTGATGGTCGACGGTACGGGCATGTGCGGCGCCTGCCGCGTGACGGTCGGCGGGAAGACGCGCTTCACGTGCGTCGACGGTCCGGAGTTCGACGGCCACGAGGTCGATTTCGACGAAGCGATGCGCCGTCAGGGGATGTACCGCACCCAGGAGCAGCGCGCCGCAGCCATCGAGGCCGAACGCGAAGCGGGACACGTATGCAGAATCGGTTTGGACAAATAACAGCGTAAAACATGGCGAACAAGATACCGCGCGTGCCGGTGCGCGAACAGGATCCGGCAATCCGGGCGACCAACTTCGAGGAGGTCTGCTACGGCTACGACCAGCAGGAGGCGATCCTCGAAGCGTCGCGCTGCCTGCGTTGCA
>CALUKL010000091.1 GCA_944321195.1 uncultured Alistipes sp.
TTCTGCCATTTTACATGAATTTTAATTTCCCTTTTTGTCCACACATGTAAACCATTGTCAACACACGTCAACTAATGCGTCACTGTGACATTTGGGCAAACCGTGAATTTCTGTCACGGTAGAAATATGTATGAAAAATATGGATAAAAACCGTTACTTCCAAATACCGTCTGGAAAGTATATAAAAACAAAAGTCGCTGATATACAGCGACTTTATTCTAAATGGTTATGGTTGGTTATGGCTGTTTACAAGCCGTCATTTGCCGATGCAGAATTTTGAAAAGATGTTTTGCAGGACTTCGTCCGGGGCAATGGCGCCTCGCCCCGTGATCTCTCCCAGATGCCGGATCACCGGCCGAATCTCCTCGCTAAGCAAGTCTGCCGGAAGCCCTTCATCCAAGCCCTCCAGTGCCCGGTCCAGGGACTCTCGGGCCGCTGTCAGCGCTTCGTAGTGGCGGCTGTTCGAGACGACCGCGTCACCGTGGTACAACTCCTCCGTATCCACCGTTCCGCGCAGCGCTTCGCACAACGCTTCGATTCCGTCTCCCCGTTTGGCCGAAATCCCGAGCGCACCCTCCGGCAGCCGAAATCCGTCCGGAGCCGCGTCCAACTTGTTGTAGACGGTCAATAACCGCTGGCCGGGCCGCAATTCGAACTCCAGAGCCGGTGCCGATGAATCTCCTTGCAACTGTGCATCAATCAGACGGATCACCACCTGTGCCCGACGGATGCTCTCCATTGTGCGGTCGATGCCCATCCGTTCCAGCCGGTCGCCCGTCGCACGGATTCCCGCCGTGTCGAGGAACCGGAACAGTACGCCCCCGATGTTGGCCCGCTCTTCGATCACGTCGCGCGTCGTCCCGGCAATCTCCGAAACCATCGCCCGATCCTCGTTCAGCAGGCGGTTCAGCAGCGTCGATTTCCCGACATTCGGGGCTCCGACGATCGCCACCGCAACCCCCTCCTTGATTGCATTGCCCAATGCAAAGGAGTTCCGCAACCGGTCGATCTCCTGCCCGATCCGCTCCATTGTTTCACGCAGCGCTCCCCGGTCCGCAAACTCCACATCCTCCTCCGAAAAGTCCAGTTCCAACTCCAGCAGCGAAGTGAGGTTCAGCAACTTGTCCCGAAGCCCTTCCAACTCCTCGGAATATCCGCCGCGCATCTGGTTCGCAGCCAGTGCGTGCGCTGCGCGGGTCGACGAAGCGATCAGGTCCGCGACGGCCTCGGCCTGCGAAAGGTCCATCTTCCCGGCCAGGTAGGCCCGGATCGTGAACTCCCCGGGCCAGGCCATGCGCCCGCCCGCGGCAATCAGCAGCCGGAGTATTTCCGAAACGATGTAAGAGGAACCGTGGCACGAAATCTCGACCGAATCCTCGCCCGTATAGGAGTGCGGGGCACGGAAAACGGTCGCCAGCACATCGTCCACCACGCGCCCGCCGTCCAGAATCCGGCCGTAATGGACCGTGTTTCCGGCCGCTGCGGCCAGCGGAGCCCGTCCACGGAAAATCCGGTCGCAGAGCGTCAGAGCCTCTGACCCGCTCACCCGGACCACGGCAATGGCACCTCCCGGAGCCGTCGCCGGAGCAACAATCGTATCGTGTTCGGAAGCTATCATCGGCCTTCGATCCGGAGACGCTGGCCGATCCGGAGTTTGTGGGCGTTCTTGATCTTGTTCCAGCGCATCAGTTGCGAGGTCGTCACGCGATAACGCCGCGCAATGGCCCCCAGCGTGTCGCCCTTCTTGACCACGTAGATCGTGCCGCTGCGCTCCTGACGCTTCTTGTCGATGTTCGCCGGGTTGATGTACTCCTTGAGGTACATCGAGTCCTTGGCTTGAATTTCAGACTCGTGGGCGATGTATTGCGTGACGGTGCGCTGCGGAACCACCAGCGTATAGGTTTTCGTGGTCGCCGGAATGATGTCGAGTTTGTATTGCGGGTTGAGCTGGCGCAGCGTCTCCAGCGACAGGTCGATCGTCGAGGCGATCTGGTTCAGGTGCATCAGCCTGTTGATGCGCAGCGTGTCGACCGACAGCGGAATCGGGGCCTCGGTGGGCTCGATGCCGTGGAGCTGGTGGTAGGCATAGGCGTAGGTCGCCCCGATGAAGGCCGGGACGTACCCGCGGGTTTCGCGCGGCAGGTAGTCGTAGATCTCCCAGAAGGTCTTGCCGCCCGAACGGGCAATGGCCTTGTTGACGTTTCCCGGGCCGCAGTTGTAGGCCGCAATGGCCAGCGTCCAGTCGTTGTAGATCGCATGGAGGTCCTTCAGGAAACGGCAGGCAGCCTCCGTGGAGCGGTGCGGGTCGCGGCGTTCGTCGACCAGCGAATTGATCTCCAGTCCGTAGCTCTTTCCCGTCGTGGGCATGAATTGCCACAGGCCTACGGCACCCATCGGCGAGACGGCCGTGGGGGAGAGTGCCGATTCGATGATCGGCAGCGCCCGCAGCTCTACCGGCAGGCCTTCGCGGAGCAGCTCCTCCTCGATGATCGGGAAGTAGTATTGCGACATCCCGAGGATGCGGCTGATCGTCCCTGAACGCGGGTCGATGTAGCGGTTGATGTAGTTCTTGACGATTGCGTTGAAGGGCAACTGGATCGGCGAGGCAAGATCCAGCAGACGCCGGGCGTAGATCGAATCGGGAGTCTGGTCGGCAACGGCCGCGGTGTCCTCCAGCACGTAGCGTTTGAAGAATTCGTCGTAGGCATCCTGCCGCTGGCGTTCCCGCCATTCGGCCAGCAGCGAATCGGCCTGTTCGGCCGTCAGTCCCAGCGTGATGTCATTGACCGGGGGCTTTTCGACCGGGGCAGGGGCGGGGTCCGTCACCGGTTCGGGGCAGACCGTGCGCACCGTGTCGCGGGCGATGTCCGCCTCCGTCTGTTCGGTACGGGCCTTTTTGTTGCGTTTTTTCTTGCGGGGGCTGCGGTCCAGGGCCGAGGCCGTCCCGGCCATGGCGAGCAGCAAGGCAAATATCAGGAGTTTTCTCATCGTCTAAAAGTTGAGGCTGAGGTTGAACCCGAAGACCGGCCGGTTCCCCTGCTGCGTCGGGACATAGGTGTAGTTGACCAGCGGTTCGAGGTTCATCGACAGGTCGTCCGAAATGTCGTAGTCCTTCAGGTGGGCGTCGACGTGGGCGTCGATGATCTGCAGGACGTAGAGTGCGCCCGAAAGGATGATGCACAGGTCGCGGTTGCGCCGGTAGTTGTCCCGCAGGTTTTTGATAAAGTCGGCCGAATAACGTCCGCGGAACTCGTCCGTCGGGCCGTTGGGGTAGTTTTCGGGGTGTTCTTCATAGTCGGCCAGCAGGTTGTAGGCCCTCTTGAAGCGCTGGAAGCCGCGGTTGTTCCAGTCGATGCAGTAGATCATCGAAGCGAAGCCTCCGACCACGAACGGCACCTTCCAGTAGCTGCGGTTGTAGATCTGTCCCGCACCCGGGAAGATGCAGGCCAGCGTGGTGGCCTTCTTCACCGACGAGACGTCGTTGGTCTTGTAGCTCACGGCGGCGTCGCCGATGAAGTAGATGTACGAGGCGATCGTAACCCCGAGGTAGACCTGCCGCCGGGTGTTGCTGCGGATCATCTTCGTCTGCAGGGCGTCGAGTTCGGGTGTGCGCGAGAGGCTCACGTCTATATAGGAGTTGTACTGGCGGCGCAGGGGCTTGTAGATCTTGTTTTCGTGGATGTAGAGCCCCAGACCGGTTCCGACCAGCCCGTAGAGGATCGGGAGTTTCCAATACTGCTTGTTGTAGATCTGTCCGTATCCGGGCAGGACGGTCGAGGCCCAGCACACCTTCGAGAGCGACATCGAATCGCTCATGAACCACCCTTTTTTCCGGATTTTGCGTTTGGTCGTGGTGTCGATGCCCTGCAGAGCGGCGTCGTAGCGCGCCAGGGCGATCGAGTCGAGCAGGCGCAGGTCGTCGGTGCGCAGGGCGGCCACGGCGGCCGAGTCGGCAGCATAGTCGACCGTCTGGGCCGAATCGATCCGCAGGGCGAGTTCCGCGAAGCGGATCGAGTCGCGTTTGGCGCGCAGCGAGTCGGGTTTCTGGAACATGCCGCCCCGCACGATGCTGCGGGCGCCGCGGGGGAGTTGGGCCTGGGCGGCGTGCATTCCCGGCACGACGGCCGCAATGAGCAACAGGAGAAACCGGATCTTCGCCATGGGGTCCGAGGGTGTTTGAATGCGTTCAGGAGCGGTTGGCAAATCGTTCGAGGAAGCGTTCTATATCGCTGTCGTCGCCGAATCCGATGACGATCTTGCCGCCGCCGTTCTTCGAGCGTTTGATCGAAATATCCTCCGAGAAGAAGGTTTCGAGCTGTTCGACCAGCCGCGAGTAGCTTTCGGGATACTCTTCATCCTCGGCGTTCCGGGCCGCCCGGGCCGGAGCTTCGGCGAGCGTGCGGGCCAGCTCCTCGACCTGGCGTACCGAAAGGCCCTTCTTGATGCAGCGTTTCAGCACGCGCAACTGCTGGTCGGCGGGGGCTCCGGCGATGGCTTTGGCGTGGCCCATCGAGATCAGCCCCTCCTTCAGCGCCAGCTGCACCTCGTCGGGGAGTTTGAGCAGGCGCAGGTAGTTCGAGACCGACGAACGCTTCTTGCCGACCTTCTCCGAGAGGGCGTCCTGCGTGAGATGGCACTCGTCGATCAGGCGCTGCATTCCCAGGGCGATTTCGATGGCGTTGAGGTCCTGGCGCTGGATGTTCTCCACGAGGGCCATGGCGTGCAGGTTCTCGTCGTCGACTTCGCGGATGTAGGCCGGGAGGGTCTTCAGGTCGGCGCGCTGCGCGGCCCGCCAGCGGCGTTCACCGCTGATGATGACGTATTTCCCGCCGTCGGCCTTCTTCACCGTGACGGGCTGGATGACCCCCAACTGGCGGATCGAGTCGGCCAGTTCGTCGAGGGCCTCCTCGTCGAACTGCGTTCGCGGCTGCGTGGGGTTGGGAATGATGTCGGCGATCTCGATTTCGGCCATTTGGCTCATCGGTTTGAGCTTTGCATCGACGGCTTCGCTGCCGAATATCGCATCGAGCCCCCGGCCTAATCCCTTCTGTGGTTTCATAGCTTGCCTTTTTATTTATGGTGCCGGAGCGGGTCCGAACCCGGTCCGGAAGCATCTCAGTGCTGTTTCCTGCGGTTCCGTTTCAAAAATTCGCGCGCCAGGTTCAGGTAGTTCTCCGAGCCCATGGCCCCGGCGTCGTAGAGCATGACGGGTTTCCCGTGTGAGGGTGCCTCTCCCAAACGGATATTGCGCTGGATTATTGTGTCGTAGGCCAGTTCTCCGAAGTGCTCGCGGACCTCGGTGACGACCTGGTTGTTCAGGCGGTTGCGCATGTACATCGTCAGCAGGAAGCCTTCGATGTCGAGCGACGGGTTGAGGCTCGACTTGACCTTGCGGATCGTGTTGAGCAGTTTGGAGAGTCCTTCGAGGGCGAGGTATTCGCACTGCACGGGGATCAGCACCGTATCGGCAGCCGTGAGAATGTTCACCGTGGTGTATCCCAGCGAGGGGGAGCAGTCGATGAAGATGTAGTCGAAGCGTTCGCGCACGGAGTCGACGATGCGTTTCATGACGAAGTGAGCGTTCTCCATCTTCGGCAGTTCGGTGTCGGCGGCTACCAGGTCGATCGACGAGGGCAGGACCCAGAGGTTCTTCACGTCGGGGCTGCGGAGGATCACCTCGTCGGGTTGTTTCTCTCCGGCGAGGCATTCGTAGATGCCTTCGAGGTTGATGTCGAAGCCCAGCCCCGAGGTGGCGTTGGCCTGCGGATCGGCGTCCAGCAGCAACACCTTTTTGCCCAGCAGGGCCAGCGATGCCGCCAGATTGATGGCCGTGGTGGTTTTACCCACGCCGCCCTTCTGGTTGGCTAAAGCGATTACCTTTCCCATGTTTCAGATTCGGTTTATAAGCAGGCAAATTTACGCAAATAATATCGCTCGTGCAAATCCGGGGCGGAGCTTTTCGCAAAATGGCCCCTGCAGGCGGGTGTGGCGCATACCGGGGCCGTTCGGGCAATAAATTCGGATTTCCGGGGAAGCCGTAAGCGAATTTTTCGTATCTTTGGAGGCTGTATGCCGGGAAGCGGTTTTCCTGCGGCCTGCACCCGAAAGCGGGGCGGGCGGGAGCAGGACCCGGGGCGCAGAGCGTCCCGAAGGCCGAAAGGCCCGGATCGCCCAATGTACGCTATGACGGATAGAAGAGAACACAAGCAAGAGGAACCCGTGCGGGAGAACCCCACGGTGAAGCCCCTCTCCGAAACGGACTCGAAGCGGGATCCGAAATCGGATGCGGGATCGAACCCGCAGGCGGCGCCGAAACCGGCTGCCAGCCGTTTCCCGACGGCCGGTGATCTGCTGGCCATGCTCGGCATCGCCCTGGCGGCCCAGATCCTGATCGGGATCGTCGGGCAACTGTTGGCGGCCGGTTTCGGAATCGACTTCCAGACCGCCGCCCCGAACATCCAGGGTCGGATGATGGCCGTCCTTTATTTCATCTCGATGTCGGTGGCCCTGGGCGGCGTACTCTATTACCGCCACGTGCGCGGAGGGCGCGGGCGCTGGGCGCGCTTCTCGCTCCGGGGACTCAACCCCACGCTGCTGCTCTGGTGCTTCATCCTGATTTTTGCCGCCGGAATCGTCCTCGAACCGCTGCTGCAGGTGATGCCCGAACTACAGCTCCAAGTCGGACGCGGATTCTGGACACTGCTGTCGCTGGTGGTTTTCGCACCGATCTTCGAAGAGCTCCTTTGTCGGGGCGTGGTGCTTGGGAGTCTGCGTGACCGCTACGGTGTGACGGCGGCCTGGCTCGTCTCGGCCCTCTTCTTCGGACTGCTCCACGTCCAGCCCGTGCAGGTCATCAACGCCACGGCCGTCGGATTGATTCTCGGCTATGTCTATCTGGCCACCGAGTCGATGTGGTCGGTCATGATCCTTCACGCGCTGAACAACGCTGCCGCCTATCTGCTTATGATTCTCGTCGTTACCCCCGAATCGGGCCATCAGAGCGCCCTGTTGATCAACTTGATCAACAGCCCGGGCCTCTATTGGTGCATCTATGCCGTGGCGGTCGGCCTCTGCGCCGTATCGGGCTGGATGATGCTTCGGACGCTCCGCCGCATGAAGGAGTCCGGGAAAAATCCCGCCCGGGCGTAATAATCCGGCCGGAATGTGCGTTACTTACGAGTAAAAACCCTATCTTTGCCCTTTGGATGATGAATTGGCGAGCGAAAATAGCGGTCGCAGCGGGTGTGCTGCTCCTGGCGGGATGCCGGGAGTTGCCGCGTTATTTCGCCAGCGATACGACGATCGCCCGGGCCGGCGGCAAGGAGTTGCGCATGGGTGACGTGCGTTCGGTCGTCCCGAGGGGGCTCTCGGGGGAGGACAGCGCGGCCTTCATGCAGGTCTACGTCGACCGGTGGATCGTCAAGCAGCTCAAACTGGAGGAGGCCGAGACGCTCTTCTCCTCGTCGGCGGGCGATATCGACAAGATGGTCGAGGAGTATCGCCAGGCGTTGCTGATCCGCCAGTTGGACCAGCACTACGTCGACCGCTCGATCGACACGCTCTTCACCGAAGAGGAGATCGCCGCCTATTACAACGCCCACAAGGCCGATTTCAAACTCGACCGTACGATCGTCAAGGGGCGGATCGTCCAGTTCGATGCCGGGTACCGCCAGGCTGCGAAACTCAAGACGCTGATGGCCTCGAAATCGGAGGCCCAGCAGCAGGATTTTCGGGACATCTGCGAAAAGAACGATTTCACGGTGAGCGATTTTCGGGAACAGTGGATCGATTTTCCGGAGTTCCTGAGCTATCTTCCGACGCTGCGGTCGCAGAATTACGATTCGG
>CALUKL010000092.1 GCA_944321195.1 uncultured Alistipes sp.
CGTTCGAACAGCCGGATGATCTTCAGCCGCGTGCGGATCAGGGTCTGCGGTTCGATGCGGCGGTGGAGCAGGCTCCCCGGCACGAACCGGTAGTGGTAGGTCGGGTGGCTGAACGTGACGATGTGGGTGATGTGGGCACAATACTGGATCGTGAAGATCTCGTCCTCGGCGTAGTGGAGCGATTCGTCAAAGCGCAGCTCGAGGCGTTCGATCGTCGCCCGGGAGAACATCTTGTTCCAGGTCCACCCGAAACCGCGGTGGCGCAGCAGGTCCGCAATGACAGGCATGCAGTCGTTGTGCCCGGACATGACCCGGCAGTCGCTCATGGTATAGATACGGGTGCGGGGCGTTTTGCGGCGGCCGGGACGCTCCTCGAAGAGATTGGTGAAGGCGATGCCGTCCTCGCCGATCCCGCTCTCGGTGAACTGCTGCAGGTGCTCGGGAACGACCCAGTCGTCGGAGTCCACGAACACCACGAATTCGCCCCGGGCCTGGTCCAGACCCAGGTTCCGTGCCGCACTGACTCCGCGGTTCGGCGAGTCGAAGACCCGGATGCGCCGGTCCTGTGCCGCGTAGCGGTCGCAGACCGCCTTGCTGTTGTCCGTGCTGCCGTCGTTGATGAGCAGCAGTTCGAAGTCCGGCATGGTCTGAACCAGCAGGCTCTCGATGCAGGTGGGCAGGTAACGTTCTGCGTTGTAGACAGGTATGATGACCGATATGCGCATGGTTCTCTGGGGCCGCACGGTACGGCTGTTGGTTTATCGATTCTTTTCCGGAGGAGCGGTCGCTGCGGACGTCTCCGGCGTCAGATAGCTGTCGAGCCCCTTTTCGCAACGCGTGCGGTGTTCGCGGATGCTCTGTTTGTAGCGGTCGTCGTTGGCCGAAAGGGTCGTGCGGTCCTGTTTGCCGTGGTAGAGGTGGAATACCACTCCGCGGAACTTCATGCACTGCTGGCGTATCCCGCTGTTGTTCAGACGTACGGCTAGTTCGGTGTCCTCGCGTCCCCAGCCCGTGAATCCTTCGTCGTATCCGTTCACCCGGATCAGGTCCTCGCGCCAGAAGGCCATGTTGCATCCCTTGACGAAGCGAGTGGGGCCGAGTGCGCGGTAGAGTGTCGCCATGAAGGGGATGCGCATGACGTTGTTGCTGTTGCGCACGCCGCGCATCAGCGGTGACAGGCTGGTGATCTCCCCTTTGAGAACCTTCTGGGTCAGCATCTCGGTGACGATGCCGCGCGAGCCGGTGACGAAATGCCCCTTGCGGGCGAAGGCGATGTGGTCGCGGACGAAATCACGGTGGAGGATCAGGTCTCCGTCGATCTGGATGATGTAGTCGCAGCGGCTGGCCGCGATGGCCTTGTTGCGGATGGCTGCCAGGCGGAAACCGTTGTCCTCGTGCCAGATGTGGCGCAGGGGAACGGGGGAGATGGCAGCGAAACGCTCCACCACGTCGCGGGTACTCATGCCCGATCCGTCGTCGGCGATCAGAATCTCCGACGGCATCGTGCTCTGCCGCATGACGCTTTCGAGACAGAGTTCGAGCGCGCGGGGCCAGTTGTAGGTGGCGATAATCAACGAAACGGTCATGGCATGGCTGTCTGTGATATTGTGTAACAAATGTAGCAATTTATCCTTTACGGCATTACGTTACTCGTGTCTAATTATATAAATGGCCGTTTTTTTCGATTACTGCATTCCGTTGGCCTGAGAATTAGCACAGGGGATGGATTTGTTTGTATTCTTCTGTATTCCAGTTTGTTGCGAGTCGTCTGCCTGTGATGATATTAAAAAATATGAAAAAAATTCGAAAATTTTTTAATAAAAGCTTGCACGGATGCTTTTTTCGCTTTATCTTTGCAGTGAAGTTTTAAGGTTCATTTAGGTTAGTAGTTTTAGGTTGGTGAGGAAACTGTGGAAGACGGACCAGGTCCGGATTCCGAGTTTCCTTTTTTTTGTTTTCCGGCAGCCGGGTTCTTGACGGCCTTAGCTCCGGAATCCGGGATCTCCCTGTCTGGTTACCTGGTGAATCGCCCTCTCCCGAAAACCTCGAATTTTGTCCCTTTTCTCTTAAATGATTGTCATTCAGCGATTATCATGAAATTTTCGGGATAGAATTGGTTTGCCAATGTTACCAAATTGTTAAATATATTTAATATATTCGTAAAATATTTGCATAATTCAAAAATCGCCCTTATCTTTGCAGTGAAGTTTTAAGGTTCATTTAGGTTAGTAGTTTTAGGTTGGTTGAGGAAATCGGCAGGTTGTGCCGGAAATCCGGTACTAAGACCCGAGGGCGGTGCTCGCCCGCGGCGTCGAATACCTCCGATTGACCCTCATTTTTGGAGGGGGTGGTTCCCCGCCAAAAAAAAAGGTTCCCCGTCGTGAGACTCGGACCCTTTTTTGTTTTATACCCTTTCCGTTTTATCGCTCTCCCCCGGATTTTTCGGGCCGCGGCGGTTTCCCGCCTCCCTGAATACCCATCCCGGATGCTCTGGTTATGTGCTGCACCTTCGGTCGGGATGGGTTTCTTCCGTGTGAATCGCGGGGTCAGCGGATCCCCAACTCGCTTTTGGGGATCGGAACCTCGACGGCCCCGAGTGCGTAGCACCCGATGTCGTAGGGGTTGTAGTAGAAGGTGATCCCTTCGGGAGTGATGCGGAAATTCTCCGTCGGGGCAATGTACTCCGGGAAGAATCCCGCCCGAGTGAGTTCTTCATCGGTCGAAGCGCCGTATTGTTCGGCAATGTGCTTGCGGATCAGCCCGTCGAGGCGTTGGAGCTCCTCCGCGGAGAAGAGGTCGGCCAGCGAAAGTTCGAATCCGTCGGTGAGTGAATAGGTGTGGCATTGGGTTCCGTACATGCCGTGCGCACCGCCGGTGTAGCCGGCCCGGGTGATGATGTAGCAGAGCAGTGAATCCTGCACCGAGGCTTCCGATTCTACCGAGATCTCGTATTGGCCGCCCTTCGGGGCGTTCCCCTCCGGGAGATAATTGTTGAGAATATCGTTCAGGAAGGCTGCGGCGCCCTCTCCGGCCGTTCCGGAGAACTCCTCCAGTTGGAAAAAGTAGCCGATGTTGGCCTGTTCGATCAGCTCCAGGGCCGGGGATTTCGCGGTGTTCTCGATCGAGAGGAACCGATAGTCGACTTGACAGCTGTTGCCGTTCCGGCATAGAAGGGTGTCGAGCGTCATCGTTGTGAACCGGGGCGGCACGGGGTGTTTGGAACAGGCACAGGCGCAGAATGCGGCTGCGAGGATCAGAATGGGTCGGATATTCATGGCGGAATGCGGTTTTGTCCGAGGGTAAAGATAGGAAAAAAGCGGGACCCGGCAAGAAAACCGAAAAAAAATCGCAGATTTAGGGGGAAAATTTTGGAGATTCAAAAGAAGGCGCTATCTTTGCACCACAAAACGAAACGAGGTGGATTCATCTAAGGGTTAGGATACATGCCTCTCACGCATGACATAGGGGTTCGAATCCCCTATCCACTACAGGGAAACGATCGGTGACGGTCGTTTTTTTGTGAGCGATCGGAAACGGTCGCTTTTTTGGTGTGCATCTGTGCGAGACGGGGGTGTGGGGGCGTGTGAGGAGGGAGGAGCCGACAAGGACCCGGCTGGAAGATGCGGCGGCCGCCCTCGAAAAATGCGACGGCCGCCTTTCCAAAGGCGGCCGTCGCGGCATTGGTTAGTTTAGGTTAAAGGTTGGTGGGGATTTATTTCTCAAGTTTCGACTTGAACTTGTCGATTTGTCGTTTCAGGGCATCGATGGCCTCGTCGACGGACTCTTCGAATGCCTTCGACTGATGGCAGGCCACCAGGTCTTCGCCCGGCATGTGCAGCGTAATGGTTGCTATCTTATTCCCTTTTTCGTGGTCCTTATCGAGTTTGAGAATGACGTCGGCGCCTGTCGAGCGCTCCGCAAAGCGGTCCAACTTCGCCATTTTGGCATTCACGAATTCGATCAGCCGTTTGTCGGCGTCGAATTTCACGGATTGAATCTGTACGTTCATAGCCTTACAGTTTATAAAATGATCATTTGCCTCCCTTTCCGCGGGGATGGGCCTTCGCGTAAGCCTCCCGGAGCCGAGCGATGCTGTTGTGGGTGTACACCTGCGTGGCCTGCAGCGATGCGTGTCCCAGGAGTTCCTGGATTTCGCGCATGTCGGCGCCTCCGTTCAACAGGTGTGTGGCAAACGTATGGCGAAGAACGTGGGGGCTTTTCTTGCCCTGTACGCCTCCGCGATCGAGTTCCTTCTTCACGATGCGGTACACGGTAGTCCGGGAAATGCGTTTTCCTTGGTGTGTTAAAAATAGCGCTTTTTCCCCGGATTTGCAAATATTTTGCCTTTCAATTGTCCCGAGGTAGGATAAAATTTTTTCCCGGATGAATTCCAGAACGGGCACCAGCCGCTCCTTGTCCCCCTTGCCGTGGACGCGCAGCGAGGTGTAGTTGTCGGAGAAGTCGCCGCGGTCGATCCCGACGAGTTCGGCCAGGCGCAGCCCGCAGCCGTAGAAGAGCAGGATGATGAGCGAATCCCGCTCCTGCCCGAAGTCGTCGCTTTCGACCTCGCAGTCGCGGACGATCCCGCTCATGCGGTTTTCGGAAATGAAGGCCGGCAGGCGCCGCGAGGTGCGGAGTGAGGCGACGGACTGCACGACATTGCGTTCGACGACGCCCCGGCTGAGGAGCCAGCGGAAGAAGGAGCGCAGCGACGAAATCTCGCGGTTCATCGATGCGGCGCCGATACGGTCCTTCTCCGTGCGGTGGAGGATCCACTCGCGGATATCTTCGGTGGCGACCCGGCGGAGTCCTTCGGGGGAGTCGTCGACTCTGAGCCATGCCAGGAACTGCGCCACGTCGTGACGGTAGTTGCGGAGCGTGAGCGGCGAGTAGCGGCGTTCGGCTTCGAGGTATCGGATGAATTCGTCCAGCATGTAGGCAAGTATATAAAAAGGTGAGCGCAACGGCAGACGAAAACCGGGTTTTCAGGTTCGGCCATGCCGGGCTGCAGCCTGTATGCTGTAAAGATAGCGAAAAACTCCTATCTTTGTATGCAAAGAAGCCGAAGTTATGAAACAGCGATGGAAACCCGGCACGGTGCTTTACCCGTTGCCGGCGGTATTGGTGAGTTGCGGGGCGACGCCCGAGGAGTACAACCTGCTGACCGTGGCGTGGACCGGGACGGTCTGCACGAACCCTCCGATGTGCTCGATCTCGGTGCGGCCCGAACGCCACTCCTACGGGATCATCCGCCGCACGGGGGAGTTCGTGATCAACCTGACGACGCGGCGGCTGGCCCGGGCGACGGACTGGTGCGGGGTGCGTTCGGGACGCGACTGGGACAAGTTCCGCGAAATGGGCCTGACGCCCGTGGCCTCGGAGACGGTTGCGGCGCCGCTCCTTGCCGAATCGCCCGTGAATATCGAGTGCCGGGTCCGCCAGGTGATGCCGCTCGGGAGCCACGACCTCTTCATCGCCGAGGTGGTCGGGGTGCAGGTCGACGAGGCGCTGATCGATCCGGCAACGGGCCGTTTCTGCCTGGAGCGGGCCGATCCGATCGTCTACTCCCACGGGGAGTATTTCGTCCTGGGCGAAGCGCTGGGGCACTTCGGCTGGTCGGTGCGGAAGCGGAAGAAGGGGGCGAAGCATCGCTGATCCGTGCTGAATCCGTCCTGTTTCGCCGCAATCCGGGGGTGCTGCCGGAAGTTTTGGCGGGGCGCCGTTCGAGGGAACGGCACCCCGTTCTTTTTTGGCCGGAGGGGATTCGGACAGGGGCAGGACGGGAACAGGACGCATAAAATCACGAATAGGCGTAAATATTTGCCTTTCAGGTTTGTTAATCCGTGAATTTTTGCTATATTTGACCAATTGTGAACCTTAACTCATCTCTCCGCATATGGCAATCATTGATCTTGTACGATGGGCGCCTCAGGACGGCGAAACGATTTTCGCCTGGCGTTTCCCGCATACGAATCTGAGTACCTACACGCAGTTGATCGTCCAGGAGTCTCAGGAGGCGGTCCTCTTCTCCAAGGGGCAGATCATGGGTAAGTTCGGGCCCGGAAAGCACACGCTCAACACGGAAAACCTGCCCGTTCTGCGTTCGCTGTTCGGCATCCCGTTCGGCGGTCGGAATCCGTTTACGGCCGAAGTGTGGTTCGTCAACCGGATCCAGACCTTCAGCATCGACTGGTCCATCGACCGGATGACGATCCACGACGCGGACTATAACACGCAGCTGCCGCTGACGGCCTCCGGACAGTACGGCCTGGTGGTCTCCGATGCCGAGAAGTTCCTCGTGAAGATCGTCGGCACCCGGAGCGAATTCACGCAGGACGACCTCACGGAGCAGTTTACGGGCGAATTCTCGACCAAAACCAAGTCGACCATCCTGCAGTACATGCTGAAACACCGGGTGGGATTCAAGCAGATCTCGGCCTACCTGGACATGATCTCCGAGTACCTGAAGAGTGCCATGAACCCCTTCTGGGAGGATCTGGGGCTGCAGCTGACGAAGTTCTACGTGAGCACGATCGAGATCGACGACTCCACGCCCGACGGACGGCGCGTGAAGGAGGCGATTGCGCAGCAGGCGGCCATGTCCATTACGGGCCACACCTGGCAGCAGGAGCAGATGTTCGATACGGCGAAGTCGGCGATCGGCGGCCTGGGCGACAATTCGGGCGGACTGCTGGGCGGGCTGCTGGCCGTGAACATGATGGGCGGCCTGGGCGGCGGGAATGCCGCCGGGGTGATGCAGCCGCAATACAACCAGCCGACCTTCGGAGGTCCGGTCGCTGCGGCTCCGGGCCCCGGCGCTTCGGGAGGCACGGGCGCCCCGACGGGCGGTGCGGCGCCGGGCGGTGAACAGCAGGTGAAGATGGTCTACTGCTCGAACTGCGCGAAGAAATTCCCGAGCAACATGCGCTTCTGCCCCCATTGCGGCGATCCCTACAATCCCTGCCCGCACTGCGGGACGGATAACGACCAGAACGCCAAACGGTGCGTAAGCTGCGGCGCCTACCTGCAGACCGGGGCGGGCGTCTGCCCGAACTGCAACGCGCCGCTTGCTCCCGGCAGCTCCTTCTGCGGGCACTGCGGCTATCAGGTTGTCACCTCGGGGGATGTCTGCAGCCGCTGCGGGGCTCCGCTTCCGCCTTCGGTGAAGTTCTGCCCCCGCTGCGGGAACAAACGTTGAACCTCAGAAAATCCCGAACCATGCAAAAAACACTCTCCTGGATCGCCCTGGTGGGCGGTGAAATTGTCATTTTCGTCGCATTCCGCCTGTGGGGCGGGGGGCTCCTGCCCGAAATCCGCACCTTGAACACAGCCGTCTCGATGATCGTGCTGGCGCTGTTTTTCGTCGACATCCTGATCCCGTGGGTCGACTGGAACGACCGCAGCGGGAAACGCCTCGGGGCACTCGGCCTGCGGTGGGTCGCTACGAGCCTTTACGCCGTGGCGGCCGTCGCCGTCATGCTGCTGTGCAATGTGGCCTTCCCGACACTTTTCTCGACGCAACTGCTGATCCACTGCATCCTGCTGCTGGGGCTGGTGCTCGGCTTCTCGGCGGTCGTCGGGGCTTCGGCCAAGGTGGGGGCGGTCCATGCCCGGGAAGAGCAGCTGCGCTCCGGGCTCGACGACCTGAAACAGCGCGTCCGGCAGTTGCAGCGTGTCGCCGCAGGTATTCCCGATCTCCCGGCTGCCGATCGGAGCCGGATCGACGCTCTGGCGGGTGAGCTTCGTTTCGTGGCGCCCTGCCGCACGGCGGAGGCCGCAGCACTCGAGAAGGAGTTCGGCGAAGCGCTCCAAAACCTCGAATTCGCACTCCCGGCCCACGCCATGAACCGCGGGGCAGTCGAATCGGCGCTGGCCCGGGCTGAACGCCTCTGCGCGGAACGAAAAACGCTCTACACCAACTAACCCAACCTAATAACCATGAAAGGAAAAATTTTCCCTGAATCTACGAATAGTTATCAGGATCAGGCCAAGATCCTGTTCAACTATTATCAGCAGGCTGCTGAAAAGATTGTCGCGGAGGAGGAGCGCATCGAGAAGGAGATTGCGGTCCTGGAGGAGGAGAAGGTCCAGCTCGGAAAGGAGATCGGCGGACTGTGGTGGTGGTTTTTGACGATCATTTTGTTCTTTGTCTATTTCATCAAGAAGAACGGTCTGCAGAAGCGGATTACGGAGATCGATAGCCGGATCGCCGGGTTCCGGCGGCAGCACGCCGAAATCTTCCGGGATTACAAGGTGACCAAACTCGGCGTGGTCTACGTTCCGGTTGCGGACCAGATCAAGTACGAGGACCGGAGTTTCATCGTCGACTATACGGGCAAGGTCCCCGAATCGGAGGTTACGCTGCAGCTGTCGCGCCGGAACGACCTGCTGATCGAGACCATCGGGCGTCTCGAAAAGCTTTCGGACGAGGCGCCGATCGTCGAGGGTTCGCAGGAGATCGAGACCGTCGGGACGGAGGACTATTCGACCTCGATCCAGCAGATCAACCAGCACGACTACCTGGGGAACCTGGAACGTTCGCTGCGGACGATCTCCTACTGCATGGACGACCTCGACACGACGTCGGTGTCGCTGCCGCTGGTTGCCGACCAGAGCGACTACCTGCAGTTCCTCAATGAATATGCCACGCGGGAGTTGCCCGAACGTGCGGCCGTGATCCCGGTCTTCGACAAGGCACGCTACACCGAGAGCATCGAGAAGTTTCAGGAACTGAACCGCCTCAAGGATTCGCTGTCGACCAAGACCCAGCAGTTCGAGGATGTGCTCAAGTCGCTCATGTCCACGATCGCCAACTCGGTGCAGGCGATTTCGGCCCTGAAGGTGGCCTCGGTGGACAAGGTGGTCCTGGAGTCGAACAAGATCCTCTATCAGATCCTGAAGGCGCCTTACAACCACTACTCGCCGATGCTGGAGTTCGAGGAGATCGAGCGCATCCGCAACGAGCAGTTCGATTACAGCGAGGATGTGCAGAACTACGTACCGTTCAAGTTGCGGCAGAGCTCGCGGGTGCGTTTCAACCTGGTGACGGGGCTCTGGACATCGGAGGACGGAAATACGACCAACATGCCTTTCGGCGTGCACCAGCTCTATGAGGAGATCGTGGCGCCGGTGGTCCAGAACCTGATGACGGAGAACCGGATCGAGCGCCTGAAGATCTACAACCACATCAAGGACCAGAAGATCGACTACCTGAACAAGTGGCATCAGGATACCGACGCCTTCTACCGGGCCAACCGGGCCGAGAGTGCCGACATCATCAACCTGATGCAGGAGAGCCTTCGCGAGTACGTGGCGGCCTACAATACGCTGATCTCCCTGCAGCGGACCGAGGACAGCATGGTGCAGTCGAACGGCGAGCTGGATTCCACGGTGGTGGATGTGGTCGACAATACGGCAGAGACCCTCGCGGCCTTCGAGCTGCAGTCGCAGGAGTTCCAGAAGACGCAGGCCAACTTCGAGGAGTACATGGAGCGCCTGAAGGAGGACATCGATCTGAAAGCCGAGAAGTTCGGCTATATCGAGTATTACGATGCGAAACTGCGCGACGGTTATTCGCACGAGGCGGCCGTTGCGTCGAACGAAATCCATGCCCTGGACGAGCGGCGCAAGTCGCTGGCTACGGTGAACCCGCTCTTCGCCAAGACCACGGAACTGCCTCCCCAGCCCAATGTCGAGGCCATCACGTTCGAACACATCTCGCTGAACCTGCCGGTGATCGCCAAGGCGGCGCTGGAGGATCTCGGTGCCGGGCCGGAGGAGTCTGAAGATCCGGACGACGGGGCAACTCCGGGGGATCCGGACGCAGCCGCGCTTTCGGAATCGGGTCCCGCCGGAGCGGATGAAGAGGCTGATGAGGAGGTGGAGATTGACGGTGACGGCGAGGAGGATGACGACGAAGGGGATGACGACGAAGGGGATGACGGCGAAGGAGACGAAGAGGACGAAGGAGACGAGGAGGAGGATGAAGATGACGAGGATCCGTTGACACGTGAGGATTTGGAGGCGATGAGCGATGAAGAACTGATGGAAATTCTGGATTATCTCGAACTGGAGTATGCGGCGGAGCCTTTCGATCGTGAGGAGGCTATCGCGACGATCCTGGAGGTGCAGAACGAATCCGATAACGAATAAAAACGACTTCCTATGGCTTATATTGATTGTGTAGTAGATACTCAGCCGATGGCTCGGGAGATCGATTCCGTCTCCAACCATATCAAAGGCACCACGGCGGCGGTCGTGGGAATGCAGGCTGCCGTCATCAAAGCGGAGGAAGAGGCTTCGAACCATGTTTGCGAGAATGTCAACCGGGGATTCTATACGCTGATCCACTCGCAGATCTCGCAGAAAATCGCCAAACTCAAGAGTGAGGTCGATTCCCACCTGATGCAGCTGAACCAGCAGCGCAAGCAGCTGCTGGCGATCAAGAGCCGCATGGAACGGGATTACAACATGATTTCGGCACGCTACCTGAAACTCTTCAACGGCCTGAACCAGAACCTCCGGCAGCGCGTTTTCGAACTGGACAAACCGACGATCGAATTTGCGGTGAAGGATGTGGACAAGATCACGAACCGCACGAGACTTCTGCCGGGTGCGGTTCCGGTCGTGCAGCTCGAATCGCTGGAGATGAGCCAGCGGATCCTGGCTTCGAACATCAAGTACCGGGGATTGTCGGTCATCAACTCGATGAAACGCTTCCTGCAGGACATGTACGCGCAGAAACGCCTTACGGATCGGATCCTCCTGCCGGAGCAGACCTCCGTGGAGCACGCTGCGCTGGCGGTTCCGGTGATCATCTGCGAATCGAACTATGACAAGCACGACAATCGCCGTCTGGACATCGTGGTGGCGCAGACGGGCCTTTCGAACGAAGCCCGGGTGCGGATCCAGAGCACGATCGGCGAGATGGCCGGATCCCTGCCGTGGAGTGCGGACGAGGCTCCGGGTGCGGAGATCTGCAGTGAGTTCAACCGCTGTCTGGCGGCTTCCGAGGCTTCGCAGCGCGTGAAGGAGATGGCGACGCGGCTGTTCATGACCCACGGTTATCAAACCGTTAAAACGCGCTGATTATGGGCTACAGACGAAGTTTTACGAAACGAATTGCCGTCCACTACTCCGGGAGCGTCTCCTATCCGGCGTCGCAGAACGGAGGCAGTGTCTCCTACAGCGGTACGGCGTATGAGGATGTGACGGTGAACATCGATGTGGCTACGGAGCCTTTTGAGCATAGCGTCGCGCGGTGCAACAACCATGTGGGGACGCTGACCGGGGCTGTCGTGGCGACGGAGGCCGCGCAGATCGCCTCGATCCGTGAGAATGCGCGGAAGGTGGGGCAGACGATCATCGACGGCTTCTTCAAGACGGTGCGTTCCGAAATCAGCCAGCAGATCTCCGAGTTGTCGAGCCGGATCAATGCCACGCTGGTGCACCTGCAGGAACTGGCCAAACGGTGTGTGGACAAGCAGCGGCAGATGGAGGTCGACTACAACCGGATTTCGACGCGTTACCTGAAGATCTTCGACGAACTGAACAGCGAACTGAAGAACCGGATCTTCGAGCTGGACCGTCCGGCCTTCGTCTTCAAGGCGGACAGCGACGAGAGCGCCGCCCGTTTCGTCGAGGGGCCGCTGGTCGGCACGGCAATCGTGTCGGGCAGCGAGGAGAGTTCGCTGCAGGCGCTGATCTCGGCGTCGCGGAGCAAGAAGCAGGCGCAGGATACGATCCATGAGATCGACCGTTTTCTGACCAAACAGAAACGCCTGGATCAGTTGCTGCACCGCTGCATCCTGCCCGAGAACCGGGAATCCGCGGTTTATATTCCGATCTGCTATTTGGAGACTTCCGGAGAGAAGGGGGTAATCGACCGCCATCTTTACCAGGCGGAGTATCTTCCGACGGTTCCGTTGGCGCGGCTGGAGAATTCGTTGTCCGCGGCGTCGTGGTCGGAGGTTCCGCAGTCGCGTGCCGAAAGCATCCGGAATTACTTCAACCGGGAGGTTTCCGGGCGCTATGCCTCGACGAATCCGCACGAGACCCGGGTCAGGGAGTGCATTACCCGCCTGTTTAATATCGCAACCATAAAAAGCCTATAATCATGAAGGAACTGAAAGAGATACGTTTTAATGAAACGGACATTCTGTTGCAGGACAACCTTGTCCGGGGCTCGATCCTGCCGGAAACGGTAGCCGAACTGAACCGGAATATCATCTTCAAGGGGGATACGGTGGTCGAAGGCCCCGTCTACGGGCATCGCCTTGAGATTCAGCAGGGAAGCCTGGAGATTCAGGGTGCGGTGTTCGCGCAGTTCGAGTTGTATGTCAATTCGGAGGCCGGTGGGAACATCACGTTCAAAAAGTCTGTGGGGTCGGCCAATACGATTGTTTCGCGGGCTTCCAACTGCCGGTTGGTTTTCCATTCGGACATCAATGCCAAATCGGTATCGTTGTGCAACGCCTTTGTGGCGGGCAGTGTGTATGCCGACGAGGTGGAGTTGGTGAACTGTGTGGTGATCGGAGGTGTTTTCGCCACGCAGTCGGTTGATCTCACCAACTCGATCGTGGGGACGTTCAACACGCCGTCGATCAAGGTCTCGGGCATCGTTCATCTGCTGCTGCCGAGTGCCTTTTCGGTGGAGAAGATGGTTGCGGCGGCGGGGACTCGCCTTTACAACCTGTGTCTGGCGGATCTGGGCGCTTTGTACAAGGGTTTTCCGGAGTCTGCGAATTCGGGCAAGATCGCCATCGATGTGGATGCCGACGAGGTGACGACGAAACTCTCCGACGATCAGGTCCAGAAGACGCTGCGGAGCTATACGGTGATCGGGAAGGTGCTGGCGGCGGATCTGCTGGATACGGACAAGTTCCAGAATCATTTTCTGCTGACGGCGGCGAGCCTGGGCCCGCAGTTGCTGAAGAGCTACGATCTGGGAGTCGACAAGGCGGGGAATCCGGCGACGCTTACCGTGGACCGGATCCGGGATTTCTTCTTCGACATTCTGAGCGGGAAGATTGCGATTCAGGACATGGACGGCAAGTTCAATATCTCGCAGATTGCCGGACGGGGTTGATTCCCTGCGGATGTTTCCGCCCCCCCCCTCTTTCGGGTGAAGCCCTTGAAAAATGGTTGAAGAGAGGCCGGCCTTTACGAAGGCCGGCCTCTCTTTTTCGGACGGGGTAGGGAGAAATTACGATCCGGATTTTTCCGGATGCCCTTCGGTGAGCCGGTCGAGAATCTTCTGCGCCACGATGCGCTGCCCGTCGGCCGTCATGTGCACGCCGTCGGGCGCATACTCCTTGAAAAAGGGCTGAAACGGATGGTAGATGTCGATGACCTCCCATCCGTATCGGCGGGCAATGGCGGTCAGTTCGGGAATCAGCCGTCCGAGGCGTTCGTTGCCTCCGGTATATTTTGGCCCGGCCTGGGCATCGTTCATGGGCGGCGGTGTGACGAAGATACAGCGGGGGCTGGTGCGGCGCACCCATCCCGAGCGGGAGATGGTTTCGAGCAGGCGCGTGAAGTTGTCCGCAACTTCGTGCTGCCGATCGGCGAAGACGGCTTTCGTATCGTTCGTGCCCAGGCATACGACGATCGCATCGCATCCTTTTTTGACGCACTATTATGTTTCTATTGATTATCAATATTTACGGCTTAAAAGATTGGGATTTTAAAAATTTACTTGTTTTTTCACAAAAAATCGAAGATTTAACGATTTTTTCATCGTCTCCCTCCGCACAGAGGGGAAATAGGCAAAAACAGCCCTTTCGGGCCCCGACAGACCCCGTCTGCAAAGATAGGGCATGTCGGGGTTTATTTCGCCAAAATGGGCTGTAAAATCGAGGATGGATTCACGGATAGTTTCGGGGTTGTCGTCCGTCATCTTGGGTGAGCTGATGGGGTGTTTTGCTTAGCCTTTGCCCCTGAGCTCTTAAAAGTTTTGCAGCCAAAAGAAAAAATGGCGGTAGCCATTTTCCATGGCGCAGCCATCTCTTTTCTTCCCTTCAAGATAAATACTAAATATAATTAGCTTATTGCAAGTGATATACGATTTTATATTGCTGTTTAAGTAACAAAATAGCAACAATATAAATTATTAAATGTAAATACGGAAAGGGGCGAAGAATATGTTGCAGGGAGCCATATGCAAGATAGAGAACGTGCCTGGTATCGGGTTTGTAAACTTTATCGTATACACATGGTGAGAAATGTGTTTTGAGTTGTGTACAAAGTTTCGCAAAATAATATCAATCAATTTATTGCCGAATGAAATAATATTTGTATTTTCGCTATTGTAATTTGAAAAATGTCTTATCTATGATGTATGAATGGTGATAAAAGCACAGATAAATGCCACCCGTATATAACAAATATTTCTTGTTCAAACGGTGCTTCGCCTTGTCAGGCGGAGATTTTTTCCGTGCTATCACTGTTTCATAAGGCCATTTTCAGCTTCGAGAAACATCTGTACGATGTATTAAAAAAGTCTGTCGCAAATTTGGAAATGTGTGAAATTCGTGTAAACACACACACACACACACATTCTGACCGG
>CALUKL010000093.1 GCA_944321195.1 uncultured Alistipes sp.
CCCCGGCAGACCGGGTCTGCGCGTCCGGCCGGATGGTTCGGTCCGGGCCCCGTGCCGCCGCCCCAACGGATGCGGATGTGGTTCGGAGGCGACGTCATGCAGCATCTCCCCCAGATCGAGGCGGCCCACAGCGGCGAAGGCTTCGATTATGGCCCTGTTTTTGCGGCACTGGCTCCGCGGATGCGGGCTGCCGATATCGCGGTCGTAAACCTCGAAACCACGCTGACACGCCGGGAACGCTATACGGGCTATCCGCTGTTCCGTTCGCCGGTAGCGCTGGCCGACGCCCTGCGTGAGGCGGGGGTCGACGTCGCGGTGATGGCCAACAACCACTGCTGCGACGGCGGTGCCGAGGGGATCCGCACGAGCATCGAGGAGCTCGACCGCTGCGGGATCCGCCATACGGGCGTCTTTGCGGACAGCCTGGACTATCGGAGGAACCACCCGCTTTACCTCACCTGGTGCGGTCTGCGGCTGGCGCTGGTGAACTACACCTACGGCACCAACGGAATGCCCGTCCCGGAGGGGATGATCGTCAACCGGATCGACACCGTGCGGATGGCGGCCGACCTGGCCGCCGCACGGTCCGGAGGGGCCGATTTCATCGTCGCCTGCCTCCACTGGGGCAACGAGTACGAACGGCGGGCCAATGCCGCGCAACGCAGCCTGGCGGCCTTCCTGCGGCGCCACGGCGTCGATGTGGTGGTCGGGAGCCATCCCCATGTGGTGCAGCCCTGGGAGGCGGATTCCGCGCACGTGGTGCTCTACTCGCTGGGCAACCTGGTCTCGAACCAGCGCCGACGCTACACCGACGGAGGGCTGGTCGCCGAGGTCGAGGCCGTGCGTCACCCCGAGGGTCGGATGTCCTACGGCCTGGAGGTGACGCCCGTGTGGGTGGCGCTGCCGCGCTACCGCATCCTGCCGCCCGAAGCGGCCGATACGATGGCGTTGCCGGCGGCCTACGGCGTGTTCCGGGCCGATGTCGAGGCGCTGACCGGGGACGGCGACGCGCCGTATAGGAAAACCGAATAGCGGGATAAAAACTACCAATCGAAAAATTTTGGTAATTTGTGCGGGAAAAGTTTATCTTTGTAGTCAGAAACGGAAAACAACACACTTAAACATTACAGGAGTATGGAAAAGAGCATCAAAGGTACGCGTACCGAACAGAATCTGCTGAAGGCGTTCGCCGGTGAGAGCCAGGCCCGGAGCCGCTACGTCTTCTTCGCCAGCAAGGCCAGGAAGGAGGGTTACGAACAGATTGCAGGTGTCTTCGCCGAGACGGCCGAGCAGGAGAAGGAGCACGCCGAGCGTTTCTTCAAGTTCCTCGAAGGCGGCGAGGTGGAGATCACGGCCAGCTACCCCACCGGCCCGATCGGCACGACGGCCGAGAATCTGCTGGCTGCCGCGAAGGGTGAGAACGAGGAGTGGGACGTGCTCTACCGTGAATTCGCCCAGGTGGCCGACGAGGAGGGCTTTGCCGAGATCGCCGCAGCGTTCCGCATGATCTCGATCGTCGAGGCCGAGCACGAACGCCGCTATCTGAAGCTGCTGAGCCGCCTGACGGACGGGAACTTCTTCAAGCGCGACGGCAAGATCTGGTGGCAGTGCCGCAACTGCGGTTTCGTCATCGAGGCCGAGGAGGCTCCGAAACTCTGCCCGGCGTGCAAGCACCCGCAGGCTTACTTCGAGCCCAAGAAGGAGAACTATTGATCCGGCCGGAGATCGGTCGCCGATCGTTTGTCGAGCCCAGCTTCCCTCCCGGAAGTTGGGCTTTTCGTTTCGGGAGGGTCGATTTGCACGGTACCGGGCCCTGCCTTTCGGAGGCTCCGGAGCCCTTTCAGCGCCGATCCGCCGCTTTCCGGGAAAATATTCGGGCTCCGGGGCGGGAAAAATCCGGAAATTCTCCGTATCTTTGGCGGAAAACTGAAAAAATCTCGCTGGAAAATATGGCAGACGAAAAAATCATCTTCTCGATGGTCGGCGTAAGCAAGACCTTCCCCAACCAGAAACGGGTGCTGAACAACATCTACCTCTCGTTCTTCTACGGGGCCAAGATCGGTATCATCGGTCTGAACGGCGCGGGCAAGTCCACGCTCATGAAGATCATCGCCGGAATCGACAAGAACTATGAGGGCGAAGTGGTCTTCTCGCCCGGATATACGGTCGGATACCTCGAACAGGACCCCAAACTCGACGACTCGAAGACTGTGAAGGAGGTCGTCGAGGAGGGGTGCGCCGCGACGGTGGCCCTCTTGAAGGAGTACGAGGAGATCAACATGAAGTTGTGCGAGCCGATGGACGACGACACGATGGCCAAGCTGATCGAGCGCCAGGGCGAGTTGTACGAGCAGATCGACCACGCGAACGGCTGGGAGCTGGACAGCGTGCTGGAGCGTGCGATGGATGCCCTGCGCTGTCCCGACCCGGATCAGCCGGTGAAGGTGCTCTCGGGGGGTGAGCGGCGCCGTGTGGCGCTGTGCCGCCTGCTGCTGCAGCAGCCCGACGTGCTGCTGCTCGACGAGCCCACGAACCACCTCGACGCCGAGTCGATCGACTGGCTCGAACAGCACCTC
>CALUKL010000094.1 GCA_944321195.1 uncultured Alistipes sp.
GTTCAATTACTCAATCAATATCTCGTGGAGTGCCCATACTCCGCTGGCAGCATGGGGTTATCACACCACGGAAGGGCTGATCAACAGTATCGAAGGCGGTTCCACCGCCCTGTCCTCACCCTTAACATCAGGCATCACCGGTTCAGGAGGTTCCTACTCGTCGATTACGGAAAGCGCGACCTATTACATCGACAACTGTACGGCACAACACAGACTGGCCTGGGATATTTATTCCAGCGGGAGAAAAACCGGAAATTCAAACGGTTGGCTCTACCTTGACAATATCAAAGTGCAAATCGCCCAATAACGACCGCCATGAACATGAAAAACAGACTGATTCTTCTCTTGGCATCGGCGGCCGTCGCAGCCGGAGGATGCACCAAAAACGAGACGCCCGCAAACGGCGAAGGCTGCGGAACCCTCCGTATCGACTGCCGCACCGACGCCATGATCACCACACGGGCCGAAATCGCCGTTACGCCGGTCCCGACCGCCGGGGAGCTCGCCCTCACGCTCTCCGGGACGGAGTTTTCCAAAACCTGGGAGAGCCTCGCCGCATTCAACGACGCGGGCGAAACGCTCCCGGCCGGAACCTACACCGCAACCCTCACCTACGGGAATCCGAAGGCCGAGGGGGTCGGCAAACCCTATTACTACGGAACGAAAAACATCGAAATCGTCGCCCGCCAAAGCGTCGAGGAGACGATTCCCGTGCAGATCGCCAATGCACAGGTGCTCGTCTCGGCCACGGAGTCGTTCCTGAACTACTTCCATGACGCGACCTTCACCGTCACGACATCGGCCGGGAACCGCTTTACCTTCACGCCCGGTGCCGAGACGGCGGACGAAGCGGTCTTCGTCGAGGCCGGTTCGAAGCTGACCCTCACGGGTACGGCCAAGCTCCAGAGCCAGACCGGCACGGCCTTCGACCGCAGCTACACCTTCCCCGAGCAGACGCTCGAACAGACCGTCGCCCGCACGCGCCATACGTTCCTCTTCGATGCACAGAACAGCGGAAGCGCCTCGGTGACGATCAATCTCTACGACGAATACCTCGACGAACGCACGTTCGACATCGAACTGAACGACAACGCCGAAGAGGAAACCAACGCATAAAAACGACACGAGATATGAAAACCTTTACCGGATTATTTACGACCTTGAGTCTGGGAGCCCTTCTGCTGGCGGGCTGCGTAAACGAGGAGCCCCCCTACAAAAACGCGGAAAACGGAACGACCGATTCCACAACGACGGGCTTCCTGAGCGGAGCGATGAGTCTGCGCGTGATCTACGACACCGAGACCGACACCCAGCCCGACGATACGCAGGACGAAACCCAAACCCCGCCCTCCACACAAGCCGCGACCCGTGCGGTGACCGATACGGATGGTTACCTCGTCCGGATCGTCAACACGGACGATCAGAGCTCGCATTTCGACGGCACCTATGCGGAGCTGCAGGCTGAACTCGCGGCCGGTCCCAAGGAGTTGCCGGTCGGCAACTATACGCTGACGGTCAGCTCCCACCGCACGGAGGAGATCCAGGCTGCGGCCTGGAACACCCCGGTCTACGGCACAACCTATGCCTTCTCGATTACGAAAGGGGCCACCACCCCGATAGAGGAGATCGTCTGCACGCTGCAGAACATCAAGGTGACGCTGCTCTGCTCGGCAGACCTGGCCGACCAGCTCACCGCCGAGACGAAAGCCACCGTTTCGCTCGGGAGTGCCTCGCTGGAGTTCTCGAAGGAGTACTGGGACGAACAGCAGGCCGCCTTCTTCCTGCCCGCCGCCGAGTCCAATGATCTCAAATTCGTACTCAGCGGCTCGTTTACCGATGGCGGCGATGTGACCTTCAGCAAGACAATCTCGGGCGTCAAGGCCGGACAGTGGCGCAAGATCGAACTGGTGATCGTCTACGCCTCCCAGGGCGAGATCAAGTTCGACATCAAGGTAAATAACTTCGTGCTCGATGACACGATCACGATCAACGGCACCGAAGGGCTCTGGGAGGAGATTCTCGATGAGGAGGGCGGAGGTGAAGAGCCCGGCGAAGCCCCGACGATCGTCATGCAGGGCTGGGACATCTCGCAGCCCTATGTGCTGGAAACCCTCGACCCCGTGCGCGTCGACATCACGGCCCCGAACGGCGGAATCCAGTCCCTGCTCGTGCGGATCGAATCCGTCACTCTGGAAGCAATCCTCTCCGAAATGCCGGTTCTGGCGGGTGAATTCGACCTCTGCGAGATCGATGCCGAAAGCGAGGAGGGCAACCTGCTGAAAACGGCGGTCGGCTTCCCGGTCGGCGACGAGGTCAAGGGCCAGCCGAGCACCTATTTCGAGATTCCTTCCGAGATCATCGGAGCCCTCAAGGAGTTGAGCCAGCCGGGCGAAAGCCACCAGTTCCATCTCAAAGTAATCGACCCTGCGGGCGGGGAGGCTTCGGCCACGCTGACCCTCGTAGTACCGACTGAAGAGTAGCCATGAAACGCCTGTACAGATATCTGTTCCCGGTGCTGGGACTCGCCGTGGCGGGATGCTCGGAGAGTTCCCAATCGCTCGACGCCGCAGGCGCCTCGGGAACCCTCACGATGACAGTCTCGACCCGTTCGGATGCGGCGGACGACGCTTATGATCCGATGGAGCACCTGACCGTATACATCTACAACAGCGACGGGGAGCCGATCCGCAAATACACCGCAAAGGAGGAGCTTCCGGAGCGTCTGGAACTCCTGGCCGGGGAGTACCGCGTGACGGTGGAGGCCGGGGAAGAGGTTGCAGCCTCGTTCACCCAGCGCCTCTACAAAGGCGAGGAGTCCTTTACCGTAACCCCCGGGGTGAATACCCCCGTCGAGGTAAGGTGCACCCTGCAGAATACGGCTGTCGCCGCGGTTTTCGACGGCACCATTCCCGAAAATTTCGGCACGAACTTCGAGGTGCGGGTGATGCCCGGCGCAGCCTATGACGAGAGCCAGGCCGACGACGCCTCGACGCTCCGCTACACGGAGGACGCCACGGGATACTTCACGCTCGACGAAGGGGCCGATGCCCTTTCGTGGCAATTCAGCGGCACGCACGTCTCGAAGGGCGCGGTCGAAAAGAGCGGAACCATCACCGAGGTCCGGACCCCGGGAAAATACACGCTGACGTTCCGCTACTCGCCCGACCTGCCGGGATTCATCGAGGGTGTGGCGATCCGCGTGGACGATGAGACCGATGATTTCGACGACACGATCATTTGGAGTCCCGACCCGACGATCGAGGGCGACGGTTTCGAGATGTCCGAAACGCAGCAGTATCAGGGCGGCGAAAAGCGCTTCCTGATCACGACCGTCAAGCCGACGACGGCCGCAACGCTGACCTTCGACGAAAAGCCGTATGACCTGTTGGCGGCGATTTCGGCTCCCGTAGCAGGCCTCTCCGTAGTGAAAACAGCTGAAAACGCCCTCACCGTAACGCTCTCCGACGACTTCTTCACGGGATGCGCGGGCGGCGACCATACGCTGCACATCGAAGCCGCGGACAACGGCGGCGGAAACGGCGAAGCGGAGTGCATCTTCACGCTGCAGGGAATCGTACCCCCCTCGGAGGCGGATTACGACCTGTGGCGGAACACCGTCACGCTGCGCGCCCGGGTATTCGACGCGGGGGCCTCGGCCGTGACCTTCGGGCTGCGCTCGAAGGACGGCGAGTGGCAGGAGCTGGCCGGAACCGACTCCTGCGACGGCTACTGGACGGCCACGCTCGGCGCCGAATGGGAGGAGTCGACCAACGAAAACGGCCAGACCATCTACACGCCGACGGCCGGGACGGGCGTCTGGGCCGAAGGCGAGTACGAGTGCCGTGCGGTGATCGGCGAACAGGAGAGCCTCGCTTCGTTCACGACGGCCGGAGGCCAGAGCATTCCCGGAGGCGATATGGAGGACGGCTCGATGAGCTGTTTCAACAACAACCACGGGTCGTTCTGGGACAGCGGAAACAACTCGATGAGCGACCCGCTCTGCCTCCAGAGCACCTTCACCGGCATACAGGGCAGCCACTGCGCCCGTCTGCAGGCCAACAAGCCGATCCTGCTGGTGAACCTCGCCGCCGGAAACCTCTTCACAGGCAGCTTTGCCCAGTCGGGGACCAGCGGTTCGGTATCGTTCGGCCAGCCCTATGACTGGCAGGCCCGTCCGCGGAAGATGCACGTACTCTACTACGCCGAGACGCTCGGGCTGGTCAACCAGAACCAGCACGACGGCCCGCTCGCAACCGGCGAACAGGATCAGGCCCGGATCTACGTGGCAATCGTCGACTGGAGTGCCGCCCATACAGTAACCTCGGGATCAAGCTCCCCGAAGGGGATCTGGGACCCCGCCAAAGGCATCTACGGCGGCGACAATGCCACGCAAAACGAAGGCAAGATCATCGCCTACGGATCGATCTTCATCGAAGAGCAATCCTCGGGAGGTGAAATGCTTCCTCTCGACCTTACGCTCCACTACTACGATAAGGAGACCAAACCGTCGGGAAGCTACACGCTGGTCATCTCCTGCGCCACGAGTGCTTACGGCGACTACATGAACGGCTGTACGTCGAACGTCATGTACGTCGACGACTTCCAGTGGGTTTACTAACGACTAAAGGCAAAACGATGCGCACAACACTCATCCGCCTGCTGCTCCTCGGAGCGAGCCTTACGGCAGCCTGCGGCACGCTGCGTGCCCAGGAGTCCGCTCCGGCCCGGCAGGCCGCAGACAGCTCCGCCATCCACCGCCCCCTGACCATCAACGAGATGCGGCAGCGGCGCGGACTGACCGACACGCACAACCTCTTCGTCCCGAAAGGCCAGTGGGTATTCGGCGGTACGGCCTCCTATTCGACCCACTCGAACAAAAGCTATCAGTTCCTGCTCATCGAGGGCATCGACTCCAAAGGCTACACCTTCAAGATCAGCCCCATGATCGCCTATGCCGTCCGCAACAACATGGCTCTCGGAGGAAGATTCATCTACTCGCGTTCGCTGCTCAAACTCGACAAGGCCGCCATCAACTTCGGGGATGAAGGCTCCAACGTAAACCTCGCAGCCCAGGACTACTACTCCCTGCAGCACTCCTATCAGGTGGCAGCCATCTGGCGGCAGTACATCCCCCTGGGCCGCAGCAAGCGATTCGCACTCTTCAACGAAATGTCGCTCGCAGGAGGCGGAACCGAAGCCCGTTTCGCCAACGGTTCGCCCGTGAAGGGAACCTACGAAACGGGATACACCCTCTCGCTGGGGATCTCGCCCGGAATCATCGCCTTCGCCACGAACAACATGGCCGTCGAAGTAAATGTCGGCGTGATGGGTATCACGTTCAACCACTCCGAACAGGTCCACAACCAGGTCACCGTGGGCGAACGCAACCTCAGCCAGATGAATTTCAAGGTCAACATCTTCTCGATCGGCCTCGGCATGGCCTTCTATCTCTAAACCCGGTACGTCATGAAACGATCCATACTCATCCTGATTACGCTCTGCCTGACACTTCCGGCAGCGGCGCAGCACGTCCCCGGGAAAC
>CALUKL010000095.1 GCA_944321195.1 uncultured Alistipes sp.
GGACGGAGGACGGACCGGAAGGGCTCCGAAATAATCCCGCCGGGCGCGGTCCAGGTTCCGAAAAACAAGACGCTAAGAAAAAATGGGAAAAGTCATCATATTTTCAGCCCCGAGCGGATCGGGCAAAACCACCATCGTCAAGGAGCTGCTGGCGCGCTATCCGCAGCTGGAGTTCTCCATTTCGGCCACGAGCCGCGCCCCGCGGGGTGCCGAACGCAACGGCGTGGACTACTATTTCCTTTCGCAGGAGGAGTTTGCGCAGGCCGTCGCCGAAGAGCGCTTCGTGGAGTGGGAGGAGGTCTACAAGGGCACCTGCTACGGCACGCTGCGCAGCGAGGTGGAGCGCATCTGGGCGAAAGGTCACGTGATCGTCTTCGACGTCGATGTCCTGGGGGGCATCAACCTCAAACGGATCTTCGGCGACGAGGCATGCTCGATCTTCATCATGGCCCCCTCGGTCGAGGAGTTGCGCCGACGCCTCGTCGCACGCGGCACGGATGCCCCGGAAGCCATCGAACGGCGCGTGGCCAAGGCGGAGTTCGAACTGACGAAGGCCCCGGAGTTCGACCACGTGGTGGTCAACGACCGGCTGGACGACGCCGTGGCCCGGGCCTGCGAAATCCTCGAACACTTCATCGCCCGGTAGCCGCATGAAACGCGAAATGCTCTATTTCGGGTCGTTCAACCCCATCCACAAGGGGCACATCGCCCTGGCGGAGTATGTCCTCGACCGGGGTCTGTGCGACGAGGTGGCGCTGGTCGTCTCGCCCCGGAGCCCCTACAAGGAGGCCGGGGAGCTGGCTCCGGAACTGGACCGCTTCGAGATGGCCGAGATCGCCTGCCGGGCCTCGAAGCACCCCGACCGGATCAAGCCGTCGGTCGTGGAATTTTTACTGCCAAAGCCTTCATATACAATCGATACGCTGCGTTACCTGCAGGAAAACTTTGGGTCGGAGATGGTGTTTTCGATCCTGATGGGCGGCGACCAGATCGCCGGGCTCAAAGGCTGGAAGGAGTACGAAAAGGTGCTCGAATATCCCATTTACGTCTACCCCCGGCACGGGAAGGAGACCCGTGGGTTCGAGGGCCGCATCACGCTTCTCGACGACGCCCCGCTGCAGGAGTTCGCCGCCACCGACGTCCGCGAGCGGATCGCCCGCGGCGAGGATGTCTCGACGATGCTCGCCCCCGGGGTCCTCGACTACATCCGCAAAAAGGGGCTCTGGAGCCCCGCAACCCGTATCGCGGCCCTCACGGCCCGGATTACGGAACGCCCCGGCGACGTGGAACTGCTCCTCGAACGCGGCAGGCTCCACTACCGCATGGGCGAGTGGGGCCCGGCCCTGAACGACTTCAACGCCGTGCTGCGCATCGATGCGGCGCATGTCGAGGCCCGGCAGTTCGCACAGATGGTGCAGGAGATTCTGGAATTCCGATACAAAGACATATACAACCCCTGAAAATGACACGTTTGAAGATCGCCCTTCTGGCGGGCGGCGACTCTCCCGAGCGGGAGATCGCCCTCCAGAGCGCCGCACAGATCGAAGCGGCACTCGATCACACGAAATACGACATCACGGCCATCGACCTCCACCACCGCGACTGGCACCACACGTCGCCCGACGGCCGGCAGTGGCAGGTCGACAAGAACGACTTCTCGATCACGATCGACGGCGAACACAAGCTCTTCGACTACGCGCTGATCCTCATCCACGGCACCCCGGGCGAGGACGGACGGCTGCAAGGCTATCTCGACATGATGGGCGTTCCCTATTCGTCGTGCTCGATGGTCTCGTCGGTGGTGACGTTCGACAAGATCACCACCAAGCGCACGCTGGCCGGGCGCGTCAACCTGGCCCGCGAACGGTTCCTGCGCCGCGGCGAGGCGTGGGAGACGGATGAGATCGTCGCCGGGCTGGGGCTGCCGCTCTTCGTGAAGCCCAATGCCAACGGCTCGTCGTTCGGCGTGACGAAGGTCCACACGGCCGGAGAGCTCCCGGCAGCCATTGAGGCGGCATTCGCCCAGGACGACGAAATCCTTATCGAGGAGTGCATCACGGGCCGCGAAATGGGATGCGGAATCCTCGTCACGCGCGAAAAGGAGTACATCTTTCCCATTACGGAGATCGTTCCCAAGAACGACTTCTTCGACTACGAGGCCAAATACACCGCCGGACGCTCCGAGGAGATCACCCCGGCGCAGATTCCCGACGAGGTGCGCGCCGAACTCAACCGCATGACCCGCGAGGCTTACCGGGCGTGCCGCTGCTCGGGTGTCGTCAGGGTCGACTTCATCGTAACCCCCGCCGGAAAACCCTATTTCATCGAGCTGAACTCGATCCCGGGGATGAGCGCCGGGAGCATCGTTCCGAAGCAGGCCCGCGCAATGGGGCTGTCGCTCGGCGAGTTGTATGACCTGATTATCGCCGACACCTGCCGCAAATGATCGAGATCGACGACAAAATCGTAAGCGCCGACCTGCTGCGCGAATGTTTCGCCTGCGATCTGGCGCAGTGCAAGGGCATCTGCTGCGTGGAGGGAAATGCCGGAGCACCGCTTGAAGCCGACGAGGTGGAGATCCTCGCACGCGAATACCCGAATTACCGCCCCTACATGACCGGCGAAGGCATCGAGGCCGTCGAACGGCAGGGTTTCATGGTCCTCGACGAGGAGGGCGACCTCACCACGCCGCTGGTCAACGATGCCGAATGCGCCTACACCTATCAGGAAAACGGCGTGACGCTCTGCGCCATCGAGAAGGCGTGGCAGGAGGGCAGGACGTCGTTCCGCAAACCGATCTCGTGCCACCTCTATCCGATCCGCGTGATGCGCTTCTCGAACGGAACCGTGGGGCTCAACTACCACCGCTGGTCGGTCTGCGCCCCGGCCCGGCGGTGCGGCGCCAAACTCGGGATCCCGGTCTACAAGGCGCTGCGCGAACCGATCATCCGCCGCTTCGGCGAGGAGTTCTACAAGGCCCTCGAAGCCGCCGAAGAGCTGATCAAACAGTAAACCGAACATACACCGATACAAGATACCGATCGAAGATGAAAAAATACGTACTGACCTTCGCCCTGCTGGCGGCCGCTGTTGCTGCCGAAGCCCGGGCGGCCCGGCCCTCGCGGGCCCGGCTCCAGGAGCAGGCCGTCGAGGCGATGGCCGAAGCCGATTCGCTGCGCCGTCTCTCGGGACTGCAGGACGCTGCCATCGACTCGCTGCAGAACCTGCTCGACAGGATGGAAGCCCGCCTGGAAAACCGGACCCGGAGCGTCCGCGAGGCCGAAGCCAAACCCGTCGACCCGAAACAGGCCGCCGCAGACTCCATCGCCGACCTGCAGCTCCGCCTGCAGCGCAAGCAGATCGAATCGACGTTCGATACCCACGGACTGACGGTCCTCGACACGCTCGATTCGGGAAATGACGCCCTGCACGTCATCCTCTACGCCAACAACACCTGGAAGTACGTCCGCAACCGCGCCGTGGCCAAGGACAGCACGATCTTCGAAAAGTATTGGGACACAACGTCGCTCTTCCCGTACCAGAGTGTCGACATGTCGTCGATGCCCCAGTCGGTCGTGATCGACCTGGTCGACTCGACGAAGAGCTACCACTATCCCTACAAGGGTGCCGTGAACCCCCGCGGCAAGTACGGCCCCCGCCGCGGACGCCGCCATCAGGGCGTCGACCTCCCGCTCAAGACGGGCGATTCGATCTATGCCACGTTCTGCGGCCGCGTGCGCATCTCGAAGTACGTCCGCGGATACGGCAATCTGGTCATCATCCGCCACGACAACGGACTGGAAACCTATTACGGCCACCTCTCGGAGCGGCTCGTCGAGCCCGGAACGTGGGTCGAGGCCGGGCACATCATCGGTTTGGGCGGTTCGACAGGACGCTCGACGGGTCCCCACCTCCATTTCGAAACCCGTTACTACGGGCAGGCGTTCGACCCCGAACGGCTGATCGACTTCAAGAACGGCATCCTGTGCCGCGAAACCTTCCTGCTGAAAAAATCCTTCTTCAGCATCTACTCCAATGCCGGGCAGGATTTCGACGATGAGATCGCCAACGAGGAGCAGGACAAGAAGGAGGCTGCCGAAAAGGCCGCCATGCGTTACCACAAGATCCGCTCGGGCGACACGCTGGGGGCGCTGGCCATCAAGTACGGGACGACCGTGACGAACATCTGCCGCCTGAACGGCATCAAGTCGACGACCATCCTGCGCATCGGACGCACCCTCCGGGTACGATAGGCGCCAGGTACGGAAAACGGACGGACCGCTTTGAAGCGGTCCGTCTGCCATTTCAGCTCCCGGTCTCCGAGGTTCGGGAACGGCCCCGTTCGAAGATCCCGGCAGGGTAGCGGACATCGCTCAAAAAGAGCCCCTGCGCCGGGGCCCCGGCACTCGAACGCGACAGGTCCCGGCTCTCGATGATCGCCCGGAAATCCTCCGGCGTATAACGCCCCCGGCCCACGTCGACCAGCGTCCCCACAATCGCCCGGACCATGTTCCGCAGAAAACGGTCCGCACGGATCGTAAAACAGAGACGCCCGTCCGCCAGAAGCGTCCACTCCGCCCGCATCACGTGGCAGATGTTCGTCCGGTTGTTCGAGTTGAGTTTGGCAAACGACGTGAAATCCTCGTACTCCGGCAGCAGGGCCGCCGCGCGGTTCATCCGCCCGAGGTCCAGCGGCACGTAATACTGCCACGTCAGGTGGCGCGTGAAGGGATTCTTGTGCGGTTCGATGTAGTAGCGGTACTCGCGCTCCCGGGCGTGGAACCGCGCGTGCGCATCGTCCGCAACCGCCGTCAGACCCTCCGCCGAGATGTCCTCCGGAAGCAGGAAATTCAATTTGTAGAGCGTCTGCGCCGGATCCGCAACCGGTGCCGAACAGTCGAAATGCGCCACATAATACGAGGCATTCACCCCCGTATCGGTGCGACCCGCTCCGGTCACCTCGACCGGTTCGCGGAGGAGCGTCGTCAGGGCCCGTTCGAGGGTCTGCTGCACCGACGGCTGGTCGGGCTGCCGCTGCCACCCGCAATAGGCCGCTCCCAGATAGCGGAGTTCGAGAAAATATCGCATGGACAACTTCTTTTTCGGTACAAAGATACGCATTTCGCACATACGATAAACCGGGATCGCTGCGTTTAGTTTCCGAATTTATTCGTATCTTTGTCGGAACTGAATTTTCGAACCGCACTACGACATGAAGGCTGCAATCATCGGATACGGCAAGATGGGCCGCGAAATCGAACGGATCCTCGCCGAACGGGGACACGAAACCGCCCTTGTCATCGACCTCGACAATGCCCGCGACCTCGATGCCGGACACCTGAAGGGCATCGACGTGGCTATCGAATTCACCACGCCCGCCACGGCTTACGACAACATCCGCACCTGTCTGGAGTGCGGCGTGGCCGTCGTCAGCGGAACAACCGGCTGGACAGACCGCCTGGCCGAACTGCAGGAGTTGTGCCGCCAGCGCGGCGGGGCGCTCTTCTACGCCTCGAACTACTGCCTGGGCGTCAACCTCCTGTTCCGCCTCAACCGCCAGCTCGCCGCACTGGTCGGACGCCTCGGGGGCGGTTACGAGGTCCGCATCGAGGAGGTCCACCACACCCAGAAGAAGGATGCCCCGAGCGGTACGGCCATCACGCTCGCCGATGGAATCCTCGGAAGCCTCCCCGGAAAAACCGGGTGGGTGAACTTCGCTCCCGGCATCGAACACGCCGCAAACCGCGTGGA